>JAZRMT010000027.1:0-5217 GCA_045647805.1 Eubacteriales bacterium | reverse complement strand
GTTCTTAACGAGAATGCACAATCTTGTGCTTTTCAAATTTCGTGTTGTTCAATTTTCAATGATCAAGTGCCTCCTCGAAAGTCGGCTCGTCTATTATACACGATTCATTCCAAATTGTCAAGTACTTTTTTAAAAAAAGTTGAAAAAATTTTATTTTTTCTTATAAAAGCCTAAAAAATGCAGAATAATGTTAAAAAGGAGGGTATTTTATGGTTTCAATTATAGCGAGAACTGTCATAATTTACGTTCTTTTAGCATTTTCACTCAGGATCATGGGAAAAAGACAGCTCGGTGAGCTTGACGTAGGAGAGCTTGTTTCAACTCTTCTGATTTCCGAGCTTGCAGCCATTCCAATTGACGATCCAGATATTCCGCTTTTAAATGCTATACTGCCAATGCTGTTTATTCTTGCCGCAGAGATCATCCTATCGACTGTTAAAAACAAATCGGAGAGATTAAAGAGTACGATAGACGGTGAACCGGTATATATAATATATAAAGGAAGACTTTTGCAGGATGCATTGAACGAAAACAGAATTTCGGTAAACGAGCTTCTTGCCGAGATACGTTCACAAGGTATCGGGGATATTTCGGAAATCTATTATGGGATAATTGAGCAAAACGGAAATCTTTCCCTGCTCAAGAAAAACGAAGCCGAGCTCGCACACACAGTAGTTATAGACGGAAAGGCTATCGAAAAAAATCTAAGGCTTCTGGGGTACGGCGACGAATGGCTGAAAAAGGCTCTTAAGACTAACAAAAAGAAGCTTGACGAGGTATTTCTTATGACGGTTACGGACGACGGAAAAATCAACGTGATTCCAAAGGAGAAAAAAGAGGGATGAAGGTTAAAATCTTTGCGTTTATTCTTATGCCGCTTCTTTTGATTGGGGTTACTGTTAACACGCTTGTTGTCGAAAAGGTAATGACGTCGGTATGCGATGAGGTTGAAAACATTTCCATCAGTGAATCCCGTATAAAAGAGGCTTACGAAGCTGCCGACAAGGCTTATTCCCACTACAAGGAGAAGGAAACCTACATCAGTTTAACTGTAAATCACAACGATCTTACAAACATCGAGGACACATTCTCGGAGCTGATCGGAAATCTGTCGATTCAAGATGTGGGCGGTGCCGTGGTAGCGAAAAACCGCCTGTTATGCTCTCTCGAACACTTAAGGCGGTTGTCGGGTATAAATTTCGATGCAATTATTTAAATTCGGTCATATCGGCAAAATACGCCTTTTCTCTCATTATAGAATAGTATTCGTCGGTAAGTACCGGTGAGCAGAGAATTCCGCATTTTTCCCGAAGAGCCTTAACCAGATACTCGGGGTTAAGGAAGGATGACGGATCGGCAGAAAGAACGCAGTTCACGGTGAGGAATTCGCCATCAAATCCTACCTTTGCAGATTTTACGAGCGGCTTAATATCAACAATCTGCTCACCCGACTTGGTATTCTTTAGGATCTCGATTTTTTCGGAGGAAAGTGCCGCATTACACTGCTCTGCAAGTGCATCGGATGCTCCGAGAGTTTTGATCCTCATGGTGTAGGAGAGCCATTTCAGATCGGTAAACTTGGTTTCGGGATAATACGCCTCAAGAACCTGCATTTCATCGGTCATATTGGCGTTAAGCTTTGATTTTATAAGTACGGGATCTACACGCTCGGTGAGACGTATGTCGAGAAACTCGCAAACACTCTCCGTTCCGATTGACAAGGGAGCGGCAAAAACAAGCTTAGGCTTCGGGTTAAAGCCCTCGGTATACCAGAGAGGAATGTCGGCTCTAACAACGATCTTATTCATCGTTCTTACCAAGTCGAGGTGCGAAATATACTGAAGGCTGCCAAGCTTCTTAAATTTTACACGAACAATTTTCTTCTCGTTATTTACTTGCACCATCTGTTCTTACCTCCGAGTTTATTTGCTCCGCATCCACTGCATTTTTCCGCACAGGAGGGGGTGGTCTTCTCGGCGTAAGCGTTATCTCGCTCTCGTCTGAGGAACGCCTTAGTAACTCCGATATCAATAATATCCCATGGCAGAACCTCATCCAAGCCGAAGCCTCTGGTAGTATAAAAATCAAGGTCTATACCGCATCTTTCGAACACCGACATCCACTTGTCGAAGTCAAAATATTCATCCCACGCATCAAACATGAACCTTTCCTCCGCCGCAAGAGCAAGAGCGGGGGCAAGCCTTCTGTCGCCCCTGGCAAAAACTGCCTCAAGGAAGGATATTTTGGCATCGTGATAGGTGTATCGTACTCTTCGGTCGGTTATACATTCACGAAGATAATCCTGCTTTTCGATCAAGGTGTCAAATGAATCCTGCTTTTCCCACTGGAAGGGAGTAAAGGGCTTGGGAACGAAGCAGGAAACGCTGATAGTGACTCCTATTCCCTTCGGACGCTCGGGCTTCGGAAGCTTAAAATACTGAGAAACTACCTTTTCGGAAAGCTCTGCAATACCCTTTATATCATCCATTGTTTCGGTGGGTAATCCATTCATGAAATAGAGCTTGATATTGCTCTTGCCGCCCTTGAAGGCGATTCCGACCGAACGCATAAGATCATCCTCGGTAACGTTCTTATTAATAACGTCACGAAGCCTTTGCGTTCCAGCCTCGGGTGCAAAGGTAATTCCACCCGTTCGAACAGAGGACACCTTCTGCATCAGCTCCTCGGAAAAGCTGTCAATTCTGAGGGAGGGAAGAGAAAGCGATACTCTCTTCTCGTCCGTCCATGAAAGAAGCTCATCGGTAAGCTTAGGAAGCTCGGAATAGTCGCTTATGGACAAAGATATAAGCGAAATTTCATCATAACCCGAATTATCAAATAGGCATCTTGCCTGTTTGCAAAGCGTTTCGGGTGATTTTTCTCTTATAGGTCTGTAAACCATTCCCGCCTGGCAGAATCGGCATCCTCGGATGCATCCTCGGTAAACCTCGAGGACTATTCTGTCGTGAACGGTTTCTATGTAAGGCATTACAAGCTTTTCGGGATAAGGAGCCTTATCCATATCGGCAACTATTCTTTTTCTTATCTTGGAAGGAACGTCATCATATTTCGGGCGGTATTCCTTTATGGTACCGTCCTCGTTATAGTAGACGTCATAAAGCGAAGGAATATAGACGCCCTCGATATGCGACGCCTCACGTAGAAAGGCTGCTCTCGAATAACGTCCCTCGTCCTTCATTTGGTTATAAAGGTGGCAGATCTCAAGAAGAATCTCCTCGCCTTCTCCGATATTTATAAGATCAAAGAATTCGGCAATGGGCTCGGAATTATATACACAGGGACCGCCTCCGATGATGATAGGAATCTCCTCGCCTCTGTCCTTGGAATAAAGGGGGAAACCGGCAAGCTTGATCATCGCAAGAGCCGTGGTATAGCAAAGCTCATATTGAAGCGAAAAGGCTACCATATCAAACGCCGAAAGAGGATCGCCCGTTTCAATTGAGGAGAGCGGAATACTGTACTGCTCCATTTTTTCCTTCATATCTGTCCAAGGAGCGTAGACACGCTCGCAATAAACGTCCTTATCACGGTTCATGACGTCGTATAAGATGCGGACACCGAGATTGGACATTCCTATTTCATAGGTGTCGGGAAAGCAGAAGGCAAATCGACATTTCACCGAGCTTTTATCCTTAATTACACTGTTGTATTCTCCGCCGATATACCTACCCGGCTTCTGAACCGATTTAAGTATCGAAGAGAGCTGTTCCTTTTGCATTTTTTCTCCTTTTTCAGTCATGGCGGGGTGCCATGACAAATATACATATAAATCTTAAGCCGTGCCGCCCGATAGAGGACGGCACGGACAGTTATCAATCGTTATGACTATTCTTTTCCGCAGCCTTTTTTTCCTTCAAAAATCTGCTCCTACTGGAGAAGCCGAGCACAGCACTCCAAAGAAGATGCCATGTTCCGAAGAGCGCTGCGGGTATACTGTATACACCTATAAGCGACATAACGGCTGCAGTTGCTATGCCGATTCCCATTGCGGTTATCTCGGAGCTTGAAATACGCTCTGTGAAACGCTTATACTTCTTGGAAAGAAGAACGAGATTAATAGCGTTGATCTTATCACCAACGGTTACCATACCCGCACTTACACGGTTATGCAGCTTTTCGTCGGTAGTACCGGGAACAAGCCTCTTCATAACACGCATACAATCGGAACCCGCACTCAAACGCTTAAGCAGCTCGTTGGAAAGATTGGGATCGCTGGTGTATATCAAGGGTATAATTCCCTGCTCCTTAAGCGAAGGAAGAAGCATTGTAAATTCCTCAGAGAAGGAGTACCTTATATAGAACTTGGCATATACCTCTTTTCCTTCTGCCGCATACATTATCTTCGTGGTATCGTTCTTTCTTTCGTTCTGCGAGGCTCCCTCGGGAATAGCAATTCCGTGGCGAATCATATATTCCTCGCTTCCAGCCGAGATAAGCTTACCGCTCACCTCTCCCGAAAGGCCGTCCTGCTCTATAACGGCGTTGACGGCAGGGTTATGACGAACACGATTATCAAGAGCTCCCGCAAATATAGAGTTAAGAGGTCCACCGACCACAGAGAAGAGTGAGCACATCTTCCTCATTACGTTCTCCATATTATCTCTGTCACCGTAGAGCATAAACCTTTTCAGATTTACGTCATCTATTCCGAATATTTCGGAATCCTCAAAGCAAATAACGTCAACATCCGAAAAATCGAGATATGCTATCTCTCCGAGTGCCGCACTGTCCTCTGAAACGGCATACTCCTCCGCATCCTTAAAGGGAAGCTTATGAGAAAGAAGGAAAAATGCCGGAACTCCGAGAAGGAATACAAAGGCAAACGAGATGATCGCCGAAGAAGTGCCATCAGCGAGGAAATAGCATATTACGCTAACGATAGCCGAAAGGAAGAGAGAAATAGAAAGAAGAAGTCCGTTATGAGAAGAATTCTCGGACACAGCACCCGTTCTCTTAAAGAAATCGGTAACAAATGCCGCTCTGAAAATTCTGGCAGTTCTGGACTTATATTCATCAACGAGTCCGTCAAGTGCGTAATTTTCCTCCGGAAGACTTCTGGTCATCTTCTTCTCCAAAATCTGCTTTTCCCCGTTCCCCGATATAAGCTTGAACGCAGCAAAATCGGCATTCAGCTTACAAAGAGTGGCATACACCGAGAACACAGCAAACAGGGAGAATACAAAGCCGTAGAGAGGG
>JAZRMT010000026.1:0-10639 GCA_045647805.1 Eubacteriales bacterium | reverse complement strand
GTATGTTCGTTATGGGCGATCCCGACGACTATACCAAGGAGTGCTTTGCTCTCCGTCCTATGACCTGCCCCTTCCAGTATCAGGTATTCCTTAACAAGAAGCGTTCCTATAGAGACCTTCCCATGAGACTTGGCGAGACCTCAACTCTATTTAGAAATGAGGATAGCGGCGAGATGCACGGTCTTATCCGTGTCCGTCAGTTCACCATTTCCGAGGGTCACCTTATCCTTACTCCCGATCAGCTTGAGAAGGAATTCAAGGGCTGTCTTGACCTCGCGCTCTATATGCTTGATGCGCTCGGACTCAGAGAGGACTGCTCCTTCCGCTTCTCGCAGTGGGATCCCAAGAGAACCGACAAGTACGAGGGCACTCCCGAGCAGTGGAACGAGGCTCAGGCTATAATGGGCGAGCTTCTTGACACCTATCTTGGCAGAGAGAACTACGTTATCGGTATTGACGAGGCGGCATTCTACGGCCCCAAGCTTGACATTCAGTGCAAAAACGTATTCGGCAAGGAGGACACTATCGTTACCATTCAGGTAGATATGCTTCTTGCTAAGAAATTCGGTATGGAATACGTTGATAAGGATAACACCCTTAAGACTCCTTACATTATACACAGAACCTCTATGGGCTGCTACGAGAGAACTCTTGCACTCCTTCTTGAGAAGTATGCAGGCGCTCTTCCCGTATGGCTTGCTCCCACTCAGGTTACGGTTATACCCGTAGTTGCAGACTTTGCCGACTATGCGGCAGAGGTTACAAAGAAGATGCAAGCGGCAGGTATCAGAGCAGAGCTTGACGACAGAAACGAGAAGCTTGGTTACAGAATCAGAGAGGCACAGCTCTCCAAGGTTCCTTATATGATTGTTGTCGGTGAGGACGAGATGAAGGAAAATGCTGTCACCGTCAGAGCAAGAACTGAGGGTGAGGGCGGCAAGTTCGCTGTTGACGAGTTTATCGACAAGGTCGTTTCCGAGATCGAGACCAAAAAGCACTGAGAGGAATTGAAATGATCCACGATATAAAAAGTGACAAGCTCACCGTCAGGATAAACGACTACGGTGCAGAGCTTATTTCCGCAAAGGGAGCAGACGGCTTCGAGTATGTATGGAACGCAAATCCTACCTATTGGGATCAGCACGCACCCGTACTCTTCCCTGTTTGCGGAAGGATCCTTAACGGCTATTATCTCTATGACGGTAAGAAGTACGAGATGGACGGTCACGGATTTGCCGGCAAAAAGTCCTTCAAGGTCAAGAGTATTGCAGATGACAGCATAACTCTTGTTCTCCAGGCAGACGAGGAAACCCTCGGTCAGTATCCCTTCTATTTTAATCTTACTGCTAAATATTCGGTGAAGGGTGATACACTTACTGCAAGCTTCACGGTTGAAAACAAGGACAAAAAGGTTATGCCTTATTTGTTCGGCTGGCACCCCGGATTTTCTCTTGAAAGAAAGGGCGGCTCTGCTATCGGTGACTTCAGTCTTAAGTTTGATAACGTTGACAAGCTTTGCTGGTATCCTCTTCAGCACGGTTGCTTCTGCCGTCCCTACGGAGAGGACTACGCACTTAAGAATTCCGAGTATCCTCTTAACGAGGAGGAGATCTATTCAAACGACACTATGATCTTCACCGGCACAAAGGACAGAGCAATCCTTTATTCTCCTAAGGAAAAGCACACCGTTGATATGTCCTGGACCTCAAATCTTCCCTACTTCTGCATTTGGAAGGAGACCTTTGCCGAGGCAAGATTTATCTGCCTTGAGCCCTGGTCCGGAACTCCTAATGACGGTGAGACGGAGGAAAACTTCAACGAGAGAAAAATGAACCGACTTTCGAGCGGTGAAAAGGAAGAATTCAGATATACTGTAAAATTCAACTAAAAAAACGAGTTTCACGGTGAGAAATCGCCGTGAAACAAAATTTTGTTTTGGAGTAAAAGGTGAAAAAGCTTTTTAAAAATCTCAAGGGTTACAGAAAAGAAAGCATTCTCGGTCCCCTCGGCAAGCTCCTCGAGGCGACGCTGGAGCTTATCGTGCCTCTGGTAATTGCGGCAATAATCGACCGTGGAATTGAAACCGGAGACACCTCCTACGTCGTTAAGATGAGTCTTTTGCTGGTTCTGATAGGACTTGTGGGGCTTGGATTTTCTACAATAGCCCAATTCTACTGTGCTAAGGCATCGGTAGGATTTATCGCAAAAACGAAAAAGGAGCTGTTCTGCCATTTACAGACGCTCTCCTACGCCGATATTGACAACATCGGAACATCAACAATGATCACAAGGATGACCGCAGATGCAAGCAAGGTTCAAACAGGACTTAATCTTGCCTTAAGACTGCTTCTACGCTCGCCCTTCGTTGTTTTCGGAGCGATGATAATGGCGTTTACCATTAGTCCCAAGGCAGGAATATCCTTTGCAATAGTTATTCCCCTGCTTTCGATAGTGGTATTCGGCATAATGATAATCTCTATGCCGCTTTACAAAAAGGTGCAATCGGGAGTCGACAGAATACTTACAAAGACCAGGGAAAATCTGCTTGGTGTCAGAGTTGTAAGAGCCTTCGGCAAGGAGGAAGAGGAAACCAAAAGATTCGAGAAGGAGAACGAAACACTTACTCATTCTCAGAAATATGTAGGAAAAATCTCGGCTTTGATGAATCCTCTTACCTACGTTATCATAAATCTCGGAATACTCCTGCTAATGTATATAGGTGCCTTGGAGGTTGATTCGGGCGAGCTTAGCAAGGGCGAGGTCATTGCGCTTTACAACTATATGTCGCAGATCCTTGTAGAGCTTGTCAAGCTTGCAAACCTTATTATCAGCATTACGAAGGCTCTTGCATCCGCATCGAGAATTTCCTCGGTATTCGATATAAAATCCTCGCAAAGCTTCGGTGAGATGAACGAGGAGGAGAATTGCGAGTACGCGATCGAATTCAACAACGTTTCGCTTAAGTATCCGAAATCTGCCGAAAACTCCATCGAAGGCATTGATTTCAAAGTAAAAAAAGGAGAAACCGTCGGTATAATCGGCGGTACGGGCTCGGGAAAGACTACACTTGTAAATCTTATCCCCCGTTTTTACGACGCCACCGAGGGAGAGGTAAGGCTCTTCGGAAGAAGTATAAAGGATTATACTAAGGGATATCTTGAAAGGAAGATCGGAGTAGTTCCCCAAAAGGCTATTCTCTTCTCCGGAACTCTCAGAGAAAACATACAGTGGGGCTGCTCGGATGCAACAGACGAGCAGATAAACGAGGCAATAGATATTGCACAGGCAAGCGAGGTAGCATTATCCAAGGGAGGCCTTGATGCAAGAGTTGAGAGCGGAGGAAAGAATTTCTCGGGCGGCCAGAGGCAAAGACTTACCATAGCGAGAGCTCTGGTCAAAAAACCGGATATACTTATTCTCGACGACTCGGCATCCGCGCTCGATTACGCAACCGATGCAAGGCTGCGTATTGCCCTTAAGGAAAAATTAAAGGATACTACGGTATTCATTGTATCTCAAAGAACCGCATCCGTAATGCATGCGGACAAAATAATCCTGCTCGAGGACGGAGAGGCAATTGCAGTGGGAACTCACGAGGAGCTTCTTTCCTCCTCCGAGGTATACAAGGAAATATATCAGTCGCAGTTCGGAGGTGAGGTTTCCTGATGAAAAAAGGTATTTCAACGAAGAACAAAAAAACGCTGTCAAGAGTATTCGTTTATATCGGCAGATACAAGTATCTTTTACCGATATCAATTCTGATGGCACTTATTTCGGTAGCGCTCACGCTCTACGTTCCCATGCTTATCGGAGACGCCATTGACTGTATGGTGGGCAAGGAGGCTGTGGATTTCGGTAAAATAGGCAAATTACTTGCCCTTTCGGCATTACTTATCGGATTTACCGCTCTGGCACAATGGATAATGAGCACTGTAAACAATAGAATAGCCTTTCACGTTACCAGAGATATAAGGAACGAAGCATTTACAAGGATACACCGACTTCCCTTAAGCTATATTGATACAACTCCGCACGGTGACGTTGTGAACCGTGTTATAAACGATACCGAAAGATTCTCGGAGGGACTTCTTCTCGGATTCACGCAGGTATTTACCGGAGTTCTTACAATAGTCGGCACTCTCGCCTTTATGCTGATGATCAATTGGAAGATAGCGATAGTTGTTGTTCTTATAACACCGCTTTCCATATTCATTGCAAAATTCATAGGCTCAAGAACCTATAATATGTTCAAGGCTCGCTCGGAGGCAGAGGCAAGGTCAGGATCGTTCATTTCCGAAATGATAGGAAATCAAAAGACCGTTAAGGCTTTTGGCAGAGAGGACGATGCGATAGAAGAATTCGGAGAGATCGAAAACGAGCTCGAAAGATCTACTCTTAAAGCGATATTCTTCTCTTCCCTGACAAACCCGACAACCCGCTTTGTAAACAGCGTGGTTTACGCCGCAGTTGCTCTCGTTGGAGCACTTATGGTAATTGACAACGGTCTTGGCGCTGCCGCAGTATTTACAATAGGCGAATTCTCGGTTTTACTCTCCTATACCAACCAGTACACCAAGCCATTTAATGAAATTTCCGGCATTTTCGCAGAATTTCAGAACGCATTGGCATCTGCTGCAAGAGTCTTCGACCTCATTGAAGAGGAATCCGAGCCGAAGGATAAGGAGGACGCAGAGGTCATTACCGATGCAGAGGGCGAGGTCGCACTCCGTAACGTTAGCTTCTCTTACGATAAGGAAAAGCCGCTTATCAGAGATCTGAATCTTGTTACAAAGCCCGGACAGCGTATAGCGATCGTCGGTCCGACAGGATGCGGTAAAACAACAATTATTAACCTGCTTATGCGCTTTTACGATGTTGACAGCGGAAGCATTGAGCTTGACGGAAGGGATATCACATCTCTTACGAGAAAATCCCTAAGACACAGTTACGGAATGGTGCTTCAGGACACCTGGCTTGCCGAGGGTACGGTAAGAGAAAACATTGCGTTTGCAATGCCCGATGCCTCAGACGAGGAGGTCATTGCGGCTGCAAAGGCGGCTCATGCCCACAGCTTCATCAAAAGGCTGGAAAACGGCTATAACACCAAGGTCGGAGAAGGGGGCGAGGGGCTTTCTCAAGGACAAAAGCAGCTTATTTCGATTGCAAGAGTTATGCTTTGCCTTCCCCCGATGCTCATTCTCGACGAGGCTACCTCGTCCATAGATACGAGAACCGAGATAAGGATACAGAAAGCGGTCTCGGAAATGATGAAGGGCAGAACGAGCTTCATTGTTGCTCACAGACTTTCTACTGTTAAAGAGGCTGACGTTATTCTCGTTATGAAGGACGGACAAATAATAGAAACCGGAAGACACGAGGAATTACTCGAGTCAGGCGGCTTCTATCACAAGCTCTATAACAGTCAGTTTGCACATTAAAATAGAAAAAACTCTACCGTGTGTAGAGTTTTTTCTTCTTATTATGCTTTAATCTATAATTTTTAGGTTGAAAAAAAACTCATAATATGGTAAAATTAATTTCAGAAGAAAATTGTTTATAAAGGTTCTTGTTATTGGTATACATATTGACGGCTAGGTGTTATGTCGAGCCTAACGTTTACGTCAACGTTGAGGAAACAATTGATATCATAAAGAATGCCCACAAGGTATATTAACTCCAAACTTTATTTATAGAGGTGAAAAATGCTTAAAACAGAAATGAGAAACCCGAACACTAAATACATAAGTGATATGAGCACCATCGATATGATGAAAGCTATTCAAAGAGAAAACGTAAATGCGGTGGCGGCAGTCGAGTCCGAGCTTGAAAGCATTGCGGCAGCGGTTGACGGTATCTCGGAGAGAATGAAGCAGGGCGGCAGACTCTTCTATATCGGCTGCGGCACCTCAGGAAGACTAGGTGTTCTTGATGCTTCCGAGTGTCCTCCCACCTACGGCGTACCGAAGGACCTTGTTATCGGTATAATCGCGGGAGGCGATCACGCTCTTCGTAATGCTATTGAGGGGGCTGAGGATAATGCCGAGCTTGGAGCTTCTGATATTGCGAAATTCAATATCACCGATAAGGACAGTCTTGTCGGAATATCGGTTGCGGGTGGTGCAAGATACGTTATAGGTGCAATGACGAAGGCTAAGGAGTGCGGGGCTCTTACTATTGCTCTTACCGCTAATGAGGATACTCCTATCGAAAGAATCGCTGATATTGCAATTCATCCCGACACGGGAGCAGAGGTTATTACCGGCTCTACCCGTATGAAGGCGGGAACGGCACACAAGATGATACTCAACATGATCTCCACATCTGTTATGATAAGGCTCGGACACGTTTATGAGAATTTAATGATAAATCTCCGCCCCTCGAACATAAAGCTTGAGGACAGAATGGTCAGAATCGTAAGAGATATTCTCGAAATCGAATACGATGAGGCTAAGAAGCTTCTTGATGAAAACGATTTCGTAATTAAAAAAGCGATACAGGCTTATAAGAAATAAAAACAAAAAAGGCTTGGTTCTTCCAAGTCTTTTTACATTAAAAAACTTGATTTACATGAAATAATGTGGTAAAATCAATATAGAGAACCAGGAGGTTGCATATGAAAAGATTTACCAATACTAAAATTAACAGATCAATAACTAAAATTTTAGAGAAAAAACCGCTTACACGCAACGAGCTTATATCCGCCTGTATGCAATCTCTCGAAATAAGTTCGAATGATAAATTAGACACCGGCATTGGAAGTTTATACAACAAGGCAAGAATAAGCATCGGTGAATGCATTAACGAGATGCACGCATCCTCCTTTATCGGAATTGATAACCACGGAAGATACTATCTCATAACCTCCCGTCCGGTAATAATCAGAATAGAAAAGTGCGAAAAAGAGCTGATAAAGGCTCTGAGTGAGGGGCCGAAAAGCCAAAAAGAGCTAAAAGATATATTAAGCTCGATATTCGGAGCTGATAAGACGGCTACAAAAAAGGATGACGATATTTTATCCACTTATATTGGACAACTACTGAAAAAGCTGATTAGCTACGGAGCTGTAATAAATTCGGAGAGTATTTATTCTCTGTCCGAGCATATATCGGCTGCTGCGGACAATATAAATGAGATGATGGCACTGAAAAGCGAGTTCATTGAAAAGCTCCATTCTAAAGGCGGAGAATTCTTTGAAAACTACTTTATGACACTGCTTTCAAAGTACTCGAAAAAGCACGGTAAAAAGATACTTGAATGCTACGTTACCGGTGGCAGCTCGGACGGAGGTATTGACGGTGTTATGAAAACGGAGGATTCTCTTGGATTCAGAGAAATTACCATGGTCCAGACTAAAAACCGCCTGGAAATAGCAACAGAAACCGATCTGAGAGGCTTTTACGGAGCCGTATGTGCCAAAAGAGGCACAAGAGGAATTTACGCCATTACCTCTGATTTTCATAGTGGAGCAGTGAACTTCGTAAAGGAACTTGACGACTGTATAGGAGTGAACGGTGACAAGATTTTCTCTATGGCAATCGAATGTCTTTACGGAATAAAAAAGAGTGGCGGAAAGTTGATCGTCGATTCAAAAATCTTATAATTCAACATTATTTGACTATAATTATTTACATATCGAGGTTTATTTATGGATTTTTCCAAATACGGCTACAAACATAAGGCGTCCTGCGATAGCTGCGAATTTTACGAATATGACGAATATACCGATAGCTATTCTTGCACGCTTTCACTCGACGAGGACGAGATGGTGAGCTTTCTTTCCGGTCAAAACAAAGACTGTCCTTACTACCGTTACTACGACGAATACAAGAGTGTTCAAAAGCAGATCTGATTTTTATATAAAGCGAGGGTGTCTCAATTTTGAATTGGAGACACCCTCTTAATTTTTGATATTTTGATGTTAAACTTACTTTAAGACACCGCAGGCGAAGAGCCATGCATTTTCTTGAACGACCTTCAGTATTTCATTTCCGAAGATCTGCTCTGCCCCGTCAACCTTCCACCACTTCTTTGCTTCACCGGTGGTTTTCAAAGCATATGCAAGCTCCTCGGTCAAAGGATAGCATCCGTGAGTTTCATCACACATTTCAGCATAAGCCTCTATTAAAGCATTAAATCTTTCCTTCTTGACAAAGGTATCACCGTCATAAATATATCCGCCGAAATTAGTATTTTCGGTTATACTGAACAAGGAACCGGAGAATATAGAGCCATCTAAGGTTTTAAGAGGATTCTTAATATTTACAACGATTATCGGGCCGGTTGCTGTTCCGAGGTGATAGTAACCGTCCGAACCGAGAACAACGTTGACAGAGGGATCCGTAACGTCAATGTACTCAAATGTACTGCCCGCGGGTACCGTATACTTAGTAAGAGGCATTTTTGCAGTATATTCTATCCAAGGCAAATACACAGGATTATCGGAAAGCTCACCAACGCGGCTTATTTTTAATATTCCGCTGCAAGCTTCGTCACAGCTTATTCCGACAACGTAGGGAGTATATACACTAAGATCACCCTCAAGAGGCGTAACCTCAAGGGTAAATCCTTCTCCGTCGCTCTCGGAAATATCATGTCCCTGAACGTAATTGGGAATACCGTAATTACCTAAAACCGTCCTCACATCGCTCGCAAAGGTAATCTCATAAATTCCGCTGTTATCGGGCTGGAAAACAAAGTAATTCATACCCGCTTTAATATCAACGGCAAAGGCACCTTTTGTTACCTCTTTAGCCTTTGCTCCATTATCACCTTCGATAGCGGGGCCATAAACTGTGGTAACCGAGTTTCCGATCTTGGCATATAAACGTATTGTTACCTCGGGATTTTTCTCAGTCAAAACACATTCGGATTTATCATAATGAAAGCTTTCGCCGGAGGGGGAGATAATTTCAAAAGTGTAATCACCGAGAGGAAGCTTTGAAAACTCAGCAACCCCCTGTTTATTAGTAGTTGTCATAGTAGCGGAACTTGTGCCGGAATAAAGCTTAATGATAAGACTGCCTTTAGGATTTCCGTCGCCGTCCAAAACAGTAATAATAGGATGAGTTACCGCAGGAGTTACATCCTCATCCTCTTTGGGATCGTCCTCTTTGGGATCATCCTCTTTGGGATCGTCCTCTTTGGGATCGTCCTCTTTGGGATCGTCCTCTTTAGGATCGTCCTCTTTAGGATCGTCCTCTTTAGGATCGTCTACATCAGTCTTTCCATCGTCGGGAGTTGCTGAACCGCCGTTTTCCTCACCCGACTCATCGTCTCCGCCGTTTTCGCCATCAGAAGTTGTGTCATCACTGTCACCCGTGCTCGGGTTATCTGTTCCGTCATTTCCGATATCGGGATTTGAACCGCCGTTATCATCCCCTTCAGGCTGCTCGTCGGAGCCATTATCACCTTCATTAGGATCGTCGCCTTCTACATTATCATCCGAGCCGTTATCATTTTCGTTTTTGTTCTCATCGTTGCTCGAATTATCGTCGCCGTCGGAATCATTTTTTCCGTCGGTGTCATCGGAATTATCGTCGTCGCTCTCGTTGTCCTTAGCGTCTTTATCCTCTTCTTTTCCATCATCGCCATCAGATGTTTCGGAGACTAAAGTACAGGAAACAACTGAAAAAACAAGGCAAATGACAACAAGAGTTAACATAATCAATCTAAGCAAGTCTTTGGTTTTCATATTTTCTCCTTATTGTATCAAACGGCGCGTGGCAGATAATCTGCCAAACGCGCCGACTTTAATTAGGGATTTGCAGGAGTTACAGCGGTCTCGGAACCGAAGTATTCATGGTAGTAGCAAAGCTTGGTCCAAGAGTTTTCAACGCCCTCAAAGGTATACTTATCCATAAGCATCTGAAGTATTTCGGCAAGCTCCTCGGTTACAATTACGCATCCGTTCATCTCGGAGCCTTCGCCGTCGCCGTTATCGATCTTGCCTTCGGCATACAGCTTGGTTATCCTATCGGTCATATCAACACCGCCACCGTGGTATACTCCCTTAAGAACATCGGTTACTTGATAGATCTCGGCATATTCCTCATAATAATCCTCTGTCCAATAATACTTCAAGAACTCAACGAAGTTCGTATCATTATTGTAGGTCGTATTGGCCTTCACAGCTTCGTAAAGACCGAGAATATACTCGTCATCGGTATTCTTAGCGGGAACGTCATCAACGATGTCACCGTGATAGATACCCTTAAGAACCTCTTCTACCTTATATTTCTTAATGTTGGTTTCGTACTCTTCTCCCCAAAGATCCTTAAGATAAAGATCGAGATAGTACTTATAAGCAGTAGAGCTTTCCTTAAGACTGAGGATATAGAGATCGTCGGATGAAATTCTGAAATCGAAGGCTTTTGCCTCAATCATTTCCTCAAGAGTCTTACTGAAAATGGGAGTAAGACGTGTAAAATCAGCGTAAAGAATAGATCCGTCTCTTCCGTCGGTACGCTTTTCTCTGTAAATTCCGTCTTCTTTATTAAGTTCAACGTCAATTCCGCCTGCAATTATCTTATTAATTGCTCCGCTGACGGTGCTTTCGTGATAGGTGAAGTATCCGGGAGAGGCAAGGGAGAATCTGTAAATTCCCGCTTCGCCAAGATGATCAACTCGGAATTCAACGGTA
>JAZRMT010000025.1:0-11728 GCA_045647805.1 Eubacteriales bacterium | reverse complement strand
GCGAACCACCCTCACGCAAGGCGTGAAGCGGTCGATCCAATACTCGCACCAAAACAAAAGGACACCCTCGTGGTGTCCTTTTGTTTTGGTGGGGGTAAGTGGGCTCGAACCACCGACCTCTTGCATGTCAAGCAAGCACTCTGACCAACTGAGCTATACCTCCAAGTATTAAATTAAAAGAGCTGACGGTAACGAAGTCCCCGTCACCGCCGACAGCTCTTGGTCGGAGTGACTGGAATCGAACCAGCGAAGTCTTGGTCCCAAACCAAGCGCCTTACCATTGGGCCACACCCCGAGGAACGTTTGCCTAAGTATTATAACAAATGAATACTTCGTTGTCAACCCCTCTTTTAAAAAAATCATGAAAAATGTAAAAAAGTTTCTCCAAACTATTGACTTAACTCACATTTTATGATATTCTATTTAAGTTATTTATCGTGCGTAATATTTAAAATTATGAAGTAAAGGATATTTATAGTGATTACAACCTTCATTTTGGGATTGCTTCTTCTTATCATTAAAGGCCACAAGTAAAAAAACTGAATATGTTGATAAACTGCGTAATCATAAAGGAGAAGCATCATGCTAAAGAAAATTTCCACAGATAAAGCCCCCGCCGCAATAGGCCCCTACTCTCAGGCTGTTGTTTTTGGCAATACCGTGTTTACCTCGGGACAGATTCCTATTAATCCGGAGAGCGGTAATGTTGAATCCGTTGGAATAGTAGAGCAGACAGAGCAGGTTATGAAGAACATAGGAGCAGTTCTCTCTGCCGCAGGCTCATCCTTTGAGAAGGCTGTCAAGACTACCTGTTTTCTTGCTGATATGTCTGACTTTGCTGCGTTCAATGAAGTATATGCAAGATACTTCACCGAGAAGCCCGCTCGCTCCTGTGTAGCGGTCAAGGCTCTTCCCAAAGGGGTTCTGGTTGAGGTTGAGGTCATAGCCGAAGTATAATATAAGAGAGGTTTATTAATATGAAATACTGTTTTCTTAGATTTCCCGAGGGAAAATTCAAGGCTGTAACATTCAGCTACGACGATGGCGCAAAGTACGACCTTCGCTTAGCGGCAACTCTTGATAAATATTCGCTTAAGGGAACCTTTAATCTTTGCCCCTCCGAGTTTGCCGGGCAATCGTCCGATCATTTAAGCGTATCGGAGGCACTTTCTCTTATCGAACGAGGACACGAGGTTGCAAACCACGGTTACAATCACTTAGCCCTGGGCATCACAAGGCATCTTTCGGGCATTAAGGACGTTCTTGATTGCCGCCTTGGTCTTGAGAAGCTGTTTGGACGAATTATCAGAGGATTTGCTTACCCCGATACCATGAGAAATATCAAGGGCGATAATTACGAGAGAATAAAGAGCTTTCTCGAAGACCTCGGAATAGTGTATGCCCGTCTTGCCGGCGGAGATAACGATAAGTTCGAGCTTCCCGACGACTTTTTTGCATGGTATCCCACGGCTCACCATGATAATACGCAAATATACGATTTTATTGACAAATTCCTTTCCGTTGATGAAGAGAAGCTGTATAAAGCCTCCCGCCACCCTCGTCTTTTTTACGTATGGGGACATAGCTCTGAGTTTGAGCACAAAGGCAATTGGGATCACTTTGAGGCTATCTGCGAGAAGCTTGCCGGAAAGGAAGACACCTGGTACGCCACCAACATGGAGATATACGAGTATGTAAAGGCATATGAATCCCTTGTTTTCTCTGCCGACGGACACTCGGTATACAATCCTACTCTTACCACGGTTTGGTTCCGGGGTGACAATACGATTTACAAGATCGCCTCCGGCGAAACTATTAATATATGAGGTAGTGATCATGAAATACAGATTTCTCGCTTTCCCGGGCGGAAAGCAGAAGGCGGTAACCTTCAGCTATGATGATGGAGTAAGTCAGGATATCAGACTTGCAGACATCTTCTGTAAATACGCGCTTAAGGCGACCTTCAACATAAACAGCGGACTTTTTGGCGCGGAGGGCAGAAACAGCAAACTCCTTACCGCGGAGCAGATAAAACAAGGAATAATTGATAAAGGACATGAGGTTGCCGTCCACGGAGTTAATCACATAGCCTCCGCCTGCGCAAGCCCCACTCTTTGTCTTAAGGATGCCTTCGAGTGCAGAAGAGACCTTGAAAATACCTTCGATATGATAATCCGAGGCATGGCTTATCCCGACAGCGGAATCAGAGTATCTGCCAACGGCAATAATTGCGAGACCGTAAAGAATATTCTTACCTACTCGGGCATCGCTTATGCCAGATCGCTTGGAGAGGACAACGACCGCTTCGGTATGCCTCTTGATTTTCATGCGTGGATGCCCACCGCCCATCACAACAATCCTAACATATTTGATTGGATAGATAAATTCAATGCGATCGAGTACAATACCGTGAGAGCAAAGCTCAATGCTCCGAGGCTTATGTATATATGGGGCCATTCGTATGAATTCGATATGAATAACAATTGGGATCATATCGAGAAAATATGTGAAAAGCTTGCCGGTAGAGATGACACTTGGTACGCCACCAATATTGAGATCTACGATTATATAAAGGCGTACGACTCTCTCATCTTCTCGTCAGACGAAACTAAGGTATATAATCCCACTGCAACAACTGTCTGGATCAACTACGATATGAAGAAGTGCAAGGTAGAGCCGAGCCAAACGGTAAGGCTTGATTGATACCCTAAATTACGGGCGGCATAGGTCGCCCGTGAAATATTTTTATCTAATTTTGCAAAACCTCTTGACAAATCAGTATATTGGTATTATAATTTAGTGGACTAAAGCGGTTTAGCAAACTAAAGTACTGATAAGCGAGGTAATTATGGAAGATTTACATAATAAAGACGTAGATGCCCTCTTTGATGCGATCTCCTCTCTTGAAAGCAGGGAGGAGTGCTATAAATTTTTCGAGGATGCCCTGACTGTAAAGGAGATCCTTGATATTTCTCAAAGGCTTAAGGCGGCGAAAATGCTCAAGAACGGAAAGAGCTATTCCGAGGTCTGCCGTGTAACAGGTATGTCCTCGGCAACCATAAGCCGTGTCAGCAAGGCACTTGAGCATGGCAAGGGCGGCTATGCCCTGATAATGGAGCGTGTTAGTGACGATGATTAACGAAAAAATACTTAAAAATGATGAAAGAGCGGTTTTTGCTCTGCGTTCGCTTTATAAAAGCTATGGCTATATGCCGTTTAAAATGAGTAAATTTGAGGAATATGATCTCTATGTTGCCAATAAGGATTTCCTTGTTTCCGACAGAGTCATAACCTTTAACGATATGGGCGGCAAGCTTCTTGCATTAAAGCCTGACGTTACCCTTTCGATTATAAAGAATACCGCCTACGAGCCGGGATGCAAATCCAAGGTCTTCTATAACGAGAACGTTTACCGTGTTTCCGGTGCTACCGGTCAGTTCAAGGAGATAATGCAGACAGGACTTGAGTGTATCGGAGATATAGACGTCTCGGACGTTTTTGAGGTTATCACACTTGCCGTGAAGAGCCTTTCCGAGGTTTCCTCCGACTTCATTCTGGACGTTTCTCATATGGGTATTCTGTCGGCACTTCTCGGAGAAGCCTCCGACAGTGAGCTTTTCAAAAGAGAGATAACCGCTCTTATTTCCGAGAAGAACGCTCACGAAGCGAAGGCGGTATGTGAAAAATACGGCATCGAGAGTGATTCCACCGACAAAATAACCGCTCTTGCCACAATGTACGGCTCTCCTGACGACGTTCTTTCCCGTCTTGCTCCTATGTGTAAGAGCGGAGAGGCTAAGAAGGCGTACGATCAGCTCGCAAGGCTTTGTAATCTGATAGCCGGAATTGACGACAAGGATAGGATACGTATTGACTTTTCTGTTGTAAACGATATGAATTATTACAACGGAATAGTGTTCCGCGGATTTCTTTCGGGCATCGCCGAGGGCGTGCTTGCAGGCGGCGAGTACGGCAAGCTTCTGAATAATATGGGCAGACAGTGTGATGCTATCGGCTTCGCACTATATCTTGATCTTCTGTCCGAGCTTGACAGAGGTACATCCGAATATGACGTTGACGTTCTTCTTCTTTACGGCGATGATAGCGATGCTGCGCGCGTTTCGGCTAAGAAAAATGAGCTGATCGCTCTTGGCAGATCCGTAACGGCACAGAAGAAGATTCCCGCAAAGCTCCGTTACCGTGAGCTTGTGGAAATATGAAGGGGAGGTAGTAAAAATGTTGAATATTGCTCTCCCAAAGGGGAGACTTGGCGAGAAGGTATACGCAATGCTTAAAAACTCCGGCTATTCCTCCGCAAGCCTAGAGGAAGGCGGCAGAAGGCTTATCTTTGATTCGGATGACGGATCGGTAAGGTATTTCTGGGTTAAGCCCTCCGACGTATCTATTTACGTTGAGAGAGGAGCCGCCGACGTTGGAATTGCGGGCAAGGATATCCTTCTTGAGTATTCTCCCGATGTATATGAGCTTCTCGACCTTAATATAGGTAAGTGCAGAATGGCAGTAGCTGCGAAAAAAGATTTTCGTGACGATAATTCAAGAACCTTAAAGGTTGCTACAAAATTTGTCAACATTGCAAAAAAGCATTACGCATCGGTATCAAGAGATATTGATATAATCAAACTTAACGGCTCAATAGAGATCGCCCCGATACTCGGTCTTTCGGACGTCATAGTTGACATTGTTGAGACGGGTACAACGCTTAAGGAAAACGACCTCGAGGTCATAGAAACCATCGTGCCGATAAGTGCAAGGCTTATTGCGAACAAGGCGACCTTCAAGTTCAAGACCGCCGAAATAGAAAAAATCGTTGAATGTGTGAGGACACAGATACAGAATGATTAAAATTTATAAGTACGGCGAAGTGCCGTCAAGCGAAATATTTGCAAGAGAGAATCCTACGGCTAACGTATCGGATATCGTCTCCGAGATAATTGCTAACGTCGTAAAGAGTGGCGACGCAGCACTTTATGATTATTGTAAAAGGTTTGATAAGGCCGAGCTTTCGTCCTTGGAGGTAACTCCCGAGGAGATAGACGAGGCTTTTTCCGCGGTCGATCCCGAATTTATCGCTATTCTTAAGGAAGCACACCTGAATATTACCGATTTTCATTCACGTCAGTGGAGAGGCAGCTTCCTTATAAATGAAAAGGATGGCGTTGTAACGGGGCAGAAGGTGATTCCTATCGAGAAGGTCGGTCTCTACGTTCCCGGCGGCACTGCCGCATATCCCTCCACCGTTCTTATGGATTCTGTTCCCGCTAAGATCGCAGGATGTAAGGAAATAGTAATGGTAACCCCCCCTCTCAGCAACGGTAAGGTCAATCCGGTAATCCTTGCAGCAGCTAAGATTGCGGGCGTTGACAGAATATTTAAGGTGGGCGGTGCTCAGGCGATAGCCGCTCTCGCCTACGGTACCGAATCTGTACCCAAGGTTGATAAGATAGTCGGCCCGGGTAACGCATTCGTAGCAGAGGCGAAAAAACAGGTATTTGGTAAGGTTTCCATTGATATGATCGCAGGCCCCTCGGAGATACTCGTTGTTGCAGACTCAAAGTCTGATCCCGAATTTGTTGCCGCCGATCTTCTTTCTCAGGCGGAGCATGATAAAAACGCCTCCGCAGTTCTTGTAACCGACAGCTTTGAATTTGCAGAGAGAGTTTCTTCGGAGCTTGAAAGGCAGATCCCCATTCTCCCGAGAGCTGAGATCGCAAGAGCCTCTGTCGATAATAACGGTAAGATAATCGTAGCCGAGGGCGACCTTATGCTCGCTATTGATATTGCTAATGAAATAGCTCCGGAGCATCTTGAACTCTGTGTAGATAATCCCTTTGATTATCTCGACAAGGTAAAGCACGCAGGCTCGGTATTTATGGGTAGATACTGTCCCGAGGCACTTGGCGACTACTTTGCAGGTCCCAACCACACTCTCCCCACGAGCGGTACGGCAAGGTTTTCTTCTCCTCTCAGCGTAGAGGACTTTATAAAAACCACTCAGTTTACCTATTTCACCAAGGACGCACTTAAGAAGGTTGCGGACAAGGTAGCCTATTTTGCTAATAAGGAAGGACTTGATGCTCACGCAAGAAGTGCGACGGTCAGGTTTGAAAAGAAATGAGTAGATTTTTCAGCGAAAAATATAAGGAGCTTGAGGCTTACACCCCGGGTGAGCAGCCTAAGGAGCGTAAATATATCAAGCTCAACACCAATGAATCTCCATTCCCACCTTCTCCCTCGGTCATAGAGGGGGCAAGAGCTGAGGCGGAAAGGTTGATGCTTTATTCCGATCCTGAGTGTACTCCTCTGGTATCGAAATTTTCAGAAGTATTCGGTGTGGATAAGGATTCGGTGATCATGACCAATGGCTCGGACGAGGTCTTGAATTTTGCGTTTATGGCGTTTTCCGATGCGGATCATCCCATCGTTTTCCCTAACATAACCTATGGCTTTTATCCTGTGTTTGCCGCACTTAACGGTATCCCCTATGAGGAGATTCCTCTTAAGGAGGATTTTTCGGTCGATTACCGTGACTACGTTGGAATAGGTAAGAATATCGTTATTGCCAATCCCAACGCCCCAACAGGTCTCACGCTTTCTCTCTCTGAAATTGAAGGGATAGTAAAGAGCAATCCCGATAACGTTGTTATTATCGACGAGGCTTACGTCGATTTCGGTGGCGAGAGTGCGATCGGACTTACCAAGAAGTATAATAATCTTCTTGTTACCGGAACCTTCTCAAAGTCACGCTCACTTGCAGGTGCGAGACTTGGATTTGGCGTTGCCTGCCCCGAGCTGATTGCCGATCTTAATACGATAAAATATTCCACCAATCCTTATAACGTAAACCGTATGACAATGGCGGCGGGATACAATGCACTATGCGACAATGATTATTATATGGATAACTGCAAACGCATAATTGCTAACCGCCAGTTTACAAAAAAAGCATTAGAGGATCTTGAATTCAGTGTTCTTGACTCTAAAGCAAACTTCCTTTTTGCGCAGAGTGACAGGATATCCGGAGAAGAGCTTTACAAAAAGCTTAAAGCCGGAGGAATACTTGTAAGGCACTTTGGAAAGAAGGAAATCGAGAATTTTAACAGAATTACCATAGGCACTATGGACGAAATGAAGGCGCTATTGTCCGAGATAGAATCTATCCTTAAGGAGAATGAGAAATGTTAAGCTCAAGATCAATTACCAGAAAAACCAAAGAGACCGACGTTTTTGTTGATCTCGTAATAAGAGGTGAGGGAAGAGCCGATGTCCAAACCGGCTGCGGATTCCTTGATCATATGCTTACTCTTTTTGCCAAGCACTCAAGAATGGATCTTGTAGTAAAGGCAAAGGGCGATGTTGAGGTTGATTATCACCACACTGTCGAGGATGTGGGAATAGCTCTCGGAATGGCACTTCATGATTCGCTTTTCCTTGATCCCGACGGAATGAAGGGCATCCGTCGTTACGGGAATATGATACTTCCGATGGACGAAACTCTGATCCTTTCGGCTATTGATATTTCGGGCAGAGCATATCTTGCTTTTGAGGCAAATATCCTTGCTCCTAAGGTCGGTGATTTTGATACCGAGCTTTGCGAGGAGTTCTTTGCCGCATTTGTACGCAAGGCGGAAATAACCCTGCATATCAAGCAGCTTGCAGGTACCAATTCTCACCATGTTATAGAAGGAATATTCAAGTCGGTTGCAAGAAGCCTTGGTGAAGCTCTCTCAATTGATGAAAGATTTAAGGACGATATCCCTTCCACGAAAGGCGTGATCTGATGATAGCAGTTATTGATTACGGCGTAGGCAATCTTTTTTCGCTCATCTCATCTCTTCGTGCCGTAGGAGCGGAGTGCGTTGTTACGGGCGATAGAGAGGTTATTCGCTCGGCTGATAAAATAATACTTCCCGGTGTCGGAGCCTTTGAGGATGCTAAAAAAAAGCTTGTTGACACAGGGCTTGACAAGGTTATAATCGAAGAAGTAAAGTCGGGAAAGCCCATATTCGGTATCTGCCTCGGTATGCAGATGCTCTTTGAAAAGAGCTTTGAATACGGTGAGCACGAAGGCCTCGGCCTTCTTCGTGGCAGCGTCGTTTCCATGGAAGGAAGACTGCCATCGGATTATAAGATTCCGCACATCGGCTGGAATTCTTTGTCCGTAAAGCGAGAGCATCCTATTTTTAAGTACGTGAAGGACGGTGATTTCGTCTATTTCGTTCATTCCTATTATGCTGACGGTTGCGAGGACAGTCTGCTCGCTACGGCGGAATACGGAAGAGAGCTGACCGCCGCAGTTGCAAAAAATAATGTAACGGGTACACAGTTCCACCCGGAGAAGAGCGGCGATGTAGGTCTTGGAATACTCCGTGCATTTGCTGAATGGGAGGTCTAAAAATGAAGATTTTACCTGCAATAGATCTCTTCGACGGCAAGGCTGTCAGGCTTTATAAAGGCGACTACGCCAATATGACCGTCTATTCCGACAGACCTTGGGAAATAGCTCTTGATTTTAAGTCGCAAGGAGCCGAATGGATTCACCTTGTTGACCTTGAGGGAGCTAAGGATGGGACAACTCCTAATCTCTCGGTTGTAGAGAAAATAGTCAAAAGTGCGGGGCTCTCTGCCGAAATAGGCGGCGGAATACGTTCTCTTACCGTTCTTGACAAATATTTCTCGGTCGGTGTCAGCCGTGCAATTCTCGGTACCGCTGCCGTTACCGACGAGGCATTTCTTTTGTCTGCTCTTGAAAAATACGGTGAGAAAATTGCTGTCGGAGCCGATATAAAGGATGGCTACGTAGCAATAAAAGGGTGGCTCGAGAGCTCGGAATATACCACAGATGCATTTTTTGAGAAAATGGAGCGCATCGGTGTCAAAACAGTAATATGCACCGATATTTCCAAGGATGGAGCAATGAAGGGCACCAACCTTACGCTCTACCGAGAGCTTTCCGAGAAATACGGAGTAAATATAATAGCCTCAGGCGGTGTATCAAGCCTTGATGATGTTAAGGCACTTGCGGAAATGGATATCTACGGTGCAATAATAGGAAAGGCGTATTATACCGGCGCGATAGACCTTAAAGAAGCAATAAGGATTAGTAAAAAATGATAACTAAAAGAATTATACCCTGCCTCGACGTAAAGGACGGAAGGGTAGTAAAGGGAGTCAATTTCCTCGGACTTTCCGATGTTTCTTCTCCCGTAAAGCTTGCAAAATATTACTCGGAATCAGGTGCTGACGAGCTGGTATTTTACGATATTACCGCCTCCAGCGAGGGAAGAGCTCTCTTTACCGATATTCTTACAGAGGTAGCAAGAACAATATTTATACCCCTGACCGTAGGCGGAGGTATTAATACCGTTGCCGACTTTGACCGTGTCCTGAAATGCGGTGCCGATAAGGTAAGCGTCAATTCGGGTGCTATAAGAAACCCCTCTCTGATTACCGAAGCGGCGAAGAAATACGGTAATCAGTGCGTAGTTATTTCCGCAGACGTTAAAAGAGTGGATGGCGAATTCCGTGTTTTTGCCAAGGGTGGCAGAGAGGACACCGGCATGGAGGCGATATCCTGGATAAAAAGATGCGTTGACAACGGTGCAGGCGAGGTTGTAGTCAATTCGATAGATACCGACGGTGTCAAGGGTGGCTTTGATATAGAGCTTCTTAAAAGGGTGACAGAAACGGTTAAGGTACCCGTAATAGCTTCCGGCGGAGCGGGAAGTGTGACACATTTTGTCGATCTTTTCAAGCAGATTCCCGATATTGATGCAGGACTTGCCGCATCGGTGTTCCATTTTGGAGAAATAGAGATCTGCGATCTTAAAAAGGAACTTAAAAATAACGGCGTTGCCGTAAGACTTTAATATACGGAGAAGAAAAAATGCTTAATATTGACGAACTTAAATTTGACGAAAACGGTCTTATCCCCGCTGTCGTGGTGGATGAGGTAACAAAGAAGGTTTTGACCGTAGCATATATGAATAAGGAAAGCCTTAAGATCACAATGGAAAAGGGGCTTACCTGCTTTTACAGCCGCTCAAGAAAAGAGCTTTGGCTCAAGGGCGAGACCAGCGGTAATTATCAGCACGTCGTATCAATAACAGCCGACTGTGATAACGATGCTCTGACCGTTGTAGTAGACAAGGACGGTCCTGCCTGCCATACGGGAAGCGATTCCTGCTTCACAAAACCGGTCTATAAGTCCGAAGAGCGTAACGAATTCTCTCTTGAAGGGCTTTACGAGCTTCTCGAGGGCAGAAAAAAGGATAGACCTGAGGGCTCCTATACCACCTATCTTTTCGATAAGGGACTTGATAAAATACTTAAGAAGGTAGGCGAGGAATGTACCGAGGTTATAATCGGAGCAAAGAACGATGATAAAAAGGAGACGGTTTACGAGATTGCCGATCTTGCTTATCACGTAATGGTTTTAATGGTAGAAATGGGAATCAGCGTGGAGGACGTGCACAGAGAACTTGCCTCCCGTCATATAATCGATCATAAGGTAAAGCAGGAGAAGATGACAAAATGATTCTCGGAACCTACCATGCCCACACCGAATTCTGCGATGGCAGCAGCACCGCTGAGGAGATGATTCTTGCGGCAATAGAGGGCGGAGCGCGTGAGATCGGGCTTACTCCCCATTCTCCAGTTTCCGGCGAGAGTTGGTGCATGAGGAATGAGGAAATAAATATGTATAAGGGCATTGTGGCATCTTTGAAGCAGAAGTACAAGAACAGTATACGTGTTTTTGCAGGCATCGAGGAGGAGTTTGTGTCGTCTACCGACACCAAGGATTTTGACTTTGTTATCGGTTCTGTTCACTCCGTGACGGTGAAAGGAGAAAATCTCTGGGTTGACCTTTCTGCTGTCAAAGTGCGTGAAAATGTAAACAAATATTTTAATTCCGATGCATATAAATACACTGAAGCCTATTATGAGAGGGTTTCAAAGGTGTATGAAAAAACTCATTGCGATATAATCGGTCACTTTGACCTTGTAACGAAATTCCTTGACGTGGATCCGCTGTTTTCTGTAACCGATGAAAGATATATTAAGCAGAGAAACGAGGCGCTGGAAGCACTTCTTAAGACTCCGGCCGTTTTCGAGATCAACACCGGTGCTATTTCCCGCGGCTATCGAACCACCCCGTACCCCGATGATTATTGTTTGAATCGGATCGCAGAATGCGGAAAGCCCTTTGTGATCAACTCGGATTCTCATAAAAAAAATACGGTTCTCTTCGGAATCGAAGAGCAGAGAAGAAGGCTAAAGACTCTCGGAATCCCCTATGTGAGCTCACTGTCCGAGGTACTGTCGCTTACAAGAGGTACTCGAAGTTAACGAGATGAAAAAAGAGCGAGGTTGCCGCATAAATAGCAGCTTCGCTCTAAATATCTAATTTTTTTGTAAAAAGCCCTTGACAAAAGCATTTGAATGTGATATTATATTTTAGCATGATTTATATGCCCCTGTAGCTCAGTTGGTAGAGCATTTGACTTTTAATCAAAGGGTCCGGGATTCGAGTTCCCGCAGGAGCACCACAAAAAGAGCACCCGGTTTGGGTGCTCTTTTTGTGCTTCTGCGAGGAACTCGGTCCCGTTTCGTGCAAAGCACGAAAGGGATTCGCAACATTGCGCCCCGTCTCGTCGTGCGAGACAACTCGAAGTCGGATCGTAGCCATGTCGTTCTGTGTGCCAAGGAG
>JAZRMT010000024.1:0-12766 GCA_045647805.1 Eubacteriales bacterium | reverse complement strand
CCGACGACGGCAAGGATGATGACACCGACGACGGTAAGGACGATGACACCGACGACGGCAAGGACGACGGTAAGGACGATGACACCGACGACGGCAAGGATGATGACACCGACGACGGTAAGGACGATGACACCGACGACGGCAAGGACGACGATGACACGCCGGTCTATACTGTTGACGCCGTGTATGCTCAGGCGGTAGCACTCGGCTATTCCGGTTCTATCGACGATTTTCTTACCGTCATTTCCGGTAAGGACGGTAAGTCTGCATATGAGATCGTTGTTGACTACGGTTATAAGGGTACCGAGGAGCAGTGGGCATATTCAATGATGGGTATACATACCGTTACCTTTGACCTAGACTATGACGGCAAGACCTTTACGCAGCTTTCGGAGAATTACAAGGTTTCCGAGCCCGAGAATCCCACACGTGAAGGATATGAGTTTATCGGATGGGGTGTGGGAGGGGATGCCGATTCATATATCTCGGATTTTGCCTGGTATTTCCAGATATACACTGTAACCGAGGACATGACGCTCCACGCGTATTGGGATGCGATAGAATATACCGTTTATATTCATGACACTGTTGACTCTACCGAATCTTATCATCGTTTATACTACACGATAGAGTCTAAAGAAGTAATGCTTCCAACTCCTGAAGAGGACGGCTATGAATTCATCGGTTGGACCTGGAGCGGTCAGGTAATACCGGTAATGGACGTTGTAATTCCTACGGGAAGCACCGGTGACAGACACTATTATGCCAATTGGGAAAGATCCGGTGACTACGGCGACTGGTCTACGACCGACATAAAGATCAAACTCACCAATCACTCAAATAACGGTGAGCTTACCTCCGGCTGTAAAAGATATTACGCAGGTGCTGATACCGCTGCGTTTACCGAGCTTGATACTGCTATCCGTGCGAGAAACCAGCTTGCACAGAAAGAAGCTAACGTTAAGGTAAGCTACACCTGGATCGAGGACAGCGAGTCCGGCAAGGGCTGGGGCGGTAACATTCAGGACATGGTTAAGGATACCAAATCCGGCGCTGCCAACAGTCCCGACATTTACTGTAACTTCGCATACGACATGACCTGTGCGTCACTCAGAGGATGCTTCGCTAACCTTGTTTCCGAGGATTACGATGGCGGTAACTGGTTCAGATTCATTCAGGATGATTACGATACCACCATTGAGGAAGAGGAGTACTTCGATCCCGATGCGGGTGAGGGCTACTTCTATCAGTACATGGAGTCGCTTTCCCTTACTCCCAAGACTCAGATCTACTGCCTCGCCTCCAACTATACACTTGACGTGGTACGCTCCTTCATGGTTGTTCCGGTAAACGTTGAGCTTATGAATTCCATTCCTATTCATGAATCTGCGGCAGGCGATCGTAACGGTGACGGTATTCACGACATCGAGGACTTCTACGTGCTCGTTTGGAATTTAGAGGGGGATTACTCTGCTCTCGCTGAGTATTCTAACGCTATCTTCCAGGCAGGCTCCGGCTCCAACATAAAGACCGATATCAGCGACAACAAGGTAGGCTTCGCTCTTGGAGTAGGCTCTGACCTTTCCGCATTGGGTATGCTCTATACCACTCCGATAGATATCTTTAATTCTAAAGCAGACGGCAGCCTCGAGTATCCCACAACTAACCCCGATCTTAACAACTTCGTATTAAATCTTAGCAATCTTATGATAGAAAATGAGCATAAGGGAATATGCGTAGTTACCAAAGATGAGGTTACTGCTATCGAGCCCGATGCTAAGTCTGAGCTTGACGGTATCCGTATCAGATTCGCAAAGAACAACGTTCTCTTCGGTGGCATCGTATGCGTAGGCTCTCTTGAGGACGAGGTTTATCAGAAGATGAACAAGAACGGTGACGGCTTCAGTATAGTTCCTGTCCCTCTTTACAAAACCGATAAGGATTACAGCATGGAGTACAAGACTGCGGTACACGGTCTTGCGAAAATAGTCGCTATTTCCAGAGCAAGCCTCAA
Source organism: Eubacteriales bacterium (assembly GCA_045647805.1). Taxonomy (GTDB): domain Bacteria; phylum Bacillota; class Clostridia; order Oscillospirales; family CAG-272; genus UBA1740. Next base: position 10,752 of record JAZRMT010000024.1, on the reverse strand, counting down.
CTTCTCTCAGTGCTCCGCTTACCTTGACTATCAGTCGAGAAATTCCTCGGATATAATTGAAAGTTACTACACCGAGAAGCTTGCCGCTGCGGTTGGCGGCGGTGCTGCGGGCGAGGAGAACATGAATGTTCTTATATACAGCCGTTCTCACGTTAACGACAGCTTTGATATGGCACTTGAGAATATGATCTCGAATTACATGAGCGAAGTTGACGCAAATGCGGAAGGTATAAAATTCCACGCAATGCTTATGAACAACGACTACATGATGAACTCTTTCTCTCACATCTATTCTTCTGTTCTTGATCAGAAGCAGGATTACCTTGACACGGTTTACAGTGACTGGAAAGAATTGAATGGAGAATAAAAGAGAATCAAATCTGTTCAGCCGATTAACAAATTCAAACTTTAATTAATCTACATTATATTATAATTATAAAGGAGAACACTATGAAAAAGCTTTTGTGTTTATTTCTGCTGGTGATTATGAGTGCTTCCTTGCTCCTTACCTCTTGTGCGGGATTTGAAAAGCTTCCCGATGATAAGTCGGATAAGGATGAAAAGGACGATGACACCGACGAAAAAGACAACGGCAAAGATGACAATGATGATTTCGAGGACAGTGCCGATGCTCCGAAATCTACCGTAGAGGCAGTTTACGCTCAGGCGGTAGACCTTGGCTATCAGGGAAGCCTCGATGATTTCCTTGCTATCGTATCCGGTGAGGACGGCAAGTCTGCATATGAGATCGCTGTTGAGTACGGTTATAAGGGTACCGAAAAAGAGTGGGCAGACGCAATGCTCGGAAGGTACACTGTTACCTTTGATCTTGGCTATGACGGAAAGACCTTTACTCTAACCTCCGAAAACTACAAGGTAGCCGAGCCCGAAAATCCGGTTCGTGAAGGTTACGAATTCATGTGTTGGGTGTACATAGGCGATGCTGGTCCCGATTCTTATGGTGACATGATCGCATGGCTGTTTCCCGCTTTTGCCGTCACCGAGGATATGACTCTCGTTGCAATTTGGGAGTCCCTTGATGACGACAATATCGGTGACGACAATACCGGTGACGACAATACCGGTGACGACAATATCGGTGACGACAATACCGGTGACGACAATACCGATGACGACAATACCGATGACGATAAACCCGGCAGCACCGTTCCCGGGAAGTACGGTGACTGGACTCAGACCGACATCAAGATCAAGCTCACCAATAACTCTAACTCGTCCGAGCTTACCTCCGGCTGTCAGAGATACTATGCGGGTGCTGATACCGCTTCGTTTACCGAGCTTGATACCGCTATCCGTTCGAGAAACATTCTTGCACAGAAAGCAGCTAACGTTAGGCTAACCTACACCTGGATCATGGACAGTGAGTCCGGCAAGGGCTGGGGCGGTAACATTCAGGACATGGTTAAGGATACCAAAACCGGTTCCACCGACGGCCCCGACATTTACTGTAACTTCGCTTACGACATGACTTGTGCGGCACTTAGAGGATGCTTCTCCAATCTTCTTTCCGAGGATTATGATAAGGGCAACTGGTTCAGATTCATTCAGGATGATTACGATACCACCGTTGATGCAGGGGATTACTTCGACTCCGAGGCAGGTGAGGGTTACTTCTATCAGTACATGGAGTCGCTTTCGCTCACTCCCGATACCACCCTTTACTGCCTTGCATCCAACTACACCATAGACGTAATTCGTTCTATGACCGTAATCCCCGTAAACGTTGAGCTTATGAACTCCATTACTATTAGGGATTCCGCTGCAGGCGATCGTACCGGTGACGGTCTTCATGACATCGAGGACTTCTACGAGCTCGTTTGGGAAAACGGCTGGGATTACTCCGCTCTTGCAAGGTACTCCAACGCTATCTACCAGGCAGGCCCCGGCACCAACCCAATGACCGATATCAGCGACAACCGTGTAGGCTTCGTTCTCGGTAGAGGTTCGGGACTTCACGCGGCTTCGATGCTTTACTCCTCCTCTGTCAGCATCCTTAATCAGAAGGCAGACGGTAGCTTCGAGTATCCCGCAACCAACGCCGATCTTAACAACTTTGCAATCGCTCTTAAGGATCTCTTCGTTAACAATGGGTCTGCCGGTGTATGCGTAGTTACCAGGAACGATGTTATCGCTATCGAGCCCGGTGCTAAGACCGAGCTTGACGGTATCAGTATCAGATTCGCAAAGAACAACGTTCTCTTCGGTGGTATCGTGTGCGTAGGCTCTCTTGAGTACGAGGTTTATCAGAAGATGAACAAGACCGGCGACGGCTTCGGTATCGTTCCTGTTCCTCTTTACAGAAGCAATGCTGAGTACGGCGACGAGTATAAGACACACGTACATAACCTTGCAAGAATCATGGCTATCTCCAGCGTAACCACTAAGTTCTCTCAGTGCTCTGCTTACCTTGACTATCAGTCGAGAATGTCCGCGGACGTTGTTGAAAAGTACTACACCGAGAAGTTTACTAATTCCGTCGGCGGCGGTACTGCGGGCGAGCAGAACCCGGAAATGCTTACCTACATCCGTAACCACGTTAACGATTGCTTCGACAAGACCTATGAGGACGCAATTGCTAACTACATGGGCGAGACCGACCGTAACGCATTCGGTACCAGATGGCACGGTATGATTCTGGCCAACGAATACAAGATGAACTCCTTCTCTCACATCTATTCTTCTGTTCTCGATCAGAAGCATAGATACATCGAAGAAGTTTACAACGCTTGGCTTGATATTGAGAAGGCATATGACGGAACTACCGATGATGTAATGACTTATGACGAGTATATGGCTGCCGATTTTGATGACGAGGTAGTAATCGAGGCATACGTTCAAGCAACCCAAGAATGGTGGGGGGGCAAGATCAACGTTTATCTTCAGGAACGTGACGGCGCATACTTCGTATACGAGCTTGCTTGCTCCGAGGCTGACGCACAAAAGCTTACCAAGGGCACCAAGATTAAGGTGAAGGGCTATAAGGCTGAATGGTGTGGCGAAGTAGAGATTTGTGATGCGACCTTTGAGTTTGTTGAAGGTGCGAACAAACAGATATTTTTTGCTACTGACGTTACCGATCTTCTCGGAACCAAGGAGCTTATCAATCACCAGAACAAGTTCGTTTTATTCACCGATATGACCGTTAAGGCTATTGAGTACAAGCTCGGTGAGCCCGGTGATGACATTTACCTAACCCTTACTAAGAACGGCGCTGATTACAGCTTCGGGGTTGAGAGATATCTCACCGCTCCCGACACCGACGTTTACAAGACGGTATGTGAGCTTAAGGCAGGCGATGTTATCGACGTAGAGGGCTTCCTTTATTGGTATGAGGGCGTTTACCCTCACATCACTTCTGTTACCAAGAAGTAATCAATCAGAACAGATAATCAGTTAGGCAAGAGAGAATAATACGAACACGCTCTAAATTCTGAATTTTCAGTGCTTTCGGCACTTGTTGCTCTTGCAAAGTCGTACTTGGCGGCGAGCGCCAAGCACCAAAATCATCTAAAAATTAAGGCTTTAGAGTTCTAACGAATTTTTAAGATAACTGATTTTGTGGCAAGACAAGGTTAAAATTTGAGATAATATAGAAATATTATAAGAATTTTTACCGCAGTATTGACCGAAATCGGTATCTTAAAAACGGGTTCATATTATTCTCTCTTGCCTAGCAGTGCAAATTCTCTGAGACGGAGAGTTTGCACTGTTTTTATAATGCAAAAACCACCGTGAAGAGGTTGACAAAAATTGATATAAAAGGTATAATACAAGTGTAATTAAAACTGTTGTGAGGTGTCATATGATAGTATCAAAAATTGTTTCCTCCCTCGAGAAGGCGTTTATCAACGACAGACCGGAGAAATTTACTGCCCTTGAAAGTATATCAGCCCTCAAGGGAGAGCGAGTTTCCTTCCAACTTTTATGCTACGATGATCCCGAGCTTGACGATAAGCCGCACGTTTTTATAACTCATAAGGTAGAAATCTTCGGTGCTCTTGCGAAATATGCGAGAATGCGTACGGTAAAATACGTGCCCGTTGTAAAGCCTGTTTCCATAGAGCACGACGAGAATTATCTTTCTACCTCGCCGGGGCTGTATCCGGATATCCTTGATGAAATGACAGAAGGAAATCTCTTCAACGCAAGCATCAATATGATGACGAGCATTTGGATTGATCTCGAGCTTCCCGAGGATATGACAGAGGTAGGGAACAGTGAGCACGTTTTAACCGTCACAGACATAAAAAACAATGTAAAAGTATCTGAATGTAAACTTAAGGTTGACATTATCAACAAGAAACTTCCTCGGCAAAAGCTTCTCGTTACTCAGTGGGTTTCCTTCAACTCTCTTTGGAGATACCATAACGTTAAACCCTACGGTGAAAGATTTTTCGAGATTCTTGAAGAAAATCTCCGCCTCGCAACGAAAAACGGTATGAATACTCTGTTTATCGAGGCTTTCTACGGTACCGTCAAGATAACGAAGAAAAACGGACAATACAGCTTTTCCTACAAGCGCCTTGACAGGCTTATTGATCTAGCAAAAAAATACGGTATTTACCGCTTTGAGGTAGACCATTTATTCTCTGCGGGAAATGCCGAGCATGCCTCCCGTGTCAAGGTAATAGAGAACGGTGAGGAAAAAATGTTGTTCGGCGGAGAATCCGCAACCTCTGCCGAATATACGAAATTTCTTCGTTCCTTCTTAAGCTCCTTAATCCGTCATATGAAGAAGAAGGGCGAGGATAAGAACCTTATCTTCCATATTGCCGATGAACCTGCAAGGGATAAGATAGAAAGCTTCCGCCGTGCTAAGGCGACGGTTGCGGACATTCTTGAAGGGTATATGATAATCGACGCCCTCTTCGATATCGAATACTACAACGAGGGATTGGTTACTAATCCCGTTCCAATTAACGGATCTATCGCCCCCTTTATTGAGGCAGGGGTTCCCGATCTTTGGACCTATTACTGTTGCGGACCTCAGGCGAAGTATTCCAACCGCTTCATTTCTATGTTTTCCTCGCAGAACCGCTCCCTCGGTATGCAGCTCTATAAATATAATCTTTACGGCTTCCTCCATTGGGGCTTTTGCTACTACTTGAACAGCGAGGGAACCCGACTTCTCAACCCGTACCTTGATAACAGCGGTGATAATTGGGTATCCGGCGGTGACACCTTCTTAGTCTATCCCACGAATACGGCTAAGCCTCTTGAATCGCTTCGTCTGCTCGTATTCCACGACGCACTTCAGGATTTGCGTGCTATGCAGCTTTGCGAGTCGCTATATTCTCACGAGGAGGTTGTTTCTGCGATAGAGGAGGTCTATGGTGGTGAGATCCGCTTTGACACCTGTGTGTACAACTCTTCTTTGATGCTGAAAATCAGAGAAAAGGTCAATTCCATGATAAAGGAGCGAGTATAACAAATGATAACATCCGAGATCAGAATGATTGACGGAAACCCCACTCTCTTCGTAAATGGCGAGCGAGTGGTGGAAAACGCCTACATAACCTATTTCATAAAAAAAGCCTGCTATGACGAATTTGCCGAAGCTGGCTATAAGCTCTATTCGGTTCCGCTATATTTTGCCACAAGAGGTATTCAGGAAATCAATGAAATTCCCCCCTTCGACGACGGAATTTTCGAGGATAAGGATAATCCCGATTACAACGTAATCGACAGAGCAATAAATCAGATCCTTGAGGCCTGTCCCGATGCTTACGTTTTTCCGAGAGTAAATATGTCCTTGCCCCTTTGGTGGGAAAAGGAAAATCCCGACGAGCTTTGCGACTACGGAAATATCAGTATGGAAAAGCGTCGTCCCTGCTTCTCCTCGGATAAGTGGCTCGAGGAAACCAAAAGGGAATTAAAGCTTTTTATCGAGCATATCGAGAACTCTCCCTACCGTGATCGTGTTTGTGCCTATCAGCTTGCAGGCGGTAACGCCGAGGAGTGGTTCGGACTTGACCAGAAGGGCTCTATTGGTATTCGCTCAAGGGAAAAGTTCGAGCAGTATAAAAAAGAGAAGGGAATAGAAGGCACCGAAGCCGAGTATTACTACTTCCTTTCAGAGATCTGTGCTGACAGAATAATCGAGCTCTGCGAATATGCCAAGGATCTTACAGGTCACAGACTTGTAATGGGCTCCTTCTACGGCTATACTTTCGAGAGGCAGGATAGAGAATCCGATCATCACGCACTTTCCAAGGTTCTAAAGTCTGATGCGGTAGACTTCCTTTGCAGTCCCATATCCTACATGAACGTGAGGGAAACAGGCCGTGACCAGCCCTGTATGCTTCCTCTCGAGTCTTTGAAAAGACACGGCAAGCTCTATTTTATGGAGAATGATGCGAGAACCCACCTGACAGGTCCTCTCTTTGATATTCCCCACTTTGATAATCCACACTATAAGCCCCGCGACAGATGGTACACCGTTGAAACCTTTAAGATGTATTATGCGAGAGCATTTATCAAGTCTCACCCCTTCTGGTGGTTTGATATGGGCGGCGGCTGGCATAATTACCCCCTCTATATGCAGATGGATAAGGATTTTATCAATATAACCGCCGCCTCTCATAAAAATGATCGCTCGGGAGTATCCGAGGTTGCCGTTCTGGTTGACGAGAAGTGCTTCTGTCATTTTGACTCCCCTGCAAGAGTGGCAAATGTAAAGCCGATAGTCTACGATTTCAGAAATCAGCTCGGAGTAATGGGTGCTCCGTACGATTCCTTCCTTGCCTCGGACTATGATCTTATTAAGGATGATTATAAAGCGTTCATTCTTATCGAGCCTATGGAAACCGAACTGTCAAAGCATATAAAGCTTTCTTCGGAGAATTGCCTTGTCATCACTCCCGACAAGAAAAATATGACGACAGATGAGCTACGCACCTTCTTGAAAAAATCCGGTGTGCACCTCTATTCTGAGTCGGATTTGGTCGTATATGTAAACAAAAGTTATCTTTTTATACATACAACTGCTCACGGGCAGGTTGATCTTCGTATGCCCGAAGGGCAGAAGCTTCGTCAGATTTACGGAGATCCGGTAGATCTTTCAAGGGATGTTTTGCCCGCAAGGTGCGGTTATCTCTTTGAAATTAAACAGTAACCTCTTTAAGATAAGGAGAATGATTATGAAAAGACAAAACAAACTTAACCCGTCGTTAATGCTTTCCGGCGTTCATTACGGCGAGCATAAAATGGATCCCGACCGAGTGGTTGAGGATCTGGATGAGATACTTAAGGGATGTGCCAACTTCTTCGTTGTGCGATGCAAAAAAACGAAACCCTTGGAGCTTGAGACCTACCGAAAGATCGCACAGTACGCAAAGGATAATAATATGCCTTTTGCCATTCTTTACGCGGGACAGTTTCCGCCCGAAGGTCGGATGAGTCATTTCGATGCCGATATTATCAAGGGTATAAACGACATTGCCGGCGATCTCTTTTTGGGTGAGATGTTCGGTGAGATCGGCTGTATGAAGATGTGCAAGGATAAGGGCTATTTCGGAAGGGATAACTCTATCGGCAGAGCGCCTCTACCTTATGCAAAGGATGTTGCAGAGGCAAGAAAACATTTCGTTTCTTACGTCAGAAGCCTTACCGATTATAACAAGTCGATAGGACTTGACAAGAGCCTTGTAGTTGAATCGACCGCTCCCATGTCTTATTGCCTTGAGGGCGGAATAACGATTCCCGTTCTTGAGCTTATGCCCGGTGATCCCGAGAAGCTTGTCCCCTTTGCCAGAGGAGCGGCAATTTCTTACGAAAGAGATATGTGGGGTACCTATATTGCCCATGAATGGTATGGAGGATTCCGTCACTACGATACTTTAAAGAGAAAAAGACTCGACGTGCTTTACAAGTATCTCTATATGCAGGGCTCTAATATGGCTGTGCTTGAAAGCGGCGACTCGGAGATTTCCTCCTATGGCGTGACACTTTCATACGATGACACTATTTGCAAGGAATACAGAGAAGTTATCAGCAATTTCTATGATTTCTCACAAAAAAATCCCCGTCCGCAAAACGGCCCCTACACAAAGGTTGCCTTTATCTACGGTGAGGATGACGCATATACCGAGTTCCTTGGCGGTGTCGCCTTTGAGCAGTTTGACAGAGAAGAATGGGCAAAGGGCGATGAGGAAAGAAGCTGGCGTATTCTTTCCGAGATTTACAGAAGTCCCGATTGGCAGGATCCCTTGGCGTATGCCTCCGATGATGGATATGACCTTAATCACGCTCCCGCCTACGGCACCTACGACGTCCTTTGCGCATCTGCCCCGTTAAGTGTTTTGCAAAACTACTCTTACCTTATTTTCGTAGGTCATAACACTATGAACGAGGAGCTTTACAATAAGCTGACAAGCTACGTTTCGGGCGGCGGAATACTTCTGATGGGCGCATGTCACCTTTCGACAAATACCGAGCGGGGAGGAGCTCCCATCTACGTTAACGGCGGAGACCTTACAAAGCTCTTCGGATGCAAAATTACAGGCTCAACAAGAAAATGCCACGGCTTAAAGTACGAGCTTGAAAGTGCGATACCCGGCTTCACCTATCCCGGCACCACTAACAAATGGCATGATCCACTTTTCCCCGAGGGAATGGCGGATTACGCGACCGTCGAGCTGTCTACGGGCGTTGTAAAGGCAGAGCTATACTCATCCTTCACCGACAAGGGCGTCATCGGAGTTCCTGTCGTAATAGAAAATAAAGTAGGGGACGGTGTTTCAATATTCCTTACCCACGAGAAATATCCCGGCAACGGTGCGGTTTATCCCGTATACAAGAACCTCGTTAAAATGCTCCTTTCCCACTCCCACGCAAATGCGGAGATAAAGGTTGCGGGCTCTGATAAGGTTCGCTTCACGCTCTTCTTTGAGGAAGACGGTGAGAGGGTTCTTTATCTTCTCAATTCCGCTTATGATGTTGAAAGTACGGTTAAGGTAATGTACGACGGTAAAATAGAGAAGCTCACCCTTGCTCCGATGGAGCTTCGCAGGATGAAGCTGTAAAAATAAAAAAACGCGGGAGCGCTGATTTCGTTCATAAGTACTTTTTAAATTATTAATTTTACCGAAAGCGTGTTTTTATAACAAATTCGTATGCTTTTAGACTCACCTAAATTTAATTGTTGACAAGATTTCTTTAATGTTATATAATTAAACAAAAAATTAACGAGGTCGGTACTATGAAAAGCCTTTTTCTTAAATTCTTTTTAATTATGGTTATTTGTACGCTCGCCCTTTCGTCCTGTAATCGAATAACGGACACGGATGATTCCAATTCGGATAAAAAGGACGATAAGAAGCCCGAAATTTCTGTCAGCACTGTATACGACAACGTGTGTGATTTGGGCTACGAGGGAACGCTTGTTGAGTTTATTACGCTGATAAGTGAGGGAATAACTCTTGCTGATACCCGCTCCGCTTATGCAAAAGCTGTCGATAATGGCTTTGAAGGAAGCACCTCGCAGTGGTTGTCAGCACTTATGGTAGCCACAGATGACTCCGATTTTTCTCTTTATAACGTTGCTGTTGATCACGGCTATGCGGGAACAGAGGATCAATGGCTTGAATATCTTATTACCGTTCCTACCGTACAAGGTTTTTATAAGGTAACCTTTGATTACGGATATAATGATTTTAGTATAATCAGAATGTCCGTCAATTTCAAGGTCGAAGCACCCGCAACTCCTTCGAGACACGGTTATGTTTTTGAAGGCTGGTTCTATAATGGTCAGGAGTGGTCGTTCGAAACCTCCGAAGTTACCGAGGATATCACACTTGTGGCAAGGTGGGCAATAGACGAAACTTCGGACAATGACGACAATCCCGGCACCGGCGGTCAAGCACCGGACACCAGCGATAATCCCGAAGGCAACGATCCGGACACCGGCGGTCAAGCACCCGACACCGGCGATAATCCCGATGGCAACGATCCGGGCACCGGCGGTCAAGCACCCGACACCGGCGATAATCCCGAAGACGGTGATCCCGATAACGACGAAACTACCGACAAGGAAGATCCCGTAATTACTAATTATACTATTGCTGTTAAGACCGAGGGCGGAATGGCACTTAACGAGCTCGTCGTGATGATATACCACTACGAGAACGGCGGACTTGGCGATCTCAAAGATTATGGTTCTACTGACGCTGAGGGTAAAGCAAGATTTGATATAGAAGGAAACGTATCAGATTACGCGGTATCTATCGAAGTTAGACTTCCCGAGGGATTTGTATGCGAGCCTTTCTATCAGCTTGCGGGCTCCGAATTGAACATAACCGTGTCTACCGAATTAATAAAGGATGAATCAATCGTCGGCAAGACCTTCAAGGTCGGCGATATAATGTACGACTTTACAATTATCGACGCTTACGGTAATGAAGTCACTCTTTCGGAACTCTTGTCGGAAAAGAAAATGGTAGTGCTTAATTTCTGGTACGTTGACTGCTCTGCTTGTCAGCTCGAATTCCCTTATATGAGCTCGGTTTATAATGAGTACGAGGATGACGTTGCCATAATTGCTCTCAACCCTTATGACGACGATCTCGGTATAAGAAGCTATGCCGATGAAATGGGCTTCTCCTTTACTGTCGCCAAGGATTCGCACCAGCTTGCTCAAGCGTTTAATGTGAACGCCTATCCCACCTCTGTTGTAATCGACCGTTACGGTATGATCTCTCTTATTGAAGTAGGAGCTCTTCCTTCTGCAAAGGC
>JAZRMT010000023.1:0-10951 GCA_045647805.1 Eubacteriales bacterium | reverse complement strand
ATGCACGCCTGCGGTCACGACGCTCACGCCGCGATAGCAATGGCCACCCTGAAGCGTATCTATGAAATGCGCGAGGAAATCAATTGCCGTGTGAAATTTATCTTCCAGGCGGCGGAGGAGTTTGAGCCCTCGGGCGCAAAGCTTATGGTAGAGGACGGAGTGATGAAGGATATTGATATTATCCTTTCTCTGCACACCGACACCGATTTCCCCACAGGGCAGATCGGTCTTGTGTCAGGACCTATGAATGCCACAAGCGACGGCTACGTTATAGAGTTCTTCGGTAAAAACGCGCATGCGGCCAATCAGCACAAGGGCGTTGATGCCATAATGATGGCGGTGAAGGCTTATACCGAAATAGAGTTCATTATGGCTAAGGAGATCTCGGCAAGAGAGCCTATCGTATTTAACGTCGGCGCTATTCACGGCGGCAAGGTCAACAATATTGTCTGCGAAAGGTGCGAGATGTACTTTACCTTGAGAACCTGGGTGAAAGAAACCAGAGATATGGTGCTTAATAAGATAGATCGTATCTGCAGCGCGATTGCGGATATTTCCGGCGGCGGATACAAGCTGACTCAAAAGAAGCATTATCCCACGGTAGTCAACAGCGAGCTTCTTCATCCTCTGGTAGAAAAGGCGGCGGTCGGCGTAGTAGGTGAAGAAGGCGTCGTGCCGAAAAGACGTCAGCTTGGCGGCGAGGACTTTTCCTACTTTGCCAATGAAAAGCCCGGATATATGCTCCGCCTTGGAATAAGGAACGAGGAAAGAGGTATTATTCACACGGCACACACCGATAGATTTGATATTGACGAGTCGGCACTTATGATCGGTATCGACGTGTTCGTAAGGTTTATTCTTGATAATATGGACGGTATAGGTAATTTAAAGTGACCTAACAAAAAGCAACGAGAGACCGACAGCCTAAAGTTGGTTCCCGTTGCTTTTAATATTTATTCAGGTATTATATATCCGCCGAGAATCAAGGTGCGGTTATAACTCAGACAGTTATAAAATTAGCACCGCAATAAGACGGCATTTACTACTTTACGTAAATTTCCTCGCCCTCGAACATCTCGTTGATTTCCTTAAGCTGGCGTCTTACAAGAAGATCGCCGCCCTCATGACCGGTTCTGCCACTGGTTATGTAGGCACTGTAATGCCCTGCCTTTTCTGCCTTTTCGGTAGGGAGATATCCTCCCTTGCCGCAGGAAAGCTGAACAATGAATGTCTGCTCAGCGTAGCTTCTCGCCTTGATGCGGTTACCGTAGTCAAGGAAGAGCTCGAAGGGGTTGGTACAAATAGCAACGTCACCAAAGCGGATAACGTGAGACTCAACGGAGAAGGTCTCGTAGAGCTGCTGCTCACGGAATCTGGCAATAAGGCCTGCGTGTACGTATGCCTTGGCATTGTCCTCGAAGGTGAACGTGGGCTTATCGGCGGTCTTTTGCACGAAGTACTCTATTTCACGCACGGCATGCTCATACTCGGTTCTAGTCGCCTTACGAAGAGGAAGATCTATCGAAATCACCTTGTGCTCAAACTTCGCCTCGCTCTTGTACTCTGTAATATCCTCGTATACCGAGATTATTTCATTGGATATCCTCTTACCAACCTTGTTACACCCGGAAATATCAAACATAGAGGGATCTGCCTTACGTCTGATGGGATTAGGACGCTTTATTTGAGGATCGTCGATAGGAGTTTCGGGCTCTACCCAGCGAACAAGGTCACGGGGACACTGATCGCCTGCCGCACCGCCAAGACCGAGAAGATATACGCCCTCTCCGAGCTTTTCCCTGATATTCGCCTTTGCTCTTCCCCAGAAATCGGCGGAAATGAAGCTTCTCTGCTCAAGAATCTGCGAGGGGCAGGCAATGTTTGCTACAACACCGGTCAGCTTCTTATCTTTATTAAAGAAATAAAGAAGCTCGATACCGGAATCGTTTCCTCCCTCAAGGGATGCAAAGTTTGCGGTATTGGAGTCGCCCCACATAGCCGCAGTTCCGTCATCATAGGCAACTCGTCTGCACATACCTACGGCAGCTCTGCCGAACTCGTTGGAGTAAAGTGCCTCTTCTCTTGCTTCCCAAGCCCTTTTGCAGGCAAGAGCTATTCTGTCTGAAACGAACTCGGTTGCCTCGGAAGGTGTCATTACAGACTCGTCGGCGGTGACGAGAGCCTTATACTCCTTATCTCCGTTCATAAACTCACGAAGGATCTCTCTTGAAGAGCCGATAGGATTCTTATATTTAAGATTCTTCGGCTCACCGAGAGTATGCGAGGTGTGTGTATGGGTTGCGGCAAGGATTATCTTCATAGGATCAAAATCCCCGCAAATAGCCGAGAACTTCTCTCTTACAAGAGTCATAAGAAAATCGGGAATACCGCCAAGGTCGCAGCTACAAAGGATCATCTCCTCTCCGTCCGATTCTACTGCCATTGCAGTAGCTGTGATCTGGGACTCCACGTACTCGGAAATCCTTTCGTAGAACTGTCCTGCAAGGCTGATCTTTTTATCGGGCACAAGGCTTTCCTCTGCCCATCCTACAAGAAACTTATTCATTTTTGTCTCCTTTATATTAAACAAAATAACAATTTACTTTTTATCATTTTCCGTCATTTTCCGTGACAGCTTCGCCCTTATCAATTCCCCGCTTTTTCATTCCGAGAAAAAGTGCGCATATAAGAAGCAGTGACGGGAAGAATACAGCCGAAAGAATGCCTGTTCTTAAGCTACCGCCGAATGCCGCACCGACAAGTCCTGCCAAGGTTGGGCCTACGGTACAGCCAACGTCACCCGCAAGCGACAGAAGAGCAAACATCGCCGTGCTTGCCCTCGGCATACTTCCGACCGCAAGAGAAAAGCTGCCCGGCCAAAATATTCCAACGGTAAAGCCGCACAAAATACATCCGGCAAAGCCGATCACGGGATTATCCGAAAGGGATATCATAAGATAGCAGAGCACGCAAAGCACACCGCAACTCACAAGGGCGGGACGAAGCGGAATTTTTTTACTGAACCTTCCGTAAATGGTACGGGATAACGCCATTGCAAGAGAGAAGCCGCACATTCCGAGAAGATCGCCCGTGGTTTTATCAACTCCGAGGGCGGTTTCGGCAAAAGCGGAGCTCCACTGTTGAACCGCCATTTCAGCGGCACCCGCACAAAGCATCATTAGAAGGAATACTATAAACGCCTTATTCCCGAGAAGCGAGGAATATACCGATACACCGTCCTTTTCTGCGGGTGGAGGGTTAGAAATCGGAGTTTTGGAAAACAGAATGGCGTTTAAAATAGGAAATGCGGCAAAGAAGAGTGACAGTATCTTCCAATTATCGGTTCCGAAGAGAGCAAAGAATGCGGTACTGATAAGAACCGTTGCCACACTTCCCCAGCAATAGAAGGAGTGGAGCAGACTCATAGCCCCCGCCTTATTCTCAAGAGGGCTTGACTCGAGAACCGGACTGACCAGCACCTCAAGAAGTCCTCCGCCGATAGCGTATACCACGGTTGCAAGCAGCAATCCAATAAATCCCCCGAGCATCTCGGGCAACAGGGTTAGTAGCACCAGTCCCGAAGCACACAGTATATGCGCAAGGACAAGTGACCTACGGTATCCGAGCTTATCAACGTATTTCGGTGCAACAAGGTCGGTCAAAAGCTGAAATCCGAAGTTTGCGGTTACAAGAACGGTTATCTCGCTTATGGGTATTCCGTACTGAGATGAAAATGTCAAAAAAAGAAGTGGGGCGAAATTACATATTACCGCCTGGCACATATAACCGAAAAAGCAGCAAAACACCGTTCGCTTGTAATTCATTGGCGAAAAAAAATCCCCCTTTCCCTCTTTTCGCTGATAATTATAGCACTTATTCCCCTTCAAGTCAATAAAAGTGATAAATTACGAAAAGTTTTTCAGAGTTTTTTTGAGCTTTTTGCTATTTTTTTGAAAAACCTCTTGCAAAAGCAAAAACGTTGTGCTATAATCATCTACGATAGTTTCCGTTGAGGCTTTCGGGATCGAAAGAAACCGTTTGACCGAGGAGCTCTGGAGAATCCCTTAAGTGGGTGCCGAAGGTGCAAGGCAGTTATGCTGCCGAATCTCTCAGGCAAGAGGACAGAGACAGAAAAAACCGCCGTTTTTCTGTTTTTTATTCTTTATTACCGGAGCCACCGATACTGTCGGTGACTTTTTTATTTTTACATAAAGAAAGGAAAAAAACAATGGATCAATTACTTATCATTGTACAGAACATTAACAAGTATCTTTCAAACTACATTCTTATTATTCTCCTTGTTGCAGTAGGTCTCTTCTACTCCATAAAGACAAAATTCGTGCAGGTACGTTGCTTCGGCGAAGGCATGAAGAACGTTTTCGGCAATCTCAAGCTTAAGGGAGATAAGCAAAAGGGCGGTCTTTCCTCCTTCCAGGCACTTGCTACGGCGGTAGCAGCACAGGTTGGTACGGGTAATATCGTCGGTGCTTGCGGCGCTATCCTTATCGGTGGTCCCGGTGCTATCTTCTGGATGTGGATAATCGCATTCCTCGGTATGGCTACTATCTATGCGGAGGCAACTCTGGCACAGAAGACAAGAGTAACCAACGAGGACGGTACCATAGAGGGTGGTCCTATCTTCTACATAAAGGCAGCTTTCAAGGGTAATTTCGGTAAGTTCCTTGCTGTATTCTTCTCTATTGCGGCTATCATTGCTCTCGGATTTGTCGGTGCGATGGTTCAGTCCAACTCTATCGCTTCCAACTTCGCAAACGTTTTCACCTCCTTCGGTGTTGATGCTTCCTTCGACTTCCTCGGCCTTGAGCTTAACTGGGTAATGCTTATCGTCGGTGTACTTTGTGCAGCTATTGCAGGCTTCGTTCTTATCGGCGGTACTCAGCGTCTTGCTTCTGTAACCGAGAAGATAGTTCCTATCATGGCTCTTCTCTACATCGTTGGCGGTATTCTTGTTCTCTGCATCAACATTACTAACGTTCCCGCAGCATTCGGAATGATCTTCAAGTATGCATTCGTTCCTCAGGCTCTTGTAGGCGGTGGCTTCGGTGCGGCTATTGCCGCGGCTATCAGCAACGGTGCAAAGAGAGGTCTCTTCTCCAATGAGGCCGGTATGGGTTCGACTCCTCACGCTCACGCTCTTGCAAACGTTAAGGATCCTCACACTCAGGGCACCTCGGCAATGATCGGTGTGTTCATCGACACCTTCATAGTTCTTACTATGACTGCTCTTGTTGTAATCTCTACTCTTTACGAGAACGGTGCAGGGCTCATTACTCCCGACCTTTACAAGGACGGTGCTTACATCGGTGCGGCTGCCAATTCTACCATGGCTCAGGAAGCATTCGGTTACACCTTCGCCAAGCTCTTCGGTGATACCGCAGGTCACGCTATTGGTAACATCTTCGTTGCTACCTGCCTCTTCTTCTTCGCATTCTCCACCATTCTCGGTTGGAACTACTTCGGTAAGATCAACTTCACCTACCTCTTCGGTAAGAAGTCCACTCTCGTTTATTCCATCATCGCAGTAGTATTCGTATTCCTCGGCTCAGCTCTTAAGAGCGATCTTGTTTGGGAGCTTACGGATATGTTCAACTATCTGATGGTTCTTCCCAACGCTATTGCACTCTTCGCACTTAGCAGTATGGTCGTTTCGATGACCAAGTTCGGTAAGAACAAGGACGAGCTTGAGCTTCCCACAAAGGAAAACAAGTAATTTTCACGTAACCAATAGAAAATCAGCCTTGATTTCAAGGCTGATTTTTGTTATTCTCTTCTGCGTTGTTATCCAATACAACTTTAGTGAGCTTATATTCGGGGTTGCGGAGTAGAATGCCCTCATCGGTAAGCAGTACCTCAACACTCTTATCCCACGCTAAGCGTTCTCGCATTTCCTTCGGAATTACTATTCTGCCCAGCTTGTCTATCTCCTTTAATATTCCAACGTTCTTGTCCATTTTTCACCTTTGTTTCATGCATATGCGCAAGAAGTAGCACAATACTTCTTACATCTTACATTTTTATTATAACTTGTCTATAGATTTTTTATAAAATGCGGGTAAAAAATATGGAAGAACACGGAAAAATTATAATAAAGCTTGATGAATTGATTAAGAAAGCCGGCATTAGCAAGAATAAGCTAAGCCGCAAAGCAGAAATGCAACGTACGCAGCTCAACAATTACTGCAATAACAAAATCACAAGGCTTGATACCGACGTATTGGCAAGGATTTGCTCTGTGCTGAACTGCAGGATAGAGGATATTCTTGAGTTTTTGCCGAACAAAGAACAAAAATGATTTTTACTTGAAACTATTGCGCGGAAGAAAATCTTCCGTGCTTATTTTTTGTCCTTATAATTGTAAATATTTTGTTTTGCACTCGGTTTGCGTTGACAAATCGGCACAAAAGCCTTATAATTGTTATATATCGTTTTTGGGAGGACGTGATGAAATTTAAGATACCTATTTGCCTTCTTCTTTCACTGTCGCTGATGCTTTTTGTCGCTTGCGATAAGGTAGAGGACACGGATAACGGTGATAACAGCTCGAACGAAAGCTCGGGCGGTGGAAATGAAAACAGTGACGAAAATAACGGTGGCGAAAACTCCGGAAACGAGGGCGGCTCATCCGATGATAACGGCTCGACCGATGACAACGAGAATTCAATTCCTCCGATAGATTACATTGGCGCGGATATGAAGGATTATATTATTCTTTCACCCGATGTGTATAAAAATTTCACCCTTTCGGTTAATATTTCCAAACCAAAAAGAATACTCGCCAAGGTTGAGATTCTTAATCTTCTCAGCTCTTACCGAACCGTTGTCGGAGAAGGAAAGGCTGTAAACGACCTCGTTATCGGTCCGGGCGACGTTGCATCCATCTATTACAGAGGATATATCATTGATCCGAATACCAAAGAGCAGATATCGGTCAGCGGAATGAGCAATTTTGATTATCTTGCTCACGATCTTATTATTGGCAGCGGCGGCTTCATCCCCGGATTTGAATACAATATGCTTGGAATGAATATTGCCGACTATGCTAAATTTGACAGGATAACCACCGGAAACGTAACTAAGGATCACGTAGTATATCTTAACTTCACTCGCACCTCGGGAAGCGAAACGGTTAACGGCAGCTACGAGAGAATAGACCTTGCAAATGCAGACAAAATTTACGGTGACGGATTTTCTGAATATCTGATCGGCAAGGAAATCGGCAAGGCTATTGATGACTTTACCGTCACGGTAGATGGAAAAGAGTATAAGTACAGTGACGTAACGGTTAAGTTTGTCACCCTCTGCGAAAAGGAAAGCACCAACGGTGGACTTCCCATCAAGGTGGTAGAATGCTACTTCCCTTACAATTACGGTCACGAGCTTCTTCAAAACAAGACCGCCTATTTCGAGGTCTACGTTGACTATGCAATCGACTACGAAACGCCCGAGCTTAACGACGAGTTCATAATGGAGTTCTTGGAATCCAGCAAAATTATGAGCAAAGACGAGCTAACCGCCTACGAGGGTAGCACTGCCGTAGAGAAGCTGGAAAGCTACGTTTACGAAATTCTTCAAGAAAATTATGAAAACGATAAACAAAGCCTTGTCGAGAAGGCTATATGGGAGCTTCTACTCGAAGCTGCACAAATAATAAAATACCCCGAGGGTAATCTTAACGAAGCATACCGAAACGAGCTTGAAAAGATTACATCAAATTACGAAAAATACGGCGGTCTGATATACGGGAATTCCGGTTTGGTTCGTTGCGAAAGTCTGGATGAATATGCGTGCATTGCCCTTGGAATCAGTAACGGAGCGGATTGGCGTAGTACCCTGCTTGAGATGTGCAAAATACTTATCAAGGAAAGACTGATAATCTATTATATACTCCAAGCAGAAGAGCTTATGCCCGACAAGGAAACGCTTGAAAACGAGATAACCGTCCTCAAGCAAAAGGAGCTTGACAACGCACTTGAAGAATATTTCAAACATTCCGAATATAACAAGGATGACCTAACCGAAGCGCAGCTCGCTGAAATCATCCAGGGGCTAAGCACACAGCTCGAAGCAAGCTATAACGACGAGTACTTCATAGAAAACATTTGCAATGACATTTTCATGAAAATGCTTCTCGACAATGCCACAATTGAAGACGTAGGTGAAAACAGTAACGGAAACCAGAACACACCCGAGGACGAAGGTGCTAACGGAAACGAGGGTGAAACCGGAGCCGATGAAGATGCCTTGGCATTTGATTACGTAACCTCTGATCTTAGCAAATACATCTATATCTCCGAGGACGACTACAAGAATTACGAGCTTGAACTCAGTATTGCCAAGCCGCATTCTATTGACATTGACGTTGCTATCCTCAGGCTTATATCGGCGGAAAGATTCAGATATCAGATCGGTGACGGAAAAGCATTCACTGATATTGCAGTCACCGCGGGTGACAAGGTAAAGGTCCGCTACAGAGGTTATACCCTTGATGACGCCGGCAATCAAGTGATAGTTTCCTCCCTTATGTCCAACATTATCTACGCAGAAGGTACCGACGTTCAGATCGGTGAGTTCTACTATCAGCTTCCCGTAGGCTTTGAGCTTGGTCTTATCGGTAAGAATCCTAATGATTATGCCAAGTTTGAGAAAATTACATCCGGTAAAGCAATAGATCACGAACACGGAGACGATTGGGTGGTATATATTACCGCGGAAAAAGTCCCCACGGCAAGCATCGGTACAGATAATGAACAAGCAGACACTATTAAGCTTAACTGCGTTCGTATCGACCTTTCAGAAGTAGAAGAAGTTAACAAGTACTTCGGCAAAGGCTTTGTTGACGTGATTAAAAGCTACGAGATTGGAGTCCCCTATTCGTCAAAATTCATCATTAATAATGAGGAATACACCTACAAATTCCTCACCATTAATTTTGCCACCACCTGCGAGAAGGCAGAGACCTCCGCAAACGGCAAGTCCCCCCTTACCGTTGAAGGCTACTTCGCTTACGACTTCGGAATTGATGGAACCGCAACAGCAGATCTTCGTAATAAGACGGTTTACTACGACGTATTTATTGAGGAAATAATTCCCTACGACACCCCCATAGCAAGCCCCGATGAACTGACCGAGGACTTCGTGCTTGAGTTTGTGAACGAAGCGGGCGATAGTTTTACAGAGGAAGAACTTAGAACCTACGAGGGATCAAGCCTTGTTGAGAAATTCAGAAATTACGTTAAGAAGCACCTTGACGATGCATACGAAGAGGCTCTCGATATTATGATCGAGGACGCAATGTGGGACCGTTACCATGAGAAGGCTGATGTCATCAAGTATCCCACTGAAAATGTAGGCAAAATCTATCAGGAGTACCTTGACGACGTTCAGTATCAGTACGACTACAGCGGCGGCTCACTTCATGACGAAAACGGCAATTTAGTATCCTACGACACTGTTGACGCATTCGCTGCTGCGTACCTTGGACTTTCCGAGGGAGACGACTGGAAGGCTCGACTTTACACAATAGCGGAAGACCTTGTTAAGGAAAGACTTATTTACTTCTATATTATGCAAAAGGAGGATATTATCCCTACCGAGGACGAGCTGAACGCCAAAGCGGAATCGATCAAGGCAGAGTATCTTGATGATTACATCGAGCAGTATATAGATTATAAAGAATATAACGATTCCTCCTTTGACAAGAGCACCCTTGTCGGAGAAGCCTACGACGCCTTTGTTGAGGAAAGGAAGAAGGAGCTTTTCGATTACTACGATAACGAATACTTCGAGGAAATCGCCTACTACGAAATAGGGCTTCAGTTCTTCCTAACATATCCCACCGTTTACACTCTTGACAGTACCAAGCCTTAAGCAACAAAATAAAAATAACGCAAAATTACAGATATGTAAACATAATTTTACACTTATCTGCATTTTAATAAGAAAGCGGCTCTTTTCGGAGCCGTTTTTGTTATAGCTGATTCTTCTTTTAATCCTTAGATATTATTGTTTAAATTCAATTTTTCGTAACTCATATTCGGGATTACGTATCATAATTCCTGTATCAGATAAAAGAATTTCCACCCTATTATCCAAAGATAAACGTTCCCGCATCTCCTTAGGTATTACAATTCGTCCCAATTTGTCTATCTCTTTGATTATGCCTACTTCGTTATTCATTTTTATCACCTCTTAGAATTTTAAGCGAAAATTCACTATTCGACATCTAGTGAATGTCACTATCTTTATTGTAACACAATATAATAGATTTGTCAATCACTGAATGTCAAATGGAGCAAACAATGTTTAAGAATAAAAATGAGCATAGAAACAATCTTTGCGGCGAAAGGATCCGTGAATTAAGGTTGAATTTTCCTACAAAGCTTTCGCAGAGAGCACTTGCAGACAAGATGCAGCTTATCGGAATTGATTTGGACAAGAATGCGATACAGAGAATTGAATGCGGCAAGCGGTTTGTCACCGACATTGAGCTTAAGGCTTTTTCCGAGGTCTTTTGCGTAAGCCTTGATCAGCTAATTTAATACGATATCTTACAAGAAAAACGGCTCTTTGGGGAGCCGTTTTTCTGATATATACTTCTTCTATTTCTTCTCGGGCAATGATTTCCGAATGAGAATCGCCGTTCTTCCTTGCACTGCATACCTTATTCGGAGTGCGACAGATTTTGGTGGAGAGACACCATTCTTCCGACCGACAGGCGTACGAGGGTACGTCGAGTGTCAGAAAATGGCGAAAGGGGGAAGAAAAATGAAAAGCCGAGGGAGGCAAATCCTTTTTTGGGTAGCCTCCCTCGGTCTTCACAAAATATGCGTGTTTTTAATTAATACATTCCGCCCATGTCGGGTGCCGCAGGAGCAGCCGCCTTAGGCTCCTTCTTTTCGTATACTACCGACTCGGTGGTGAGAACGGTGGA
>JAZRMT010000022.1:0-5188 GCA_045647805.1 Eubacteriales bacterium | reverse complement strand
TCGGTCGGTCTTGAACACTGCACGCTTTGCGTGCGAGGGTTCGCATACCCCACCCGAAGTTCGAAGAGCTCGCTCTTCAGGCGTAGGGAGTGGGTATCTTCGTCTATGACGAATATCCCTCCAATTCTCCCTCGTGGAGTCTTTTTTTATTTGTCACAACGGGATAGGATTCATTCACTTCTTTCGTATTTCTTGTTGTATTATGTTGACTTTTTCGACTAAAAACGATATAATATCTATTGTTATCATTCTTTATGGGGTTACATATAATAATGAAGAAAATTAGAAGATCTTCCGAGCTTTTATGGATTCTTGGCATAGTATTCGTTGCATTTGGTGTCATGATCTGCAGTAAGGCTAACCTTGGCGTTTCAATGATTGCCGCACCTGCATTTGTATTGTCGGAAAAACTTACAGAGATAAATAGCTTCTTTACCGTCGGTGTTACCGAGTATTTGATTCAGGGCTTAATACTTATCGTTCTTTGCCTACTGCTGCGTAGGTTCAATTGGAGATATCTTTTAGCCTTTGCCGTTGCTATGATCTACGGCTATACGCTTGATTTATTTATGTTTATATTTAGCGGAGTGAGCTTTGAAGCCACCTGGCTTCGCTGGGTAATGCTGATAGTCGGTGATCTTTTTACCGGCTTTGGAGTGGCCTGCTTCTTCCGTACCTATATGCCTCTTCAAGTGTACGAGCTGTTCGTTTCCGAATTTTCCTCGGGCTTTAAGCTTAGTTTCAATAAGGTAAAGCCTGTATTCGATTATAGTCTTCTGGTAATCTCGATAGTACTTGCCCTCCTTTTATTCATGGACGTAAATGAATTTGATTGGTCGGCTATCGGTCATACCTGCTTCCATAGTATTGGTCTTGGCACACTTGTTACTACTGTGATTAATTCGCCTCTTATCAATTTAATGGGTAAATTGGTTGACAAAATATTTGAGCCGTCACCTCTTTTGCCTTCACTTGAATCAAAATTAAAATTATAAATGCTATGTCCGTGAAAATAGTTCTCCAAGTTAAGCGTAATGTTCTTAGCGGAGAATTTTACAATACCATTAAGTGCGAGCATCG
This sequence comes from Eubacteriales bacterium, assembly GCA_045647805.1. Taxonomy (GTDB): domain Bacteria; phylum Bacillota; class Clostridia; order Oscillospirales; family CAG-272; genus UBA1740. The sequence continues at coordinate 4,108 of JAZRMT010000022.1, read as the reverse complement.
CATTTGACTAGTCAAACGCAAACGGGCTAAGCCCAATCCCTTATAACGACAGAAAGAGAGAACAAATCGGTTTTGTAGCCGAAATGTCCTCTCTTTTCTGTTAGGCGATATATTCGCTATGCGAATGAGATATAACCTCGCTTCACTCGGTTGCGATATGCCTTGCTATGCTCGGCGCGATATGATAAAAATCCCTTTACGCCCCGCCGGGCATATCGCAAGGCGTAGCCTTATATCGCTTCCGAAGGAAATATCATAAATCCCGAAAGGGATTTATATTGCTGCGTGTTCTCCGTTAAGGATAAAATGCATAAGCTTGGAGAGCTTTTTGTTATGAAAATGATAACTCCGAGGAAGTTTCGAGCTGCTTAAGCATTTTTTCTGCTTTGTATTCGTCTTTTGCTGTTACAAAAATGTATATCTTGATTTTAGGCTCGGTTCCTGATGGTCTTACTGTTACTGAATCGCCGTTTGTAAGCAAAAGCTCAATAACGTCCGAAGCGGGCAGTCCGTCAATGCCATACTTATAGTCCTTTTTCGCTTCGATTTCAACACCGCCAACAGAAGTCAGCGTGTTTCTTATGTAATCCATAATTTCACGAATTTTAGCTGCACCGGCCTCACCTTCAAAATCATAAGATATAAGTCGACTTTTGAAATAGCCGTGTGTTTTATAAATTTCGTTTAATCTGTCGCATAGAGTAGTATTCTCGGCTTTGTAATAAGCCGCCATTTCGGAGATTATCAACGCCCCGTATACACCGTCTTTATCTCTTACAAAATCTGCTCCGAGATATCCGCAGCTTTCTTCAAAGCCAAAAATGAAGTCCTCGGTCCGATTTTCTTTTTCGAGACGCCCGATCTCTTCGCCTATATATTTAAATCCTGTCAAAAGACTTCTGATTTCAACCTTGTAAAATTCTGCAATTCTGTTTGCAAGAGGGGAAGTGACGATCGTTTTTATGCATTTTCCGTTAGGAGGAAGCATCCCCACTTTACTTTTCTTTGACAAAATATAATCAAGAAGAAGTATTCCGACCTCGTTTCCGTTCAGATGCACAAGATTACCCGAATGATTTACAACCACGCCTACTCGGTCGCAGTCGGGATCTGTTGCAATCAGAATGTCCGCATTCTTTTTTCTTAAATAAGAAATTCCGACCTCTAACGCCTCGTCGAGCTCGGGGTTAGGCTTTTTACAAGTAGGGAATAGCCCATCGGGAGTCGCTTGCTCCTTTACCACGGTGACATTTTTGTAACCATTTGTTTGCAAAATATCTGTTACAGGACGAAAACCCGTTCCATTCAAGGGGGTATAAACGATAGAGATGTCCTTGTCGCATCTGCTTCCATAAAGAACAGACAGCTCGCTTACCTGTATAAGATATTTCTTATAAATTTCCTCACAGATAAACTCAATGATTCCTTTATCAAGCAGTTTATCGAAGGATTCCTTTTCGTTATAAGCAAAATAATCAAGCTTTTCTATTTCTTCGAGAATCTTCATTGCGGCATAATCTGTGATCTGGCATCCGTCTTTTCCGTAAACCTTGTAGCCGTTATAAGATGATGGATTGTGAGATGCGGTAATCATAATTCCCGCATTACAGCAAAGCTCTCTGACTGCATAGGAGAGCATCGGGGTAGGCAGAGGTTCGGAATATAAATATACCTTGATCCCTAAAGAAGCAAGTACCTCGGCGGATGCTATTGCAAATTTTTTGCTATTTATCCTCGTGTCATAACCGATAGCAACAGAGCTACCTGACTTTGAAATCAGATATTTTCCAAGCCCGAGGCTCGCCCTTCTCACTGTATACAAATTCATTCGGTTAACGCCTGCACCAAGTTTTCCTCGAAGACCGCCTGTACCGAAGCTAAGATGACGGTAAAACGCATCCTCGATAAGCGGTAGATCATCTTTCATATCAATTAGCTCTTTTTTCAGCTCTTCATCCTTAACCGTGCCGAGCCAACGATTATATTCTCTTATTATCTCTTCTCTGCGCATAACTTTATAAGATCGTCAACATTTGCCGTGGCAAGACACTCAACAGTATCTGCCGCTCCGTAGTAGATTTTTACCTCGCCCGAGTCTTCAAGAATCATACCGCCGGGGAATATCACGTGAGTACGGTAGCCATCTTCGCATTCGAAAGGAAGCTCGGGTGCAATAATAGGCGATTTTGACATTCCGATGACCTTGGACGGATCCTCTAGATCGAGAAGTGCAATTCCTGCGTAATACATCTTTTGCCACTTGTCTTCCCAGCCATTCTTACCTCGAGTCTTGTCGAGCTCAACCGCATGGAAGGTGGTAAGCCAGCCCTTCTCGGTCTTAACGGGCGGTGCGGCGGGACCGATTTTATTGTTTGAAAATGGGACGTCCTCAACACCCATTACAAGTCTTGTTTTGCCCCAGAATTCAAGGTCGGGCGACTCAGAAAGCCACATATCGAACCTGTCAAGGTTGTTTCTCGAGTACATAGGCATAGGTCTTTCAAGCCTTACGTAATTTCCACCTATTTTCTCAGGGAAAAGCACCATATTTCTGTTGTCGGGGGCAGACATGCTTATCATTTCATAGTTAACAAAGTCCTCTGTCTTCATTATTCCGCCACGAAGTCCGTGCTTTGTATCAATGGCAAGACAAATATAACAAACTCCGTCAATAACGGTGAGCCTTGGATCGTAACCGCGAATTATCTCATCATCCTTAAGCTCAAACCAAGGAGCCTTTTCTGGAATCCAGTTTATTCCGTCATTTGAGGTCGCAATACCGATATTAATGCTTGCCCAGCTTTCGGTTCCGTAGTCACCGTAATCATTTCTGAACGCCATAACGTACTTTCCGTTAAATTTTGTTACTCCGGCGTTAAACACAAGAGTTGACTTGTAGGGGATATCACTCGGTGTAAGAACCGGCTTTTGAAGCTTCGTGATAATGGGGGAGCTTTTCCAAATATTCATGAACTTCTCCTTTGCTTTTTTATTTATAATACCATTTTTTGAAAGAAAATTCTTTTTAAATATTCTGCCTGTTTAGTCATATCTTCATTTTAACGTGAAAATAGTTGAAAAAATCAAATTGAAATGATATAATAAAATAAAAAAAGGATAAAAACATGAAAACAAGACTTGTGGAAAGCTTTTTAGATAAAGATATCGGACTAGATATCAGATTAAAGTCTGGTTTTTCCGAGTCGGCACTTCACGGACACGATTTTTATGAGTTGGATCTTATACTTGGCGGTGAAAATCGGACTTGTATAAACAGAGAGGATATGATCTGCTCCCGTGGCAACGTATTCTTTTTGACACCCGAGGATTTTCATGAATACGGAGAAGACGGTCGACTCGATATATTGAATATACATTTTACCGAGGATTTGATAAGCGATGAAGTGCTTGGCATGACGGTCAATTCAGGACTTCGGTGTTTTAAAATAGGCGAAAAGCATTTTGTGGAAATGGAAAGGCTTTCTCGGCTATTGCTTTCTCAATATCAAGATGGTGCCGGAGTGGATATTCTGTCAAGGCTTCTTGAATGCCTGTTACTTCTCTTGTTAAAGGAAGGAAATAGTTCGCAGATATCTACAAATGAGAAATGCACAGATATTCAAAAGGCTATAATATATATAGGTACGCATTTTAAAGATAATCCCTCGCTTACAGAGGTCGCATCCACTATTCCTCTCAATGAAAGGTATTTTTGCTTAAAGTTCAAGGAGTATACAGGGAAAACGTATAAAGAATATCTTAAAAATCTTAAGCTTCGATACGCAAGACGCCTTATTCTTGCTTCGAATTACTCAATGCTTGAGGTGGCGGAAAAATCCGGATATATGACTCAGTCGCATTTTAACCGAGAATTTAAATCGGAATACGGTATTACTCCATCCGAACTAAGAAATGACAAATAAAACTAACGGCAATGACTCAAAATGAGCCACTGCCGTTTTTATTTGCTTAAGCTAAAATTAATCAGCCTCTTAAATGTGCAAATTTGAAATTACTTAGAGAACTTCTTTCTTGCAACGTAGGAGGTGTGAAGAGCGTGATGAGCTGCATGGCAACCGTAACCACCCTTGAAGTAGTTGTCGTAAAC
>JAZRMT010000021.1:0-8641 GCA_045647805.1 Eubacteriales bacterium | reverse complement strand
GGCACTTGATCTTCCCCTGCCTAAGAAGATCTTCGGTCACCCCTGGTTCAACTTCGGCAACGACAAGATGTCCAAGTCCAAGGGTAACGTAGTATTTGCCGATGAGCTTGCCGAAACCTTTGGTGTTGATGCTGTCCGTTACTACGCTCTCTCCGAGATGCCCTATAATTCCGACGGCTCTATCACCTACGAGTCGGTGATCACAAGATACAATAATGATCTTGCAAACAACCTCGGTAACCTCGTCAGCCGTACTCATGCAATGACCAAGAAGTACTTTGACGGCATTATCCCCGCATCTGCCGACACCGATCCTCTTGACGACGAGCTTCGTGCCGCTGTTAGAGCAGGTATTGACAGGTCTGTCGAGCTCATGGGTGCTTACCACGTTGCAGATTCTCTTGATGAAATATTCACAATGCTCAGAAGGGCCAATAAGTATATCGACGAGACTATGCCATGGGCACTTGCTAAGGATGAATCCAAGAAGGGCAGACTTGCAACCGTCATCTATAACCTTCTTGAAACCATAAGAGTAGGTGCGGTCCTTCTCACTCCTTATATTCCCAAGACTGCCGAGAACATCTTCTCTCAGCTTGGTACCGACAAGACCGCTTATGAAACCGTAGCCGAGTTTGGAGCACTCGAGGCGGGCAAGCCCCTTGGCGAGGCATTCACTCTCTTTGCAAGAATAGATGAGAAGAAGTTCCTCGAGGAAATGGAAAAGGCAAGAGAAGAGGCTCTTAAGGCGCTTGAAGCAAATAAGCCTATGGAGGAGCCCGAGCACGAGGCGGAAATCGGCATCGAGTCCTTTGCCGCAGTAGAGCTCAGAGTTGCAGAGATTCTTGAGTGCGAGCCCGTTCCGAAGGCGAAAAAGCTTCTTAAGCTTCAGGTAGATCTCGGCTATGAGAAGCGTCAGGTCGTCTCGGGCATTGCTAAGTTCTACACTCCCGATCAGCTTATCGGCAAGAAGGTCGTCCTTGTTGCTAACCTTAAGCCTGCTAAGCTCTGCGGAGTGGACAGCTATGGTATGCTTCTTGCATCCGGTGAAGAGGATGTCAAGGTCGTGTTCCTCGATCCTTCGGCAAAGAACGGAGAAAGAATTCACTGATGAAATATTTCGACTCTCACGCCCATTATTACGATGAGAGATTTTCGGAAGAGTTAACAGAGGGCGTCGATACACTTATCGACGCCCTCCTCTCTTCGACGGTCTCTTATATAATTAACGTAGGAACCTCTCCCGAAACCTCGAGAGAAGCTATCTCTCAGGCAAAAAAACATGCCAAAATGTATACCGCAGTTGGCATTCACCCCTCAGATACGCGATTTTTGTCGAATATCGAGGAAGAATTAAATGACATTGAACAGCTTATTAAAGACAAGGAAAACAAGTGCGTCCTCCTCGGCGAGATAGGGCTTGATTATCACTATCCCGACACCGATAAGCAGAAGCAGATGCAGTATTTCCGAAGTCAGATGTCACTTGCGGAAAGGCTTGATATTCCGGTATGTATCCACGATAGGGAGGCGCACGGTGATATAATGGATGTCATCCTTGATTATCCGTCTGTCAGAGGTATTCTTCACAGCTTTTCGGGCTCGCCTGAAATGGCAGAGGAGCTGGTTAAGCTGGGTTATGTGATATCCTTCTCGGGAACTCTTACCTTCACCAATGCGAGAAAGCCGAGAGAGGTCGCTGCCGTTCTTCCAAAGGAAAGAGTGCTTATCGAGACCGATTGCCCATACCTTGCGCCTCATCCGAAAAGAGGTAGCCTTAATCACTCGGGAAACCTGGAATACACCAATGCCGTACTCGCTGAAATCTGGGGTATAACTCCCGAGGAGTGCGCTCTTATCACCGAAAATAACGCGAAAGAATTTCTTGGTATATTATAATGAAAAAATCAATGTGCATAACTTATAGAGTAGGAAACGGACTTTACGTTAATGTTACCAACCGTTGCTCCAACCGCTGTGATTTCTGCATCCGTAATAACGGTGACGGTGCCTACGGCTCGGATTCCCTTTGGCTTGAGCGCGAGCCCACCGAGCAGGAGATACTTACCTCAATACTTTCGGCTTCCGCTGAATCCTATTCGGAGATAGTATTTTGCGGCTACGGTGAGCCCTCATACCGACTTGATACCGTCACCTCTGTTGCCAAAAAGGTAAAGGAGCTTCGCCCGAGTACAAAAATAAGAATAAACACCAACGGTCAATCCGATCTGATTCTGGGAAGAAGCACCGCCCCAGATTACGGCACCGCTTTTGACTCGGTCTCAATCAGCCTGAATGCCCCCACATCGGAGGGCTACGACAGAATATGTCATTCTCATTTCGGTGCATCGGCGTTTGATGCCATTCTTCGTTTTGCAAAAGAGGTAAAAAAATACGTACCCGACACCGTCTTTTCGGTAGTCGATGAGTTTATCACACAAGAGGAGCTTGAGCTTTGCAAAAAAATATCCGCACAAACAGGTGTTTCTCTTAAGATCCGCGGCTACATCCCTCCCGAGACCTGACCGAAGTGCTTTTTACCGTTTTAAACAATGAATTATAAGCCATAAGATAGGGAAGAGGAACTCTACCAACGTCAAAGCTTATTCCCATGAAGCCATACTCGTTTATTGCATCGAGTATGGCTTTTATATATTCAAGTGAGGGAATTACCGTCCTTCCTCGCCTTTTGTGATCGTAGAATAACAACTTGCTTTTTTCGTCATAAATAAGCTCGGCTCCGCATCGCCTTGCCGTCGCCATGGCATCGTCAGTCGGTATAATACGCTCTCCCTCATTAGCGAAAAGCGGCAGATCAATGAATGTCTTGCCACTTTCTGACTCGCTTGCATACTCGGCAGTCCTTTTCTTAAATCCATCAGTAAAGCTCACCTCATTCCAAGGCTGAGAAAGCGTGCATCCGTCGGAATAATCTCCAATCGCAAGCGGTGTGTTTTCGTCGGTCTCGGTGATCAGTATCAGATCTGCTCCAATCATCCTCCGCCTGAGACAAACCAGAAATTCGGCAACCTCATCCTCATTAAGCGTAAAGTCGCAGAAATCCAAGGTTATCCCCATATATCCGCCCTCCTTTGCCGCCGTTACCAGCTTTTCTGCGAGAGCATCTGCTCTTTCTCTGCCAAAATCCCTCTTGCCTCTGCCGTCGAATACCTTGAGAAGGGGAATTATCCCTGTGTCCTTTATTAAGCCCTTTCCCTCAGAAACGTCGAAAATAGACTGTATTCCCGATTCGTCGAGAATTGCGGCGGCAAAGGTAAGATAGGTAAGATACGGAATGACCTCTTTAAGCTTTTGTGTGCCGCAGCCCCTGTAATAATATCCGTTTGCCGCCGCACTTCCATAGGGCCTCGGCTCGTACTTTAAAGCCATTATTCTGCCCGCACCTATCTCATCGCCCACTCCGGGATTTGAGGCAAAAAGCTCACTTTCCTTAATTCCGAATCTGTGAGAAATCCCCGAAAGGCTGTCACTTCTTTTTGGTAAATAGGTTCGTGTCGGAGTGAGAATAAGAAGCTGTTCACCAACCGTGATAAAATCACTGTCGAGTCGGTTATCTCTTTTTATCATCTCCACACTTGTTCCGTGTTTTTTTGCAATCTCAGAAAGCGTGTCTCCCGGTTCAACTGTATGTATTTTCATAATGATCTCCATTCCGGCATAAGCCCGTGTTAAATTCTATTACATTATATGCCTCGGCAAATCTTCGGTTCCAATTAAATAGTTTTTTTAAAAAAATAGTTAAATAATCCACCTTTTAGTTATTTAATCTATGGACAAACGAAAATTAATCTGCTAAAATAGAAGCGTAATTTTTTGTTTTTGGAGGAAAAAACAATGAAAAAGGTTAAATTTGCTATTATCGGCCTTGGTAACAGAGGCTTTTCAATGCTCAAATGTAATTATATCAATTTTGATGAGGTAGATTTTGTCGCAGTTTGCGATGAATACCAGGATAGAGTAGATCAGGCGGCAGATTTTATAGAGGAGCACCGCGGCATCCGTCCTATCGGCACTACAAATTACAGGGATATGCTCACGATGGATCTTGATGCGGTCTATGTCGCTACCGCTTGGGAGTCTCATGTAATGATCTCTATCGACTTCCTTAAGGCGGGCATTGCCGTAGCTATGGAGGTAGGCGGAGCTTACTCCACCGACGAGCTCTTCGAGCTTGTAAGAACCCAGGAGACCACCGGCACACCCTTTATGTTTATGGAGAACTGCTGCTTTGATAAGAATGAGCTTTTCGCTACCGCAATGGCAAGAGCGGGTAAGTTCGGTACTATCGTTCATTGCGCAGGTTGTTACGGTCACGACCTTCGTGAAGAGATCACTCACGGTAATATCAAGCGCCATTACAGACTCCGCAACTACACTCACCGTAACTGTGAGAATTATCCCACCCACGAGCTCGGACCTATTGCCAAGCTTCTTAACATCAACAGGGGCAACCGTATGCTCTCTCTCGTTTCGGTAGCCTCCAAGGCTTGCGGCCTTAAGGAGTACGTTGACGAGCATCCCGAGCTCTGCGAGAAAGATCCCACCCTTAAGGGCAGAGAGTTCAAGCAGGGTGACATGGTAACCACGATTATTAAGTGTGCGAACGGAGAAACGATCACCCTTCGCCTTGATACCACCCTCCCGAGATCATACAGCCGTGAGTTCACCGTAAGAGGAACCAAGGGTATGTATGAGGCGAATACCAGAACCGTATTCCTTGACGGTGACGAGGAGTTTTGGGATCCTATTCAGTATTACGAGAAGGAAAGTAACAACAGAGCAAAATACGAGCAGGAATTTATGCCCGATATATGGCTTAATCTTACCGAGGAGCAGAAAAAGGCAGGTCACGGCGGTATGGACGGATTCCTCTTCAGAGCGTTCCTTGACTGTCTTATGGAAGGTAAGGAAATGCCTATCGACGTGTACGACGCAGCGGCTTGGATGTGCATCTCCGCACTCTCCGAAGCATCTGTTGCCAACAACGGTATGCCCAAGGAGATTCCCGATTTCACCAACGGTAAGTGGGTGCTTCGTGAGCCCAAGGACGTTATGAACCTTAAAAAGTAAACTAAAGCGTATAAAAATATCCTTTCCTGTCAATTCTTAGTATAGAAAACGATAGGAAAGGATTTTTTATGAAGAAAATTATCTGCAAGAAGGAATACGATACCGACCGCTCCACCGAAATAAAAAAACGTACCTATGGAGTCTTTGGCGATCCCGAGGGCTATGAGGAAACCCTCTTCGTCACCGAGGAAGGGAACTACTTCCTCTACGTAAAGGGCGGCGAAGAGTCGAAATATCCGAAAGAGGATATCAAAAGGATGTCGGAAAAGACTGCTGAGCAGTGGCGTCTTAATAACTGAAAAATTAATTTAAAAGGTGGAAAGCCAAAACGAGCTTTCCACCTTTTTGCTTATTATTTGTTGAGATAAGTCTTGTTTATATCCGCCGACTCGGAAGCGAACCTCTGAATAGATTCCATACCGCCCTTGCACGAGCCCTTTGAAGCATAGCCGTGAGAATGGCAGATACAGCTTCCGTTGGATGCGTAAAGACGGAATCTGTACTCACCCGCCTTATCTATGTAGATCTCCCACTTGGGGAAGGTCTGAGGATTGGGCTTTTTCAGCGTAGTATCCTCGATTGTTGCCTTCGGAGCGTGAGAGATTACGCTCTTGATTCCGTTCATAGCACTGGTGATGGATGCATACATCTGCGAGTAAGCGATAACCTGCTTGTTGGAAGCATAAAGATTGAAGTAGAATCTTCCGTCCTTGGATTTTCTTATGTCAAATTTTCCGTTTCTGACCGGCTTTCCGCCCTCCTCGACAGAAACCTCCTCGTCACTCTCGCTGACGTCCTCGTCCTTCGGCATCTCCTCCTTGACGGGCTTTGCGGCAGCTTTGGGAGGAGCAGTCTTTTTAGCCGGCTCAGCCTTCTTGGGCTCCTCTTTCTTCTCCTCAACCTTTGCGGGAGCTGCCTTCTTGGGCTCCTCTTTCTTCTCTTCAACCTTTGCGGGAGCCGCCTTCTTGGGCTCCTCTTTCTTTATTTCTTCCTTAGCCAAGGCATTCTTCTTTTTTGGAGACTCTCCGTCCTTGAAGTACTTTTCCTGACCGTCGTTTTCAATAATTTCCTCGTTCTTGTCTTTCTTGCTCTTAAAAAGCCTGTTGAATAATCCCATAATGACCTCCGAAACGTTTATATCATTACTATTGTACCACAAACTTCTCGGCTTTTCAATGGTTATTTCGGGAAAAAACTAATTTTTAAAAAATTATTTGCTTCTTTCCTTAAGATACGCAATTGCCTCCTTGATTCCGCCCACCTCGTCGATAAGTCCGCATCCAACCGCCTCGTATCCGTCGAGTATGGTGCCGATATCGTTAACCAGAACGTCGGTTCTTCGCATTATTTTTCGGAAATATTCTTCCTTGACAGAGGAGTGTCCCACAATAAAGCGAATTATCCTGTCCTGCATTTTTTCAAGATAATCAAACGCCTGCGGAACCCCGAGAACCACTCCGCTGGTTCTTACGGGGTGTATCGTCATCGTTGCACTCGGAACCATAAATGATCTGTCGGCACTTACCGCAAGCGGAACACCGATCGAATGACCGCCGCCCAGAACTATCGATGCAGTAGGCTTCTTAAGACTTGCAATAACCTCCGCTATTGCCAGCCCCGCCTCCACGTCTCCGCCCAACGTGTTAATAAGTATGACAATTCCGTCAATCTTCGGATTTTCCTCAAGAGCTACAAGTGTCGGGATAACGTGATCGTATTTCGTCGCCTTTTGCGTATTGTCCAGCATATAATGCCCCTCGATCTGCCCAATTACCGAAAGGCAGTAAATGAAGCTGCCGTGTCCGTCCTCAAGCACCGCTCCACCGTCCTTTACCATGTTCCCCTCGTCCACCGAGTTGATAATATCGCTATCCTTATCCATAAGCCACCTCGAAAATAATCTTTTTGTTATTTTTTTCGATAATCTTTGCTTTTATACATTGATTTTTTCAATAAAATATGTTATAATGCTAAACGGACTACTGCGGTCTGCTTATTTGACCGCAAAAAATAAAATTTAGGAGATACCAAAAATGAAAAAGGTAATCGTTGAAACTTCCGCAAGACACATTCACGTATCTAAGGAGGCTCTTGAGGCTCTCTACGGTGTAGGCTATGAGCTTACCAAGAAGAAGGACCTCAGCCAGCCCGGTCAGTATGCATGTGAGGAGAAGCTTGTAGTAGTAGGCCCCAAGGGCTCTCTCAAGGCATCCATCCTCGGTCCTACCAGACCTGCCAGCCAGGTAGAGATTTCTCTTACTGACGCTCGTTCTATCGGCGTTGCAGCTCCCATCCGTGAGTCCGGCGACGTTGCAGGTAGCGGTGCGTGCAAGCTTGTTAACCCCGACACCGGTGCAGAGTATGAGCTTACCGAGGGCGTTATCGCAGCTAAGCGTCACATTCACCTCACTCCCGAGGCAGCAGCAGAGTTCGGCGTAGCTGATAAGGAGATCGTTTGCGTTAAGGTTGCTTCCGACTCCGAGCGTACCACCATCTTCGGTGACGTTGTAGTAAGAGTTTCCGAGAAGTTCGCTCCCGCAATGCACATCGACACCGATGAGGCTAACGCTGCGTTCAACACCTCTCGCGAGGTATGGGGCGAGATCCTTAAGTAATTTTCTTGAATAGATCAAATAGACAAATAACTTATGAAGATTTTATTTCAAGGAGACAGCATAACCGACGCGGGCAGAGATAAGCGTAATTATCACGATCTCGGTCAGGGCTATCCTAAGTATGCCGCCGAGCATATCATGGAGGCTTTCCCGGAGGTAGATTTTGAGTTCATCAACTTCGGCATCTCCGGTAACCGTACGAGCGAGCTTTTTGACCGCCTTTATACCGACGGTATAGCTTTTGATCCCGACGTCATTTCCATACTTATCGGTATTAACGACATCTGGCACAGGCATAACGCAAACCGTATTGCCACCACCGACGCACAGATCGAGCTTAATTACCGCTGTATCCTCGAGCGTATCAAGAGTGAGACGAACGCAAAGATAGTTATCCTCGCTCCCTATGTGCTTGATGCGGTTGATAAGGATTACATCAGAGAGGACCTTAAGACCGTTCTCCCGATAGTAAGGAAGCTTGCCGAGGAGTTTGCCGACGTGTACGTTCCTCTTGACGAGCATTTTGAGAAGGCGCTGAAAACTCAGCCCGAGCCTCTTTATTATTCACCCGATGGGGTACATCCCAACGACAACGGCAGGATGTTCATCGGTAAGATCTACGCGGAGGCACTTAAGCCTCTAATTAAAGAGTTAATTAAATAAAAGGAGAAAATAAATCATGGCAGAACTTGTTTATTCCAAGGAAGTGGAAAACATGTGCATCGTTGCCAAGGGTCCCCACCACGGTCCCGCTCCCATTCCCGAAGAGGGCAAGTGGGTTCAGGCAAAGCAGATCAGCGACATTTCCGCTTACACTCACGGTGTGGGCTGGTGCGCACCTCAGCAGGGCGCTTGTAAGCTTTCGCTTAACGTAAAGGACGGTATCATCGAGGAAGCTCTCGTTGAGACTATTGGTTGCTCCGGTATGACTCACT
>JAZRMT010000020.1:0-3283 GCA_045647805.1 Eubacteriales bacterium | reverse complement strand
CTTCAAGCTTGTTTCCGGCGGCACCGACAACCATCTTATGCTCGTAGACCTTACCGGAATGAAGGTCGATACCGGTAAAGAGGCGGAGCATCTTCTTGACGAGATCGGAATTACCTGTAACAAGAACGCAATTCCCTTCGATACGCAGAAGCCCTTCGTTACAAGCGGTCTCAGACTTGGCACCGCAGCGGTAACTACAAGAGGATTCGTTGAGGATGATCTTCGAGAGGTTGCTAAGATCATTGCACTCACTTTGAAGGACTTTGATGCCAATGCAGACGAGGCAAGAAAGAGAGTTGTGGCTCTTACTGCAAAATATCCGCTTTACGAATAAACAGTTTAAAGGCTGTCTCAAATGCGAATGAGACAGCCTTTCTTTTACTCTTTTGTATACATAAATACTGTATTTTTATATTTCTCTTTTGTCTCATCAGGCAACTCGGCATCACTGATAAATAAATCTATATCAGACAGAGTCAAACTGACAAAAGTACCCTCCGTATTAAACTTATCACTGCCGCAAAGATAGACAAGCTTATCCGAACAAGCTCTGTACGCCTTATGATTTCTTACTCCACCTTCTCCAAGAGCAAGAATTTGTCCTTTTATATTAAATGCAGTAGAAGAAAAGAATGCGATATCAATATGTATTTTCGAAAGCATCTCAAGCGCCATATCGCCTCCGAGTATTCCGGGGTATTCAACCACCTTACCTCCTGTGCAGTATGTTTCTATTCCATGCTCACTGAGAAAATCAGCAAGCATCATATTGCAGGTTATAACCGTAATTCCCTTTTTATCAACAAGATATCTGCCCATATATTGTGTAGTTGAAGATCCGTCGATAAAAACTACGTCTCCGTTACCAATTAACGATGTTGCCTTTTTGGCTATTGCGTTTTTTGCGGTCTTCATGCTATGCTGACGAAATCTAAAGGGAGAGATATTGGCATCCTTATACGCAACGCCGCCGTAGCTTCTTTTGACAAGGCCTTGCTTTTCAAGCAGAGTAAGATCACGGCGTATACTTGCAGGACTGTACCGTATTTCCTTTACAAGATAATCCACCGTTACGTAATGATTCTTCTTAAGGATCTTCATAATTTCATCCATTCGTTCCTGCTGATACATATCCCCTCCGATTTTTGATCGTTTTTGATCATTTTGAATTATTTTCGCAATTATTGATTTTTAATTTCCCATATATTATAATTGAAGCGTCATAAAAAGTCAATAAGCAATTCATAAAACGGAGGCTTGTATGAAAAAAACAAGAAAACTGTACGAAGGAAATATGCGAAAAAATTATCTTCTTTTTGCAATACCGCTAATACTGTCTGCTCTTCTTTCACAGTCCTACAGCTTCGTCAACTCTATGATGATTGGAAAGTTCATCGGAAGTGAGGCGTTTGCCGCAACGGCTGTTACCGGAGAGCTTATCGAACTTTTGAATTCTGTATTTTTCGGTTATCTTACGGGGATAGGCATATACGTTTCGGTACTGTACGGCAAAAGCGAATACGAAAAAATGCTTAACGTAATTAAGGTAAATTTCCTACTGTCCTCTGTTCTCGCTGTTGTGATCTCTGTCGGCTGCAACATATTCTGTCACGGAATCTTCGATCTTCTGAACGTTAGCGACGAAGTTTACGAAAATGCCGAAATGTACTTTAGAACCTATGTTTGCGGATACGTTGTTTTCCAATTTAATTGGGGCTTTACCTACATATCCAACGGTATGGGACTTACAAAAATACCTCTTACCGCTTCGATAACCACGGGTGTAATTAACGTAGCACTCAACTACCTTTTCCTTGCGGTATTAAATAAAGAAATCGGATACAGTGCACTTGCAACCGTTATTTCCTCAACTATAACTACCACGGTCTACGTATTTATCTTCATAAGACTATTCCGTCAAATGAATGTAAGGTCGGGGGCTCCAAAAATCAGCCGCAACATTTTGAAAAATTCTATCGACTACGGCGCCCCTTCTATGCTACAACAAATGGCAATGTACGCTTGTACGGTATTGGTTTCTCCACTTACCAATACCTGCACAACGGCAGCTCTTTCGGGTTACGCAGTAGCAAATAAAGCTAGAAATTTAATTTTAGCGATCTATCAGAACTCAAGCAAGGCAAACACGAACTTTGTCGGTCAAGCTATGGGAGCGGGCAAAATAGACAAGATCAAAGAAGGAACAAAAATCGGTGTTACTCAAGGACTGCTGTTCTTTATTGTAACGACCGGACTGTTTATTATCTTCGCTGAGCAATTCTCCCTTCTCTTCTTAGACCCGGTCAAAGATGCCGAGAGCATAGAGGTGAGTATAAACACCATTAGATTTTTATTCCCGTTTATTTTGTTTAACGTATTCAATAATCTTTTTCACGGCATTTTCAGAGCGGTTGGATCGGGTAAGCTGATGTTCATTTCAACGATGATATATGCAATCTCCTACGTGGCGTACGCATATACGTTTTTCGCAATTCTTCCCACGGAACTTAAGATCTACGGAGTTCATATTGCTCTCAGCGGAGCATATATCACCGAGGTAGCATTTGCACTCATCATATTTGTAACCGGTAAATGGAAATCACCCGAATATATAAAGCTTGAAGAAAAAATAATTAAAACTTAACTTTAAACCAACTTCAATAAAAAAAGGACGAACAGCAGGTTCGTCCTTTTAATTATAAAGGTGAAATTACTTAACCTCAACCTCTGCGCCAGCTGCCTTGAGCTGCTCAGCGATCTTGTCAGCCTCATCCTTAGCAACACCCTCTTTGATGGTCTTGGGAGCTGCCTCAACGAGATCCTTAGCGTCCTTAAGACCAAGGCCGGTGAGCTCACGAACAACCTTGATAACGTTGAGCTTGGAAGCGCCTGCTGCCTTAAGTACAACGTCAAACTCGGTCTTCTCCTCAACGGGAGCTGCTGCTGCGCCGGGAGCTGCTGCTACTGCTACGGGAGCTGCGGATACGCCGAACTCCTCCTCAAGAGCCTTAACGAGATCAGCGAGTTCAAGAATGGTAAGACCCTTAACAATTTCAAGGATCTGAGTAGACTTTTCGTTCATTTTAAAATCCTCCAATTATTATACAAATTTTAGTTTAATTAAATTGCAGAATTAAGCTTCTGCGGACTCGGCAGCTGCTTCGCCGCCTTCGTTTTCCTTGTCGATTTTGCCCTGAAGGACATAAGCGAAGCCATAAAGGGACGACATAAGGCTGCCCATCATCTTAGCGATGAGAACTTCCTTAGAAGGAGTTGCTGCAAG
>JAZRMT010000019.1:0-12203 GCA_045647805.1 Eubacteriales bacterium | reverse complement strand
CTGAGGAGATCGACGAAGAACTCTTAGAAGAGGCAGAGGATGATGACGACGATAGTGACGATGAACATGAAGAGATTGAAGAGATTGAAGAGATTTCCGAGTTCAGCGGTCAGGTAGTTAACATCAGATACAGAAGCTCCTTCACCTCCAGACTTGTTCAGGCGTCCGATACTGTTAAGGACTTCTACTCCATGATCAAGAATGCCTTCATGTCCTTCAAGGGTGTCAAGGCGAGAACCAGCTGGGGCTGTGAGACCTTTAACAAGGGCAGAATTACTCTTGGTAAAATGACTATTAAGGGTAAGACGCTCGTGCTTTACCTTGCACTTAACACCGCGGAGTATGAGAACACCAAGTATCACTTCAAGGATGTTTCGGATAAGGCTAAGTTTGCAAAGGTTCCCATGATGCTTAAGGTCAGAAGCATGCGTGCTCTCAGATATGCGGTTGATCTTGTTGGCGAAATGATGGAAAAGAAGGAGATCGCACTCGGTCAGCTTTCCGACGTTGATTTCCGCCCCGAATATATGTCTACCGAGGAGCTTATTGAGAAGAATCTAATCAAGGTTATTCTTCCCAAGGGTGTAAGCGTTGACGAAAACAGCTCTGTTGTTTCTATGGAAACAGAGAGTGCTTCGGGTGAGGAAAACGTAGTTGCTCCCGAAACCGAGCAGACAGTGGAGGACTCCTCCGCTCAGTCGGATAACGAAGCGACTGAATAAGCTTCCCGCGTCGGGCAACCGACCATTAAAAACAAAAATCTGCCGCAGGACATAAGCCTGCGGCAGTAATTTTTTATATATAATGTAATAAAATATAAGAAAAAAGGACGAAAATTTTACACCGTCCTTTTACTCGTTTGTATTATAAGACACTATTAAGTTATGGAAGTCTTTTATACGGTTTTTAAGAATCTTATTTTGACCTTCTTTTCCTCATTTACGATCTCTGAGGAAATTCTGACGGTATCATAATCCTTTTCAAAGGTCTCCTCTGCGAATATCCTTTCGATATCCTCCTCGGGTGTACCGAAAAACTTAAGCATCTTTGTAACGCTTGCCTTTCCGCCCACAGCCTTTTCGGAGAATAGATTGACCTCCTTCGGAACCTCTTCCTCATTCTCATTTTTTAGCCAGTCAAAGGCAGGCCTCATATCCTTTCCAAAAAGCTCAACTCTGAGTCTATGCCTGCTTCTTATGGTGAAAACGATGGTTTTATCCTTTTCAACAGTGCGGCAGTCCTTTGATGAAAACAATCCTATCGCTCGGATCTCCTCGGTCGAAATGGAAATTGCTCGGAAAAAGTATAATACTATAAAGATCATAAATGCCGAGTCAGCGATGATCAACGGCCAAAGCTTAAGCAGACCGCCAACCTCGTTGTTATAAATAATACAAAGCGATAATAGAAATGCCAGCGGTATTTCGCTTAGAAACATTCTGAGCTTCGTGCAGAATAGGTATTTTTTCTTCGTCATGTATTGCTCTCCATTTCAGTATAAAGCCTCTTCATAATCTCCGATGTTTGCTCCTCATCAAGCTTTATGACCTTTCTGTCATATGTCATAACTCCGTTTGTCTCATCCTCAATATCCGATACCTGAGTGTAAATTAAAGCCGAAATACCCGATGATATTCCGGGCAGTATCTCTTCAAGATATAATCTTTCAAAGCTCTCTCGGAATTGTTCGGGAGTTTTAAACATCTTGTATCCGTAGTTTGCCTTCCCGAAAAGATGATCCGGGACTCTGTGAGAATAACCGCCAAACTCGCTGATTACTATCGGCCGGTTTGTTGCTCTTTTCACTCTTACGGGCTTGAAGTAGACGTGTCTTGAATCAACGTCGCTCTCCTTTTGGGTAAACCAACCGGAGGTTGCATCAATAATTCTCGTACCGTCAAGCTCCTTTGCGATTTTATACATTTCATCAGCGCAAAACTGCCCCCAGCCCTCGTTGAAAACGGTGTAATAAAGCACAGAAGGGAAGCTGTAAAGATGCTCGATCGTCTCCTTCATATGCTTTTTGAATATCTCACGGGTTCTTTTGTTCCTATGTCTGAATTTGTCTGGAAAACGCTTAAATCCAATGGTAGGAAGCGCAGTATCAATAATAAAGGAGTAATTCGAGTTGTTTACCATGTCCTGAAAAACGACCATTCCGAGCTTGTCGCACAGATGATAAAATATTTCAGGCTCAATTTTTATGTGCTTTCTGAGAGTGTTAAAACCCAGCGATTTAGCAACCTTAATGTCCTTTTCAAATGCACCTATTGATGCAGGAGTGAGAATACCGTCGGGATAATAGCCCTGATCTAACAGTCCGTTAAAAAGATATGGCGAGCCGTTCAGCGTAAGCCTTGGGATACCATTGAATTCCTTGATTCCGATCTCTCTCAGTGCAAAATACCCCTTAACAGCGTCCTCCCCCGAGCGAATGATAAAGTCGTAAAGTGCGGGGTTCTCGGGTGACCAAAGGCGTATTTCTTTTGGCTTGACTACGACTTTTCCGTTCGTGACAACAAACTGCTCGCCGCTTTCTGTCAGCTCAAGCACCGCACCGTCAATTGCACCGCTTGCCTCAATAATTGCTGAGTGCATATCGGTGGTTATCCTGAGCCTCTCAATATGTGCCTCGGGAATGCTCTCAGCCCACACCGTTTGCCATATTCCGCTGGTCGGAGTGTACCACATTCCGCCTCTGTTCTTTTTCTTTTTTCCGTAGGGGTAGGTTCTTGTGAGATCGCCCTTTGCAATTACGGTAAGCTCGTTATTTTCTGCGAGAATTAGCTCGGTTGCATCGAAGGAGAAGGGAAGGTATCCGCCCTCGTGCTCTCCAAGCAGCCTTCCGTTTAAGTACACCCTGCAAAGTGTATCAACTGCACCGAATCTGAGTACAAATCTGTCCTTTAAAAAGCCCTTCGGAATATCGAAAAATCTTCTGTAAACCGAATATTTACCGTCGCCAACCTGCCGCCCAATGCCCGAAAGAATAGATTCCGGAGGGTAGGGAACAAGAATTTTTTCTGTAAAGGATTCGGGAATATCCCCCTCTGTTTCGGCATAATCCCAGCTTCCGTTAAGGTTGAGAAATGAATCTCTTACCATTGTCGGACGGGGATAAACGTCAAAGGGACAGCCCCTCAGAGCTTCGTCGTAAAATTCTGTTTTCAGAGTTTCAAAAATGTCATTTTTCATATATCCACCTATAAAACGCTTAATAGGAACTGTCCAAGAGAAAGTATAAGGAACAGTATTACACCAAAGTTTAAGAAGGTAGTTCTCAAGAAACTTCTTCCGGGTATTCTGATCTCGCATTCATCGGGAACGGAATACAGCCTCTTTGCTGTGCAATAAACGAATATGATCAATCCCGCAACAGCAAATCCGTATTGAAGAATAAACAGACCGAATACGTTCATAATATCGCCGAAGTAGTTGAGAGCCTCAGCCTCGGTTAACTCGGCATCTGCAAGGCTCATAAGTCTGTCAAGGCTGTCAGACATAAGCATCGTGGGGATAGTGCCGAAGAAATTGATGATTATATGCATAAGAATAGAATATCTTACCTTATGCGTTTTGGTATAAATATAACCCAGCACAAGTCCGAGTAAAGAAGCGTACAAAAGCTGGCTGAAATTGCCGTGGAAAATGCCGAAGGCAACAGATGAAACTATTATAGCAAGCCTGGTGCCGTAAACACCAAGAATGTCGATGAACGTTTTTCTAAATATAAGCTCCTCGACGATCGGGCCTATTATAACGGCAACCAAAACGACTAACCAAAGAGGTGTGTTGGATATCAGATCAGAGGTTGTATTCTCAACCGTATGACCGAGCAGGCGGGATAAATATTCCGTGAAAGCGTTGGATATCTGCGCACCGAATATCATAATTGAGGTTGACACAAAAAACAGTGCAACGAATTCTCCGAGCGACATCCCATCATCATAGCCCATTCTTCTTCCACATACGATTCTTTTTCCGTAAGACAGAGGAATTAGGTCATATGACAGCTCCCCGGGACGGGGAAGTCCTTTCGTCATAAGCAAAAAGACGGGGAAGGCTATAAGATACATCGCAACGACTTGGAGCCCGAAAACATAATAAGTGCTTGAGAATATTTGTGCAGACTTCTCCGCACCGAAAATAAGCAATATAGCTATTTCTGACGCGAATATAACGGCATAAGATACTAAAAGATAAACCGAAATGGCAAGAAAAAGCCGTGAGAAGGTGCGTGTAGCAGTTCTTTTGTTAAACCTTGCGTACTCATAACCCGAATACTCGCCTTCGCTATTGTATGTCGAATAATTCATTCCTGTCTCCATTCATTGAATTTACAGCTCTATTCTATCATTTTTCACCGAAGAATACAACACCTTTTCGTAAATATTTACACCCTCCTTGCCTTTTTATAAATAATAACTAAAAAAGCCTTGAATTTTTTTACTTCAAAATAAATATAAAATGTCACTTTCTCTTGAAAAAACGGGCGAGGTGTGATAAAATAGTAATGTTGGAAATTAAATTATAAATGGATGTGAGACAGTACAATGTTCAAAGAAGGATTTGATAACGAAAAATATCTCAAGCTTCAATCAAGCAAAATCAAGGAGCGTATTGAGCTTTTTGGTGAGAAGCTTTATCTTGAATTTGGCGGTAAGCTCTTTGATGACTTCCATGCCTCCAGAGTTCTTCCCGGCTTCGCTCCCGACAGTAAGATCAAAATGCTTATCGAGCTCAGCGACGTTGCCGAGATTATAATTTCGATCAACACTGCGGATATAGAAAAGAATAAGGTAAGAGGAGATCTGGGTATAACCTACGATCTTGACGTGCTCAGACTTATAGATGCATTCAGAGGTTACGGTCTTTACGTCGGTTCTGTTGTAATGACAAGATATAAGCCCAACCCGATTGCCGATGCCTTTAAACAGAAGCTTGAAAAGCTTGGAATCAAGGTTTATAAGCACTACGCCATTGACGGCTATCCTCATAATATACCTCTTATCGTGTCGGATGAGGGCTTCGGCAGGAACGAGTATGCCGAGACCAGCAGGTCGCTTGTAGTCGTTACAGCACCCGGCCCCGGTTCGGGTAAAATGGCGACCTGCCTTTCTCAGATATATCATGAGAGTAAAATGGGCAAGAAGTCGGGATATGCGAAGTTCGAGACCTTCCCGATATGGAATCTTCCTTTAAACCATCCGGTCAACCTCGCTTACGAGGCGGCAACTGCCGATCTTGCCGACGTAAATATGATAGATCCCTTCCACCTTGAGGCATACGGAGAGACCGCTGTTAACTACAACCGTGACGTCGAGGTATTCCCGGTACTCAGATCAACTCTTCAGGGAATTCTCGGTGAATGCCCCTATAAGTCGCCTACGGATATGGGTGTAAATATGGCAGGATGCTGTATTTATGATGATAAGGCTGTATGTGACGCAGCTAAGCAGGAAATACTCCGACGTCATTACAACGCTCTTTGTAATATGCGCAAAGGCAACGGTAACGAGATCGAGATACAGAAAATCGAGCTCCTTCTGCAAAAGCTCTCCTGTTCTGCCGAGAGTGATCGTAAGTGTGTTGTTGTCGCAAATCAAAAATCCGAGGAAACGGGAGCTCCCGCCGTTGCCATTGAACTTAATGATGGCAGAATAGTAACCGGCAAGACCTCCTCTCTTCTCGGTGCCTCCAGCGCGGCTCTCTTGAACGCTTTAAAAGCAATTGCGGGGATAGATAAGGACACCGATGTCATTTCTCCCGAAATACTCGAGCCGATACAGAAGCTTAAAATCGAGAACCTCGGAAACCATAACCCAAGACTTCATACGGATGAGGTTCTTATCGCTCTGTCGATATCTGCGGTCAATAATCCCTTTGCCAAGAAGGCGTTTGAGGCTATACCCGGGCTTCGTTATGCGGAGGTACATTCAACCGTAATTCTTTCTCAGGTGGATTCCTCCACTTTCCGTAAGCTGGGAGTAAATCTTTCCTGCGAGCCTAAATATCAGACAAAGAAGCTTTTTCATAATAGCTAAATGCCTGAAAGAAAGGAATTTATATGGAATTTTCTGTCAATCATCCGATATTGTTTGCCATTGTCGGAGTAATAATAGCAGTTGTACTTGCCCAGTCGATTTATTTCCTTGTGAAGTCTGTCAGACGTGCAAAAGCTATTAAAATGGACGCTAAAGTTGTCAAAAAGACGATAATTTCCGCATCGATCTTCACGATTGCACCGGCTGTTGCCATTGTAATTACAGTTATTTCTTTGTCGCAATCTCTCGGAATTGCACTTCCGTGGCTGCGACTTTCGGTTGTCGGCTCTCTCTCATATGAGGCAATTGCCGCCGCCAATGCTGCTTCGGGTATGGGCTATGAGCTTTCCGACCTGATCGGCAAAATGACCGCGTCTCAGTACGTCACAATATCTATCGTTATGACGATTTCTATAATGGTAGGTATCTGGCTTGTTCCGGTAATCGGAAAGAAGATGCAGAAGGGCTTGATTTCATTTAATCAAAAGGATTCTAAATGGTCGGGCATTTTGCAGAATTCTCTGTTTATCGGTATGATTTCTGCCTTCGTAGGATTTGTCTTTTGCGATATTTCCAGACTTTGGAGCTCCGAGGGGGGCGTTTATACCGATTCTGACGGCAATCGCTTTACATCAACCTCCGGACTTGTTCCGGTATTCGTAATGCTTATCAGTGCCGCTCTTATGATCACCTGCGGAATTCTTATGAAAAAGCTGAAATGGAAGTGGCTTAACGACTATGCTCTTCCGATATGTATGGTTCTCGGCATGGCTTCTGCCATTCCGCTTACTGCTTGGCTTGGAGGTGCTTTGTGATGATCTCAAAAGAAAATAAAAATACAAAGACCTTTGATTATATTGATTCGGTTCACCGTGACGGAAGGATCTGGAACATTCTTGTAATGATCGTTCTTTTCCTCTTCCCGGTGGTAGTCGGATTGATATTCTCCGCAGTTCCCGATTGGAAGGGTGTCGGTCTCGGACTTCTTGCTACTGCGCCTATGTATTGGGCTGTCGGTGTGGTTGAAACCATTACCTATATTCCTATGCTCGGTGCGGGCGGCTCCTATCTTTCCTTCGTTACGGGAAACATTTCTAACCTTAAGCTTCCTTGTGCACTCAGTGCTCTTGAAAATGCAGGTGTTGATGCACAAAGCGAGGAGGGCGAGATCATTTCCACGATCTCCATAGCGGTTTCCTCTATCGTAACTACCGTTATAATCGTTATAGGAGTAATACTAATTATTCCTCTTAGTCCCTTGCTTTCCAATGAAGCTCTTAAGCCGGCATTTGATCAGCTTCTTCCCGCTCTCTTCGGAGCTCTCGGCGTTGCCCTTGTGTCCAAGAACTGGAAGATAGCCGTTGCCCCCGTAACTCTGATGCTCATTCTTTTCATCTTCGTTCCCGCTCTCAATGCCTCTACTGTTGGAATAATGGTTCCCGTAGGCGTGCTCTTTACCCTTGGAGTATCAAGAATTCTTTATAAGAAAGGCGTTCTTTGATTGGATAAGATATGACGTTACCTGTTATAATCGTTTTAATAATTTCCTCACTTCTCGGAGCACTCATCACCTTCGTTTTGGTAAGAGCGATAATGTTCGTACCCGAGAAGCCTGATAACGGCACTCGTGAAATGCTTTCTGTCGATACCGAGCGTGCGGTTTCAACTCTTGCCGAAATAATCAGATGTAAAACCGTCTCGGATAGAAATAAGGAGAATGAGGACGAAGAGGAATTCAAGAAATTTGAAGCACTTCTCCCCACACTTTTTCCTAAGGTATATGAAACCTGCGATCACGAAAAGGTGTCTGACCGTGCACTTCTGTTTAAGTGGAGCGGAAGATCATCCGCATCACCTACCGTTCTTATGGCACATTACGATGTGGTAAGCGTAGTTGAGGATGATTGGGATAAGCCTCCTTTTGACGGAATAATCGAGAACGGTGTTCTTTGGGGCAGAGGAACCCTTGATACCAAGGGAACTCTTAACGGAATTCTTTCCGCTGCCGAAATGCTTATCTCTGATGGCTTTGTACCCGAAAATGATATTTACTTTGCTTTTGGCGCAGACGAGGAGATCAACGGAAACGGAGCCTCGGATATTGTCGCACTCTTTAAGAGCAGGGGCATAACTCCCGCACTTGTCCTTGATGAGGGCGGTGCAGTAGTTGAAAAGGTATTCCCGGGTGTCAGCAAGCCTTGTGCCCTTATCGGAATTGCCGAGAAGGGAATGATCAACGTCGAATATTCTGTGAAGGGCGGAGGCGGTCATTCCTCCTCTCCCGCACCCCATACACCTGTCGGCAGACTTTCTATGGCGTGTGTAAATATGGAAAAGAAGCCCTTTAAGTACCGTCTTACACCTCCCGCAAGGCAAATGCTTGATACAATGGGAAGAAATTCTACCTTCCTGTTCCGTGTGATCTTTGCTAACCTCTGGCTGTTTTCACCGGTTCTCAATCTTCTTACCAGGAAGACCGGTGGAGAGCTTAATGCACTTGTCCGTACCACAACAGCTTTTACACAAATGGAGGGCTCTAAGGGTATGAACGTTATCCCTCCCCAGGCAAAAATGGTTTCTAACCATCGAATCATGGCACCCGAGACAACCGATAGTGTGCTCGAGCGTATAAAGCAGATAGTAAACGACAGTAAGGTAGAGGTTCGTATGATCGACGGAATGAACCCCTCTCGCATCTCCCGCACCGATTGCGAGGGCTACGAGCGTGTCAAAAAGGCAGTCAGCCAAACCTGGCAGGATGCCATTGTCTCCCCCTATCTTATGCTCGCTTGCTCGGATTCTCGCCATTGGGGTGAAATTTCGGACAGGGTATACCGATTCTCCGCGATGGCTCTTTCTAAGGAGGAACGCAGTACCATACACGGTAACAACGAGCGTATCCCCCTTTCCACCGTAGCAAAATCCGTAGAATTTTTCCTAAGAATAATGAAATTTTCCTAATAATTCAGAAAAGGCGAGCTTTTGTGAAGCTCGCCTTTTCTGATACAACGGTATTACAATGCCGATATATATTTATCCACAATTTTGAACAGCTTTTCGTATCCCGAGTCGTTGGGGTGAAGTCCATCGGGTAGAAATCTTTCTTTAATTATCTCAACAGAGGGCTGAATCCCGGAAATCGACCACAGATCAAGGACGGGAATCGAGAAATATTCTGCCGTTTCTTTAATGCGGTTGACGTAGTCACCGAGAATAAACTCTCCGTCTCTTCTGATCGAAGGCGTAAGCTCGCCCACTCTGTGCAAAGGGGTGAAAAACACTATCTTCGATTCGGGGTATTTTTCAATGAGAGTACGCATAAGGCTATATATCGCACCGGAGAAGCAGAATTCATCACTATCTCCAAATTCTCCAAAGGGAGCATCTCCGTGTCCGTAATCGTTAGTCCCTCCGAAAACGCAGATCAGGTCTGCTTCCTTAGGCATATCTTTAACTCTTCCGCCAAAATATTGGTCCCATTTTGAATTCGAGGGCTTTATCTGCTTAGCAATACGTGTTCCGCTTATGCCGAAATTATGTACCTTAGCCTCGGGATGTGCCTTTCTGAACAATGATACGAAGCACCTCTCAGGCGTACTTGCTCCATGCCCCTCGGTTATACTGTCGCCAAGGAAGCAAACGATTTTATTCTTAAGATCCATAACATAGCTCCTTTGATTACGTTTTGAAATTATTATAACAGAATAGGGATGAGAATTCAAGAGTAAAAATCGCAGATATTTATTATCTTCTTGTTTCTTCGTTTCGCAATCTGAAGTGATTTATAGGCACCCCCGAATTCATGCTTTACATACGCTATTATTAGATCAGCATTAGCCAACATCCATTTATTTCTGTATGTAATTGCGAATTTTGGTGGCGTATTCTCAATTGGAGGATATATGGATGCATCGTATAAACCAAAGCTCAGCATTTCTTTTATTTTAGTTTGCTCGGACAAGCTGATATAAGGTGTAACGTAAATTACCTCTATTCTGTCATGTTCCCGCTTCAATTCTCTGCAAGCGCAGGCACAAATTTCATCGAAATTCCCATATCCACCAAGATAGCAGGTAACAGTCGAAGCATCTTTAATATTATTCCGTATTTGTTCTTTTACGATTTCTTTTACCGTGTTAGCAGAAGAAACAAAGGCGTGACCTACAAAGGAAATAATCATATCGCATTCCTCGTTTTCGTGGAATTCCACGATACCGCGATATATTATACAATCAAATAAAAAGTTCGTCAATATCGTGGAACTCCACGAGATAAAAAATTCATATTTTTCTATAATAATTGTGGAATTCCACAAAAATGGATAGGATAAAGCTATGAAATTAAATGATGCTATTGTTAAGCGAATAGAGGAAATTTGCAAGGAACGTAACAGCAACGTATGTGATATTGCTTTGGGTGGGGGTATGTCACCTTCTGCAATTTACGATCTTATCAAGGGCAGAACGAAATGCTCGAAGGTCATTACGGTAAAGCGATTTTGCGAAGGTGCCGGCATGACTTTGTCCGAATTTTTTGACAAAGATTATTTTAACGATCTTGAGGAAGACTGATTTTATATAAATAATTTATATAAATAATTGGAACAGAGGAAATATACTGAATAAATACGGCAGTTTTGTCTTTGAAAAAAGAGTAGAGAACGTGAAGATCTCTACTTTTTTTATAGAACCATGCAGAGTGGCTCCTTCCGAGAGGGGGCTGGCACCGAAGGTGACTGAGGGAGAGTGCGTCACGACGAGATTTTTGTATATAAAAAGTTGTCGCACTATTACAAGCGAGACAACTTTCATAATGCTATTAAATTTTCGGTGTTGTATGTGATATATTATCCAACTTTCGGAAGAGTTAAATTAACCTCACCTATTTTGGAAATGACTATTTTAACGCCAATAGTCATTGCATCAGATATAGCATTCATTTCAATAGTACACGAATCCTCTTCAATGGTGATTTTAACATCTTCATAATAATCAAACGTAACATCGGACTTTTGTTTATATGTGTTTTTTTCACCTCTTACTTTTTCATAATTATCAGGATTGAAAAGTTTTTCCATCGACTCATCGTCAAAAATACTCGAGTCATCCTCTTCCGTTTCTTCTTCTTTTTCTTTTGTCCATTTTCCAGACTCATCCTTGGTGTATTTGTATTTTACATCACCAACAGTTTCGACATACTCTTCTTCACTAAACATTACGGCGGGAGTGTATTGAATATTGCCATCAACATTTGTAGTCATTGTAAAAGTCCCAAATAACGGAACGTCGGACATTGTAATAGCCATTTGATAACTATCAGCTTTTTCCATCTTTTCTTTGAATTCATCTATAGGATGTTTAGACGAACAAGAAGTAAAAGCCATAAGCAAAGATACGCACATTGTAATGATTATTAACAACGATACAATTTTTTTCATTTTTGATTTCCTCCATAGTTAAATGAGATAAATAAAAAGTGTGCGCAATCGAAGTCGCGCACACCGAAAAACGCAAATTCCGATTGCTGCTACACAAAACCAGATAAACGGGATAATGGTATCCGACATACTACCTGTTGGAATTTGCACTTTTACCAAATTCAAAAGTAGTATGCCTAAAAAAGGGTATAATATCCCCTATATAAATAGAAAGACCATTAGCCCTAAAGTTTATTCGGTTTTGTGTAGCATATTAATTATATCACAATTTTTGCTGTTTGTAAATATATTTAGTGAAATTTATACAATTACCTTCCGGGAGGTAGAAAAGAGCCTCCCTTTGCATAAGGGAGCCTTTTTATGTTCATCTATGCCTTATCAATTTTCCTGATAAGCACTGCTTTTGTGTCCACAAAAGCAAAATACGGCATACCTCTTTCGAGTCATACCGTATTTGTCAAAACTGTCCTTTAGGGTGCAATCCTATTGGTCAGGTGTTTTTGTTGGTGCGGGAAACGGGTAAACGAGCCTAAAACAGTTGAGAACTGTTTTAGGTGACGTGCCCGAGCAAAACAAGGAGTATCAGAAGCGTTGGAAACGCGCGTGAGACGACTATGCTTGCGAGCCGTCGGAGAACCCGTACAAAAATACCGATGAAACGGGACTTTGAACCCCGCAGTCGGTTAGCAAAAACAACGCCCGACTGCCTCGAGTTTTCTCTC
>JAZRMT010000018.1:0-22520 GCA_045647805.1 Eubacteriales bacterium | reverse complement strand
CAGGACGATTGTTGTTTTCCATGAGTTTTATCACCTTTCCGACTCACAATTTCTATATTGCTCCTGCCACAGTGAGCCTAGGGGCAGGAGGACGAGTTACCCAATTAGAAGGGAAGGCTCTCGTCGCCGGGAATTTCTTCGAAATTGGCGCTGGGAGTGGAATCAAACGAGGGAGCACCGTAAGCCTGAGGAGTATAAGCCTGTCCGGCAGGTCTCTCTCCGGCATTCTGGTTGGCAGATGCGGGAGCACCGAAGCTGACCTCGTCAGCAACGACCTCGGTAACGTATCTCTTCTGCCCCTGGTTATCAGTCCAGTTTCTTGTCTGCAAGCTACCGCAAACTACGATACAGCTGCCTTTTTTGAAATAGCGGGAAACAAACTCTGCCTGCTGTCTCCATGAAACGATGTTAATGAAGTCAACCGATTGCTGACCCTGTTCCGCTCTGGAATAACGGCGGTTAACACCGATAGAGAAGCTACAAACGGAAATTCCGCTGGTAGTCTGCTTAAGCTCGGGGTCTGCCGTCATGTGGCCCATAAGTATGACCTTATTTAAGTCTGCCATGTTCCGCCTCCTGTTTTTTGTAAATTATTCTTCGGTTGCTTCTGCAACTTCAGCGGTTTCCTCAGCTGCGGGAGCCTCTTCAGCAACAACAGCATCAGACTTAGCTGCCTTCTCGCACTTGGTGGTGGTCATGTAACGAAGTACGCCTTCGGTAATGCCGAACACACGGTCAAGCTCGGTGGGGAAGCTGGTTTCGCTCTTATAGTCGACAAGCACGTAATATCCCTCAGTAACGTAGTTGATAGGATATGCAAATCTGCGCTTGCCCCACTCGTTAACGTTAACGTCGCTTGCGTTCTCGTTAATGAGAGCTACGAACTTCTCAACAAGCGCCTTGGTCTCCTCTTCACCGAGAGTACCGTTGAGCGCGAAGAGAGTCTCGTAAGAACAAATCTTCTTTTCCATCTGAATTTTTCCTCCTTTTGGTCTTTTGGCTACCTTTCGGCAGCAAGGGGTTGGACATAGTAATCCAATCTACCAAGGCATTATAACATGTTTTCCTTTTCTTGTCAAGAGTTTTTTGCGGTTTTTTCAATCTTTTTTCAATCTTTTGCATATTTTTGATCTGCTTTAGCCGATTTTTATAAAAATTATTGATTTTTTTGCTCTGACGATGTATAATATTCCCGTATGAATAAAAAAGGAGGAAGAAAGCGTGTCAAAATACAAGGCTTACGCAAAAATAAATCTGTTTTTAGACGTTATTTCCCGCCGCCCCGACGGCTTTCATAATATAAAAAGCGTAATGCATTCGCTCTCGCTTTGCGATGATCTCGCCTTTACCGTTTCTCCCTCCGATTATACGGACATATCGGTTAAAATAAAAGGCAACGATTCCTTGCCGACCGACGAGAATAATCTTGTTTTCAAGGCGGCTGTACTTTACCTTGAAGCAATCGGTGAAACCGCGAAAATAGAGATCGCTCTTGAAAAAAATATTCCTTCCTCGGCAGGTCTTGGCGGCGGCTCCTCGGATGCCGCGGCAACCCTTTGCGCCTTAAACGACTATTTTGACCGAAAGCTTTCCTCGGACGAGCTTCTTTCGCTTGGCGAAAGGCTAGGCAGCGACGTACCTTTCTGTATTCTCGGCGGCACCGCACTCTGCGAGGGAAGAGGAGAGGTGTTATCAAAGATACCGTTTAACGCTTCCGTCAATTTTGTTATCGCTATCGGCGCGGCAAGCATATCAACTCCGAAGGCGTACGCCGCCCTTGATGCTCGCTACTCGGATTTTGACGGCACTGTAAAGACCGGAGGAGATGAGCTGTTTCCGAAATTTTTAGAAAAGATCGTCTCGGGTGAAGCTCCCACCGAGCTTCTCTTTAACGTCTTTGAGAAAACCGTCTGCGAGGATATCCACGAGGTCGTAGACCTTAAATCCCGCCTCGTGTCGCTTGGCGCGCTCGGCGCTCTTATGAGTGGAAGCGGGCCGTCTGTCTTTGGCATCTTTGCAGATGAAGAAGCCGCAAAGCACGCCGCCTCCGCGCTATCCGCCGAAGGCATCAGAGCGTACGTCGCAAGATCGGTATAATTGCATTAAAAAGGGGCTGCTTCATTTAGGCATAATCGAACGAAAATATAATAAAAATGAGAAAACCAAAGGTTTTGACCTCGGTTTTCTCCAAAGAAAGCTATTTATTTTGGGCAGAGGCACACATTTTTAGTACCTCTGCCTTTTTTTGTTTTATGCCTAAATGTAGCAGCCCCTTATACTTCCATTTTCCCTTCGCTGACAGAGCCGTCCGCCCATTTAATACAGTACTCGTCGGTTCTGAAGTCGACCTTTACAATAACTCCGTTTGCAAAGCGGCTCTCTCTTCTCTTCGGGTCTGTGTCGATGAAGCCGTAGTAGGTAAGCTCGGAGAGCGCGACCTCCTTGTGAAGCCTTCTTACGAGCGCTACGTTCTCAATTTCCTTTTCGTCAGCCTTTATGGAAAGGTAGGGGATACCTCCTTTAAGCATTGCGTGAAGGAAGCCGGACTCGTCCTCGGGTGAGTGAGATGCGCCCTTTCCCGTTTCGACGGGAATAAGCACAACGTCGTGATAAACAAGCTCCATAAGAGGTACGTTTATTCCGCCGTGATTGTACCAGAAGCAAGGGCAGTGATGCACGAGATCAAGACTGTCGGCAAAGCCGTCGAGCGCCTCTTCGGAGGAAACTATAATTCCGAGGCTCCTTACGTATTCGAAGCACTCCTTTCGGTTTCTGAGACAATCCTCTCTTGTCGCTATGTGCATCGGGTTTGCGCACTCGTCAAGAAGACCGACCGAGAAAACGTCAAGATACGCACCGTCGGGAAGACAGTCGTGCGCCTTCATCTCGGTAAAGTTTCTTCTAACGTAGCTTTTGGCAAGCGCCGAGCAGAGCTTTCTTTGAGGGCCACCGTACCAAATGCTATCTCCCTCAAAGCTTCCGTCGGCATAAACCTGAGCCTGGTTGTCGCTGTAAGTCTTTGCGTTTTTGTAATAATCGCGGTAATTGTCGTGTATTGCGGGTATATATCCTATCCTTCTCAGGCGGTAAAGCATATCTCGCATACCGTCCCAGCCGCCCGCCTCGGGAGAGGGAGGAAGAATATCGGGATGCCCGTTGTCATATCCTCTGTTACCCCACCCGTCAATATGTACGTAAGCGCCCTCGACCCCAAGCTCGTGAAGTCTCTCGAGCTTAGACGCCATATCGGAAAAGGTGATGACGGAATGGTTTTTCGAAGGCTCTTCTTTGTTATAATAATCCGACTCGGGCGATACGTTTCTTGCGATCATAGGCGTGTGGATCACGCAAGAGCCGATCATTTTTTCAAGATTTGGATTTTTGATCATCTTTTCCCCTAGGGTGGTTATCCTTCCTTGCTCCTTGGCGTAAAGACGGTAGTCCTTACACATTCTGACAAAGTCAGCTCCCTCCTCGTAGAAGGTATAGACCATTCTTCTGCGGTAAGACATCCTGCCGAGCGAGGGGACCCAACGAACGCCTATCGTGGTAGGAGAGGCGGGCATATGGTCGAATTGCTTTTCCGCATCAAAGGGGGTCTCTATTATCGCAAGGTAGCCCGAGCCTCCCTCGCCAACCTGACCGAAGAAGGGCATATAGCCCTCTCGCCTGAAGAAAAGGCGCTCCTCGCCCGAGTGGAACTCGTCGGGGCTCTTGTCGGGAATGATCTTGCCGTCCATAAGAGTAAGCACCGAGTATCCGTCCTCTGCAAAGGAATGAAGAGGCTGAGGCCACGCGACCTCGGCAATAATGCTCTCGCTTTCGGTATAGGGGATCCATTCAGCGTGAATGCGACCGTTGGATTTTTCTACCCACATATAAATAGCAAAGGAAAGCGACGAATCGGGAAAATCCGAAAGCTCGATAAGCACACCCTCGCCAAGTCCCGTTGGATACTCATTAACCTTTATTGTTTTTGCTTTGCAAAACGGCATTTTTCTTCCGTCCTTGAAAAGAACGTAGGGAATCTCTGAATCTATCGTTTTGAACGTCCTGTCTTTTAAGGTGACAAAAAAGCCGAAGCTCTCGGTATCAAATTCAAATATCGGCATTTGTCCAAAGCGGTATTTCATATCAAATCTCCTTCAAATTAGTGTTTTTAAACACATACCGTCTGCATTATATCACCACGAAAATTGAAAGTCAAGTAGCTGTTTTCGTTTGTTTGTTTATTTAATAAATTTTTCTGTTTTTTCTACCATTTCATTGACAATCAACGTTAAATATGTTAAAATATATTGATACTGACAAGAAGGAGGAAAGAATATGTCATCATACGACGAACGAGACGATTTTTGGGATCTTGATAAGCTCGTTCCGAAAAAAAGAAAGATAATATCTCCCTTTGCCTCTGTCAGCAAGACTGTCACCTACTCCGCCCCCGGAGAAGAGGATAGGAGTGCCGAGGAGCGAAAGCTCTCCCTTGAGACCTTGAAGGGAATTGACAAAACCGAGGACACCTCCTATGTTAATGAGGGAGCAGGACTGGTTAAACGTGTTACCATAAAGCGATTTATTGATAAATACGATTTTTACGGAAGCTTCCGCAAGGCGGCGCTTCTTTACTATGATTATAAGACGGAAAAATGTGCTTTTGCCCCCTTCTATTCTTATATGCCCCAATATTCGCAGCTTAATACCGAGCAGAAAAACTATTATTTCTTCTGGCGCGATTCTCTCAGACACGGTATTTACCTGAAATCCGATTATTCCTACCTATATTTATGCGTATATGAAATACTCAATCTTCCCGACAAAATACCCCCGGAACAGGGAATAGACCTTCTTTGCTCTCTTTGGTCGGAATACAGAGAAGCTCTGCCGAGAATCGATTCTTACTTTGCACGTTGGGTTCAGGACTATTGCCTTGTCTACCGTCTGCCTTGTCCTACCGAGAAGATTCGTTCATTTATATCCGAAGCAATAAGCGTTTCTGATTTTAAGGAATTTTATCTTTCGGATATCGATAAGACCGGTGATGACGGTACGGACGCTATGCTTGCCTATCTTTCGGATTACGATTGGCGAAAGGGAAAGTATTCGGGAGGCGAAAATGCCGACGTTTACCGTAAGTATATGCTCGGTGCAATGTGGAGAGTTTTATACAGACTTGATCTTAAAGGTACAACCGGAGGATCTGATATAGGATGTCTCAGGCGCGATGCCTTCGCACACTCGCTTTGCACACATGCGGTGAAGTGTAAGCTGGAGGTCGAGTATCTCCGCCT
Organism: Eubacteriales bacterium; assembly: GCA_045647805.1. Lineage (GTDB taxonomy): Bacteria > Bacillota > Clostridia > Oscillospirales > CAG-272 > UBA1740. The sequence goes on along the minus strand of JAZRMT010000018.1, from coordinate 17,232 downwards.
TTCGGGAAATGAAAGGATTCGCTTGGATGTTACCTCTGCCGTCAGATATACCGAGAATAAGCTTCGGGCCCTCTTCGGTATAAAAAGCCGACTTGCAGTCAAGGCTCTTTCGGATGAGCACAAGCATATTATTGATCTTTATTTTAACTCACTGTTTGAAAAGGAAATGCAAAGACGCCGTGCGGAGAATATTCCCGAATACGAGAAGCTATACGATGCTCCAAGGGAATCACTTTCCTTCAGTGGAGCCGATGAAATAGAGCGTGCATCCTGGGTTACCACAAAAAGGCTGGTTGTCGAGTCGGAGTGTGAAACCGATTTCGATGAAATGATCGAAAATACGGGTAATACCGAGGAATCTATAAGCATTGAAGATGCGAAAGAGCCGGCAGAAGCAAGCGGTGATGCTCCGACCTACGGACTTTCCCTCGATGACGTCAGAAGACTCTATGAGATTTCTGTGGGAAATTATTCAATAGATGATACCGCCGCGGAACGTATCAATGAAGCGTTTGCTGATGGTTTTGGCGACATAATTCTTGAATACGACGGCGAAAAATACAGAATTATCGAAGATTACGAAGAGGAGATTGGAGAATGGCTCCTGAAAATAATGAAGTAAAGGTACCGAAGAGAATACTCAACACCCTTCTTGCCTCTCTTACAGCGGGAGTGGTTCCGAGAAGCGGAGCTCCCTATATTGCCATAGGCAGAGCCGACGAGATAAATTCTCTTCTTGATAATCTTGACCAGACACGAGAGGGAGGGGCGTTTTGCCGCTTCCTTATAGGAAGATACGGCTCGGGTAAAAGCTTTCTTATTCAGCTTATCCGAGGCTACGCTCTGGAAAGAGGCTTTATAACGGCGGATGCAGACCTCTCGCCGGAAAGACGTCTGACGGGCGGAAACGGTGCAGGCGTCGCAACCTACCGTGAGCTTATGATAAACCTTGCAACCAAGGCAAGTCCCGACGGAGGAGCATTGGCTACCGTGCTTTCACGCCATTTCACAAGGCTGAAGACCGAGCTGATAGAGGAGGGAATACTTCCGTCCGATCCCACCTTTGAGACCGAGCTTCAAAAGAAGATATACGTCACGCTTGCCGAGCTTGAGGGGGACGTCGGAGGCTTTGATTTCGCAAGAGTTCTCGGTGAATATTATCTTGCCTCAATGAGAGATGAGAATGATAAAAAAACTGCCTGCCTCCGTTGGCTGAGAGGTGAATTCTCAACCAAGACCGAGGCTAACTTTGCTCTCGGATTCAGAGTTTCCACCGTTATTGATGACGAAAATTGGTACAATTTCATTAAGCTTTTCGCTTCCTTGTCTGTAAAGCTCGGCTACTCGGGCTTGATCCTTTTTGTTGACGAGTGCGTAAATCTCTATAAAATTACCAACAGAATTTCCAGAGAATCAAATTACGAGAAGCTTCTTGCGATCTTTAACGATACTCTCCAAGGCAAGGCTAATAATCTCGGGGTTATATTCGGCGGTACACCTCAGTTTCTCGAGGACACAAGACGAGGTCTGTTCAGCTACGATGCCCTTAAGAGCCGTCTTGCCGATTCCAAATACTCCGAGCTTGGCTACCGGAATCTTTCATCACCTGTTGTCCGTCTCAGAAGACTGTCGGATAACGAACTTTTAGCCCTTGTAAAAAGACTTACCAGGCTATATTCCGAGAGGGAAGGGCTTTCAGAACCTCCGCTCACTGACGGTGAGATCGAACGCTTTATGAATCAGGCGTTATCCAAGGCGGGAGCCGAGGAGATGATAACTCCGCGTGAGATCATCAGGGATTTCCTTACCCTTCTCAATATTTTAAGAGATAATAAGGAGGCAACCTTTGACGGACTTATGAAGAACGTAAGCTTTACCGCTCCCATAACCGAGCAAAGAGAGACCGAGTCCGAAGTCGGTACCCCCTTACAAAAGCAGAAGATCAGTTTGTTTGATATTGATATTTAACCCGACGAAAGGAGAAAGAGATGACCGAGGCAGACAGAGTTTTCGCCCGTTTTCCCGACTTTGTAAAGGAATATATTTACAGCCGCGGTTGGTCAGAGCTGAGATCGGTTCAGCTTGAGGCGGCAAGGGTGATATTTGAAACGGATAACAACCTTCTGATATCCTCCTCCACTGCATCGGGCAAGACAGAGGCGGCGTTTTTCCCGATTCTTTCGGACATCTCGGATGATCCCGACGCCTGCCGTTCAATCAGCGTGCTTTATATCGCCCCCCTCAAATCGCTTATCAACGACCAGTTTTCAAGGCTTGACGAGCTTCTTGACGCAAGCGGTATACAGGTTACCCATTGGCACGGTGACGTTGGTGCTTCTCACAAAACCAAGCTGCTTAAGAATCCCTCGGGAATCTTACAGATCACTCCCGAATCCCTTGAATCAATGCTTATAAACAGATCAAGTGATATTCCAAGGCTCTTTTCCGCTCTCCGTTACGTCATAATAGATGAGATACATTCGATGATCGGTGCCGACAGAGGCAATCAGGTCTTGTGTCAGCTTGAGAGAATAGGAAGGCTTATCGGATATCATCCGAGACGCATAGGTCTTTCCGCAACCGTAGGAGATCTTAGATTGACTGCCGATTGGCTCGGTGCGGGAAGCGGAAGGTATACCGATGCGCCCGTTCCCGAAAGATCACCCTTGAAATGGCGGCTCTGCCTTGAGCATTTTTATATACAGAATCCCGATGAAATACAGACGGGTGAGCCGCACCTTGCAACCGCTCCCGAGGATGAAAGAGGGGGAAGAGCAGCTCTTGATCCGGGCTACGAGTTCCTCTACGATGCAGTATACGGCAGTAAATCCCTGGTGTTTTCCAACTCCAGAGAGGAAACCGAATACGTTACCGCTACTCTAAGACAGATAGCAAAGGCAAGAGGCGATCTCGACGTATTTCTTATACATCACGGCAATCTTTCCGCATCGCTCAGAGAGGATGCGGAGCTGAAAATGAAGGATGACGAGGTTCGTTTTGCGGTGACCTGTGCCACCGTGACAATGGAGCTCGGCATAGATATAGGCAAGCTTGACAGAGTATCGCAGATCGGCTCGCCTACAACCGTTTCCGGCTTCTTGCAAAGGCTCGGACGCTCCGGCAGACGTGGCTCTGCTCCCGAAATGATAATGGTATACAGAGAGGACACTCCGTTGCCCAACGCCCCTCTTCCGGAAATAATTCCTTGGGAGCTTCTTCGTGGAATTGCTATTATAGACCTCTATTCATCCGAACGCTTTATTGAGCCTCCGAGGATCAAGAAAATGCCCTTGAGCCTTGCATTCCACCAAACACTTTCGGTGCTTTGCTCCACGGGTGAGCTTACACCGAAGGCACTTGCCGAAAGGGTGCTTTCGCTTCCTCCTCTTGCCGATCTTGGTAAGGAGACCTACCGTGCGTTGCTGGTTTCGATGATCAATGACGATTATTTACAGTTTACCGAAGAAAAAGGACTGATAATTGGACTTGCAGGCGAAAGAATAATCAACTCCTTTAAATTCTATGCCGTATTCAAGGACAGTGAGGATTACACCGTAAGATGCGAGGGTGAGGAGATCGGTACGATAACCACCCCGCCTCCCAAGGGCGACAGATTTGCTCTTGCGGGCAGGGTGTGGGAGGTTCTCGAGGTAGACGTGCCGAGAAAGCTGATTTTTGTAAAAAGCGTTGACGGAAAAATGGAGATCTCCTGGCCCGGTGACAGCGGCGAGATACACACAAGGCTACTTGTTGCAATGCGTGATGTTCTCTTTAACAGTAAGGATTATTCCTTCCTCGGCGATAATGCAAAACGCCGCCTTGAAAACGCAAGAATGGTGGCAAGAAATGCCGGAATGAATAAGTCGCTGGTCGTATTTCTCGGAGGACAGAGCTACGTGCTTTTCCCCTGGCTTGGAACCAGAGCGTTCCGTACTGTCAGAAGGCTTTTGCAGAAATGTTCCTCGGAGCTTGGTATATCCGATATCCGCAGCGAGGGATGCTGTTATATTACCTTTAAGGCTAAGGGTGACGGCAGAAATATTCCCGAGAGGATAAATGAAATAATTCAGCGTGACGGCCTTGATCCTTCAGCACTTGTTTTTGACGGTGAATGTCCTGTCTTTGACAAATACGACGAATATATCCCCTCCGAGCTTCTTTGCGATGCATATGCGATTGACAGGCTGTGTCCCGAAGAAGTTATCAACAGATTTTTAAGCGAGGATTTAGCGTGAAAGTTCAGTACCATCTGTTTTTTCACTCTGTACGTTTCACGCCCCAAATTTTCGCATTTTGGAGCCTTATTCCAAAATGCCGCCGAAAGGGCGGTGCCGAAAATTAGTTAATGGTTGTGCGCTCGCCTACGGGCGACGGAATGGAGATTAATATGATATATGACCTTTTAGCACCGTTTTACGATGCCATAAATTCCGAGCTGGATTATTCGGCTTGGGCGGATTTTATCGAAAAAATTATTGACAAGGAATATAAATCAGGAAAACCCGAGCTTATTCTCGATCTTGGCTCGGGGACGGGTAAAATGACACTTGAGCTGGCAAGACGTGGCTATGATATGACCGGCGTTGACTATTCACCCGAAATGCTCGGTATCGCAAGAGATGCGGCAGAGAAGGAAGGTCTCGATGTGCTTTGGCTCTGCCAGGATATTACCGCCTTTGAGCTCTACGGAACGGTTGACGTCACCGTCTGCTGTCTTGATACGGTAAATCACCTGACTAAAAAAACAGAGCTTGACAAATGCTTTTCTTTGGTTCATAATTATCTTATTCCCGACGGACTTTTCGTTTTCGATATTAACGGCAAATATAAATTCGAGAACATATACTCCGACCGCACATACGCAATGGAGGAGGAGGGAGCCGTTTGCATCTGGCAAAACGATTATAATGGAAAAACCAAGCTTTGTGACTTCTATATAACTCTCTTTGAGGAACAAGCCGACGGAAGATACGCAAGATACGACGAAACCCAACGGGAAAGAATGTATACTGTAAAAGAGGTAAAAACAGCTCTTGAAAAGAGCGGATTTGAATATATTGGCGCATACTCCGACCTTCGGTTCAGCGAGGCAGACGATAGTGCAGAGAGAATATATTTTGTCGCAAGATGTAAGAAATAAAGGAGAAAAAACAATGAATGATAATAAAAAAATTGAAGGCTCTACCATACTCAGAGGTATGACGAGAGACGGTTCTGCCCGGATTTTAGTTATAAATTCGAGAAAAATCGTCGATGATATGATAAAATTCCATAGAACCACTCCCACAGCTACCGCCGCTCTCGGAAGAACGGTCACCGCCGCATCCATGATCGGCACCATGCTCCCGGAGCCTGCCGATACCGTTTCGATATCCATAGCAGGAGACGGTGAGGCAGGTAAAATAATTGCAGTTGGCGATTACTACGGAAACGTCAAGGGATATATCCAGAATCCAATGGCAAATCCTCCGAAGAAGCCTAACGGAAAGCTTGATGTTGGAGCCGCTGTCGGAAGGGGAACTATCTCCTTTGTGAAGAGCGTTGGAGCTAACGAGCCCCAGGTCGGAACCATTGAGCTTGTCAGCGGTGAGATCGCTGAGGACATAGCAACCTATTTTGCCAAGAGCGAGCAGGTTCCCACAGTTCTTTCGCTCGGCGTCCTCGTCGATAAGGATTATTCATGTCTTGCCGCAGGAGGCGTGCTGGTTCAGCTTATGCCTTTCCCCGATGATAAGACCGTAGATCTGATAGAGCGAAATGCCGCCGATCTTGTAAATATTTCCCGCTATTTTGACAAGGGCTTATCTAATGAAGAGATTGCCGAGATAGCAATGAGGGATATTCCGTACGATGTGTTCGATACCCTGGACGTTTCCTATAAGTGCGACTGCGGAAGAGAGAGAATGCTTAAGAAGATCAAGAGCCTCGGTAAGACCGAAATCGCCAAAATGCTTGACGAGCAGGAGGCAGAGGGCAAGGCGAGAGAGCTTACTGCCATTTGCCGATTCTGTAACACCGAATACACCTACCCCGAAAAAGAACTCCTTAAATAAACCGAAAACCTCTTCGCCTCATATAATAGTGGGGCGAAGATTTTTTTGTTTAAGGAGAAATATATGAACCTATCACCACTTTATTGCTTTCTTTCGGAGAATAACGTAAAAAATCATCTTGCATATATGCGAACCCTTAGATTAAAGTATTCAATACTTGAAAAAAGTCTGCCACGTATAAAGGGTGTCAGTCCCGAGGAGCTTGTGAGAATGAATATTCCGAAAAAACAATCGGCAGAGCTTTTACCCCTCATTCTAAAAATAAAAGCCCACGAGCTGTATTTTTCGTCCTTTACAAAGACACCGAAGCCCTGTCAATTGTTGAAAAAATATTATATCTCCGAAAACAGCTTTTGCTATGAGTTAAAGGAGGCGGCAAAAAGGCTTGACCACGGCTATCTGTATGTTTATAAGGACGGACGGGGAAGACCTTGCTTTCGCACCGTCGAGGCGCTTGATATAGGCTTTTTGAGAGATGCGCCCTTACTTGTGATAGATCTGTTTGAGCATTCATATTTTGCCGATTACGGCTTTGAATACGAAAAATATCTGACCGGAGCAATATCACATCTTGATTTTTCAAGGCTTTGTGATCGAAATAGTCCTTGACATAAGTGTTTCAAAATAGTATAATTAAATAAAAATTAAAAAAGAAAGGCAGTTTAAACATGAATAATTTAAGAGGCAATGCGGTAGTCGGACAGTCCGGCGGCCCCACAGCAGCTATTAACGCAACTCTTGCAGGAGTTATCAGAGGTGCAAAGGAGTGCGATTTTATCGAGACTCTTTACGGTATGAGAAACGGAATCGAGGGCTTCCTTCGTGAAGATCTCATCAATCTTACAGAAGAGTTTGCAGATGACAAGAGAATTGATATACTCGAGCAGACGCCCTCTGCGGCTCTCGGCTCTTGCAGAAAGAAGATGAAGTCTCCCGAGGCAGATCCCGATACCTATGCCGCTCTTATCGAGATATTTAAAAAGCATAACATCCGTTACTTCTTTTACATAGGCGGTAACGATTCTATGGATACCGTATCCAAGCTCTCACAGTATGCCGCATCTCACGAATACGAGATGAAGGTTGTAGGCGTTCCCAAGACTGTTGATAACGATCTTACCGCCACCGACCATACTCCCGGCTTCGGCTCTGCGGCAAAGTATGTTGCTACGACTATGAAGGAGCTTCTTTGCGATATATCCGTTTATACTCTTAAGGCAGTTACCATCGTTGAGGTAATGGGTAGAGATGCAGGCTGGCTTACCGCTTCCGCAGCCCTTCCCGTGCTTTCCGGTGGAAGAGCCCCCGACCTTGTTTACCTTCCCGAAAGGCCCTTTGATCCCGATAAGTTTATCGAGAAGATCAACGAGCTTCAGAAGGATCATCCCGCACTTCTCATTGCTATCTCCGAGGGAATCAAGTTCCCCGACGGCAGATACGTTGGCGAAGGTCTCGGTGGCAGAAAGGTTGACGCCTTTGGCCACGTAGCTCTCTCGGGCGCAGGTAAGGTTCTTGAGGAGCTTGTAAAGGAGAAGGTGGGTTGTAAGGTTCGTTCCATAGAGCTTAACCTGCCTCAGAGAGCAGCCGCTCATATCGCCTCTCTCACCGATATTACCGAGTCGGTTTCCGTTGGAAGAAATGCGGTTAAGTATGCCGGAGAGGGAAAAACCGGAATAATGGTGACTATCGACAGAGCCGAGGGGGAGGAGTATTCCGTAAGCTTCGGTGCGGCAGATATTTCCAAGATCGCAAACGCAGTAAGAGGCGTTCCCGATGAATATATAAACGATACCGCCGACGGTATTACCGAGGCAGGACTCAAGTATCTTGCACCACTTGTCATAGGAGAGCTCGACGTTAAATACGATAACGGTATGCCCGAGCACGTAGTACTTTAATTTTTAAAATATTGCCTCTTCGGGAGGGAAAAATATGATCAGAATTGACGGCGTTGTTAAACGCTATGGTGACTTCACCGCTTTGGACAATATAAGCTGTGAGATTCAAAATGGCTCGATTTACGGCCTCGTTGGTATCAACGGGGCAGGTAAGTCTACTCTTTTGCGTGTTATTACAGGCATATATGAGTGCGACGAGGGGAGCGTTACCTACGACGGAGTAAGCCTTCGTGAGGATCCGACGATAAAGGGGAGGATCGCCTTTGTCGCAGATGAGCTTTTTCTGCCAAACGGAAGCTCAATGCTTTCTCTGGCAAAAAAATACGAGCTTCTTTACGGACGGTTCAATTATTCTAAATTTGCCCGTCTTGCAGAGGAGTTTGCTCTTGATGTAAGAAAAAACGTCAATACCTTTTCCAAGGGCATGCGTCGTCAGGCATCGACCATTTTGGCTCTCTCTCTTGAGACCGACTATATCTTTTTTGACGAGACCTTTGACGGCCTCGATCCCTTCAAGCGAAGCTTCATAAAGAAGCTGCTCTCCGAGGAAGTAAAAGAAAGAGGCACCACGGTAATTATAACCTCTCATTCGCTAAAGGAGCTTGAGGATATTTCCGATAAGCTTGCCGTCGTTGATAAGGGGGGCTTGGTGTTTGAGAGCGAGGCGTCTGACAGAACTGTCGGTGGAGTAAGAATACAGATCGCCTTTTCCGAGGAATACGACGAGAGTAAATTTGACGGAATGGAGCTTATTGATTTTAATAAGCGAGGAAGTGTTTCCACTATGACCGTAAGGGGCGAGGAAAAGGATATCCGTGCCCGCCTTGAGGCAATGTCACCTCTGCTTCTTGAAATACTTCCGCCTTCCTTTGAGGACGTTTTCTCATTAGAGCTGTCAAAGCGAGGGATCAATTTCCAAAATGATCCCACTCTTTCGGAGGAGATCGAATGAAAAAGTACTTTTCCTTAAGATTTTACCTTGATACACTCATCAGACTGCGTACTCTTACGATAGTTTTTGCCGTAATTTTCTCTGCTTTTGCAGTGGTAGGCAATATAGGTCATCTGATCTCTCTTCTCACTCCGTCGCTTGCGGGCGGCTCGGAGGTCTTAACAAGGCTCGATCTCTTTTCCGTTGCCTCGGGGCTTTCGTCCTTTGTCTGTGTTGCCGCTCCGATCATGACCGTGATTGCCTTTTCATTCCTTATGAAGAGGAGTGACTCGGATTTCTACGAAGCCCTTCCCATAAGAAGAGAAGCAATGCTCATATCTGTAATGCTTGCAGTGCTTTCCTCTATGGTGTTTGTCATAGCTGTTTCTTCTGTGGTAGGAGTTGCCGTGATAACTCCCTGCATAGGTAAAACCGTCAGCTATGATTTTCTCCGCGGATTTGTCGAGGCATTGTGCCTATTGCTTTGTACGGTGCTTGCCGTACTTGGCTCGTCGGTTGCGATATCTGTTACGGGAACCGTAAGGAACGCTTGGCTCGTAGCCGTAACGCTTCTTTTCGTTCCGCGAATGATACTAGCACTCATTAACAATTCCGTAATGATGCTTTGCCCCGCGCTTGTAAAAGGACACGTAATCCCGCTGTTCGATAATAATTATAACCTTCTTACCGCACTGTTCTTAGGAAATGATAAGGTTGCCTTCAATCCATGGGCGTATCTTTATACCGTGATAATTTCGGCGGTGTATTTCATAGTTGCATTAACCCTGTTCAAAAAACGGAAGAGTGAGTTTGCCGCTCATTCCTTTACCTCTAAAATAGCAAGGCACATGACCGCTGTTTTAATTTCGGTTTACGTGGCAATGCTCGGTGTGTACCTCGTGTGCATTGACACCTGGCTTATTCTTATATCGGCGTTTGTCTTTGCATTTGCAATCGGAATCTTCTTTGCTTACGAGCTTATTACGAGCAGGAGAGAAAAGAGAAGCGTTACCTCCGCTCTTGTGGCATTTACCGCCTGTATCGGAGCGGTGGTGATAGCCGTTGCTACCGTTTTTATTTCTTCCTTTGTTCTCGGCTCCTATTCTCCCGATGCCGAGGATATCGAATCGGTTTCTCTAAGCCCGGAGCTTGCCGAGGATACCTTCGGATTTCTTACCTATGAGCAGTACGTTACGCTTCGCTGTGAGAACGTAAAGCTTGATGATGAGCTTAGCCGAAATATCGTAGCCAAGGCTCTTGAAAGAGGCTACGACGGAACAAATTCAAGAGATTACATCAGCGTCGCGCTTAAAATAGACACTGGTTTTGTTACTTACAGAAGAGTATCTCTTACTCCCGAGGAGCATCTGGCGCTTAGTAGCTTGTTTGCGGAGAACACCGCATATAAGGATCTTTGGATGAAGGTTTCCGACGGAGCGATCGCTCCGACGATCCACGGCTCTGTTGATATCACAGGGGAGGGTGCCGAGCGTGTGCTCGGCGTAATGGAGGCAGAGATTGCCGAAATCGGCTTTGATGAATGGTTTAGCATTTATTACGGCTCGTATAATGAATATGCTGCGAATATAAATTTTGAGGCAATATACGGTAACGATGTTTATATGGTATCTCTCGGAATATACGAGCAAATGCCTAAAACCTATTCCGTATATCTTGAAGAGCTTCAGATGGCGGCTGAGAATACTTATGACGAGATTTTAGAATCTCTCACCGATGCGGCAAGCGGGGAAGGGGAGGAACTCAACCTTTACGCAACGCTTTATACCGAGTTTGACGGATACTATATTGAAACGGTAATATCCGACGGCACAGCATCCGAAGGACTCGTTTCGGAGCTGTTTGCTCTTGTCGAGCCTACGGCTTACGGCAATGAGAGTGCATACAGTATTTCAATATCCGTATACGGTGACGGCATCAATTCAAAATCCCTTTACGCGGAATTTTCCGTTTCCGCACAAAGCATAGACGAGCTAAGGGAGCTGTTCAAAAAATACGGAACCGAATAATAAAACACGCGAAAAAAAGTGCGATGCCTATAGCGGAGAATTCAAAAAATCTCACAAAGTGCGAGCATCGCGTTAGACCGGTTAAACTTATTAGGGGCTAAATCAAAACTCTTATACAAAAAGAAAGAGCAAACACGCAAGACGAAAAAATCTTGTATGTCGGCTCTTTTTTTGTTGGTTTTAGTTTGGAGTTGTGAGGCTCGCTGTGCTCACCGTAATGAATTTGCTACGCAAATGTTATGATATTATACTTAAATAAACGGTCTTCTGTCAAGCACGAGTCTGAGCGGCTTTGTGCTTACGAATTTGCCGGGAAGGGCGGCCTGAAGCTCTGCAACACAGCACATAACTCCGAAGAGACAATGCAGGTCGTTTACTCCCTCGTTGGTCTCAAAATCAAGCGATTCAAGGAAATCAATATACTTGTTACCGAAGTCGAGAAGCCTTTCCTTTGCCTCGGCAAAGCGGTGGGGCGTTTCTCTTGTCGCTCTGTTCAGAGCGTAAACCCAGTCAACCTGAGCAAATCCGATACCCTGTGTGAAATTCTTTCCGAGAAGCTCCTCGTCGTACATTCTTATGCAGGTATCAACCAGTTTTTCGGGATATTTCAGAGGCTTTTTTGCGTACTGCATATTGAACATATAGTGGAACCAGCCGTACAGGTGGTGGAAGAGTGGAATCTTCCCCTCGTCAATGGTTCCTTTTCTTGACATTCCAAGCTCTTCGTCGGTGTTGTCGTAAAGAAGAGAGAAGTAGTAGTTTTGCCAATCGAGGTCAACGTTATCGGTAAGTACGCCAACAACGTATGTTCCCGCAACCTCGTGCGAATCTCTCCAAGGTGCAGTCTCCCAACGAATATCGTTGTATAGCTTTAATAGCCCTTCCTTAGTAAAATACTTCTTCATAGCCTTTTGCTCGTATTTCGGCTGCTCATCAAAAAGCTCGAGTGCCGCAACACAATGTGCCGTGGTATGTATAAAATGATGCGTTGCCTCCTCGAAAAGACCGGTGTCCTCGTGCTGAAGCGATTTCAATGCCTCACAGCATTTGTTCCTTTCCTCGCCCTTCGGGAATTTATTGATAGTGTAGAGAATATTCATTGCATCGGCACAGCCGTACTCGTTGATACCCATTTTTCTCGAGCCTGATACGTCCTGCCAACCGTATCTTGCGTATGCGCCGTTGCCGAGGGAGTGATTTCGTACCGTTTCTTCAACCTTCTTTAAAAGATTATCAAGGTTTCTCATTTTTTATCTCCTTTGCGACCTGACGTTCGGTCTGTTTTTTTCTCTTAGGCAAAATGTCGTATCTGAACATAGCAACGCCTATCGATACCATCGAAAGAATATCTCCGATGCAAGAGCCGTAAGCACCGCTTACAAAGTTATAAACGAGCCAGAACGGCGAGCCGAGAAGCGAAACTATGCGTATCATCCGCTCATCATCCATCCAAAATGCACTGGTGTGAAGCAGAACTCCCAAAATAGGAAGAATACTGAAAAAATTAACGTAGAGCATCATACCTATGGCAATTATGACAAGATTAACTCCGATAAAGAACCAAAGGAAATGCTTTTTTATAAAAGGAGTGTTTTTTCTTTGCGCAAGCACCGAGGAAGCCGAGCCGCAAACGTCAAGTGCCGCTCCCTCGAATGCTCCGAGTAAAATATATTGAACAATGTAGAGTATCCTTGACGAAAGATTAAGGATAATTATACTGTTCCGCTTTTTTTGCAGATATCCCAGCAGGTAAAGACAAACCGCAACAATTCCAACAACAAAAGCTATTTCTTTCATTTTTCCTTAGCCCTCATTCTGATTATAGTTGCAGAGAAGCTTTCCTTTGTGGGAATGTCAATTCCGTACTCTTCAATATCACCGCCCATAAGCTCCTTTCCGCTTTCATGGACGTAGGTAAGAGCCTTATCTACGGAGGGATAAAGAGTTATATCGTCCTGTATTCTCTTCTTTACGAAGAGGATGACCTCTACCACACTGTAATCCTCGCTTCTGTATTCAAGAGCGGTGACCGTTTCGGTGTCGGCAAGCAGGTGGCAGACCGCCCCACGGTAAAATTCACGTCTTTGCTTGAATTCTTTAATATAGCTTCGAAGAGCTTCAAAGCTTTCATCCGAGAGAGAATTGAGATCAAAGCTGAGTCCAATAGGACTTCCCATAAGATAGCCTCTTAAGAACTCAGGTCTTACGCTTACAACGTTATCCCATATTGCATCTGCGCAGGCAATTATCTTATCGTCGGAGCATTCGTAGGTCGGCGTAGCTCCCTTGACGGATGCAATGGCTATCCAACAGTCGATAAGCTGAGGCGAAAGTCTTAGGAGCGTGTTTTTGTAAATATCAAGCCCGACGTAAGGGCTTTCGTTATCGCTGGGCCAGAAGCTGTCGTATATCTCCCCCTCGTGAATATTCATTCTCGCTCCGCCCGAGCCGCAGCAACAAAGGTACAGAGAAGGGAAGCGCTCTTTAAGTTTTGCCGCATATTTTTCATGAGCGGCAGCGTATTTAACAAAACCGGCATTGTCCTTGTCGTACTCGAGGTCGGCGTTAAAATCAAATTTAATATATTCCGCTCCGTAATATTCTATAAGCTCGGAGGTTTTGTTAAATATGTAATCAAAGGCATCGGGATTGGTAAAATCAAGAAAATACGATCTTTTTCCTCTCCTGAAATACTCGGGATGCTCCTTCATTATGTCAGAGCAGTCAGATGCACACTCCGGCTCAAGCCAAAAGCCGAATTTCATTCCGTTAGCTCTTACCTCGTCGGCAAATTCCTTCATCCGTCCCTTAAAGCCGATCTCGGTATTCTCGCACCAATCGCCTCGCCCTTGAAACCACTCCTTGGTCTTACCGAACCAGCCTGCGTCGATAACGAAATACTCAACGCCTAGCTCCGCCGCCCTCTTGAGCTGGCAGAAAATGTCCTCGTAATTGAAGGAATCAAATTTGTATAGCCAAGTATTGTAAACGACGGGAAGCTCTCTTTTTCCAATTCTCTCGTTAAGATATGAGTGAAGCTTATAACAGTCGAAGTCTACTCTGTTTTTAAATTCGTAGTATACTATTTCGGGTAGCGTAAGCTCCTCACCGGGTTTAAGATCAAAGCAAAATCCGTCGGGAAGAATGCCGCACTCGATCTCCAGATAAGCTCCTTCGCCTCCGCCGGAATATACTCTCGACGCTCTCATTTGCCAAGCCGTGCCGGTGAGAAGATGGAAGGCAATACCGCGTCCGTTTTGCTTGTTGTAAAGAGCCATGAAAGGGGCTGCATCGTGTGAGCTCCTTACACTATTGCTTCTGGAAACCACCGAGCTTACAAGGGGCGACCAGCCTCCCAAGCTTTCGTTTTGCCAGCCGTTATACTGAGTATATACCTCCCATTCGCCACCGTCGAGTGCAAATTTAGCACCGGCAGCGGTAAGAGTAATCGACTTGCTTGAAATGTTTTTTATGTGGTCTGCTCTGGAATAAACTCCATTTTGGGATTTTTTTATCCTTGCGGAAATCTGCAACTGATCGCTGGATATGTCCAAGCTCTCCTCGGTCACGGTAGCGTCACGGCTTATCTCGTCAAAGCTGCCGATGATATTCCAAAGCTCTGTGAAATGCCTTTTTTTGTATTGCTTCATTTGTCCGCCTCTCCAATAAATTCTTCTAGTTTTGCGAGAGCAAAATAACTGTGCTTTATATAACTTTCCATACCGTGAATATTTTTGTACTCTATCTCAAGAGTTAAAGGTCCTTTGTATCTGATCTCGTTTAATGTAGGCATAAATTCTTCCCACTTGATCGTTCCGATTCCCGGTATAAGGTGGTGATCATCGTTTTCAAAGTTATCGTGAATATGCGTGCATACCAGCCTGTCGCCAATAAGAGATAAGGCTCTCTTCTGATCAATTCCGGTAAGATGTGCGTGGCCGAAATCCCAGCAAATTTTTACGTTCTCCGAGTTGAAGCTATCGGCAAGCGAAATAAGCTCCTCGTAATCCCATGAATAAAATCTCCAGTTCGTATCCCATGGGAAAATAGGCAGATTTTCAAGTGCAATTATAACTCCCGCTTCTTTAGCGACGGGAATATAGTCAAGTACAGCCTTGTAGTTATCCTCCCTTGCCAACTTAGAGCTGAAATCCCTGTCAAACGCCGAGCGTGGATGCATAGCCGCATATTTTGCCCCGAGCATTGATGTAGCCTTGATGCATCGCTTTATGGCTTCCTCAAATAAAGGATCAACGACCGAGGAATCTATTTTCAGATTGTAGTAGGGAAGATGGGTTTGAACACACCCGAGCTCGTATTCATCAAGCAGGGATTTAATTCTGTAAATCTCACCTTCCCATCCGTCCTCGTGAAAAACTCTGCTGGAGCCGAATCCAAGAGCAACGTACCGGAATCCCGCATCCTTAGCAAACCTAAGTGCCTCTTCCATTGCTTCGTCGTGTTGTATCTGTATAGCCTTTGTCATAATAGTCCTCACTTTTTTCTTCTATTATAACACACAGTAATGCATGCGCGGCTTTAATATTGCACTCAAAAACTGTAAAAACGTTTTATAATTTTACCGTGATAAGGCTTTTTTTCGATAATCTGCCGCAGAGATACCCATTTCCTTTTTGAAGCAGCGAAGGAAGTAGTTAACGTCAGAGAATCCGACCTCCTCGGCTATGAGATAAGAGGGCTTGTCGGTCTTTTTCATAAGCTCCGCGGCGGCTTGTATACGCTTCGATTTTATAAACGCCGCCACCTTGCCGTTAGTGTAGGGAGAAATTATCTTGTAAAGCTCGGTTCTTGAGACGAAAAATTCACGGCACAGATGCTCTATGGATAAATTTCCCGAAAGATTGTCCTTAATGTAGTCGATGATCCTTTGTCCGAGGTTCGAGTTGACGGGATAAACGATGTTCTCATAGACGATATATCCCGAAAGGGCGTGTAAAATTTTTGAGGCGTCCTCGATACGTTTTTCGGAGTAATAGGGAACCTTTTCTGCCTCGGCTATGAGCTTTTCTTCATCTATACCGTATTTTTTGCAGTTTGAGAGGACATGATTTATAAATATCCCGGAGTCGGGCTCGGTAGAAATCTGACCGAACATTATGTAGCCGATGATCGAGATGCCGTCTGTCAGAGGAGTAACGACCTCGGTAAGACCGGCATGGCATTTAAAGGTCAAGGTAGCCGACAGCTCTCGGCATCTCTCGCATAGCTTGCAGGTGCTTTCGTCACAGAGCCCACCGGATTCCTTGTTATTCTGTATCAAAAGACAAAGAGGTGAGTCGGTCTTCGGAAAAGAAAAGATTTTCTTAAGCTCGTTGTCAAAAACCGCAACCTTTATTCCCGTTAAATTATGAAAAGCCTCTATAAGAGATGCCAGCTTCTCTTTATCTGTGCCCGTAATCACGAAATGTCCTCCGCAAAGATTTTATGTAAAGATTTTAATATATACAATTCATTATAACACGGAAAGGAGAACAATTCAACAATTACTTGACGAAAATCTTTTCTACGATTTGTCCTGAAAATATTTTTTGCAAAACACTTGATTTTTGACTCGCTTTGTGATATAATACTAACGCTAAATTCAATATGCTTATCAAGAGTGGCGGAGGGACTGGCCCTGTGAAGCCCGGCAACCTGTACTGTGTATAAGGTGCTAATTCCCGACAGATGAGTTTTTATCTATGCTCGGGAAGCGCTGCTGTCCCGAGCATATTTGTTTGTATAGGAAAAACGAAAGGAAGTAGAAAAATGAACAAGTATTTATTCACCTCGGAGTCTGTAACCGAGGGACATCCCGACAAAATTTGTGACAAAATTTCCGATTCTATCCTCGACGCAATGCTTGCCGAGGATCCCGAGAGCCGCGTTGCCTGCGAGACATTTGCTACCACCGGTATAATCACCGTTATGGGTGAGATAACCACTAAGGCGAGAGTTGACGTACAGAAAATAGTAAGAGAGACCGTTGCCGAGATCGGCTACGATAGAGCAAAGTACGGCTTCGACGCTCACACCTGTGCAGTCCTCAGCTCCATTCACGAGCAGTCTGCCGATATCGCCCTCGGCGTTGACAAGTGCCTTGAAGCCAAAGAGGGAACACAGTCCGATGAGCTTGACACCGGTGCGGGCGACCAGGGACTTATGTTTGGCTACGCCTGCGACGAGACTCCCGAGCTCATGCCCCTTCCCATCTCCCTTGCTCACAAGCTCGCAAAAAGACTTACCGAGGTAAGAAAGAACGGAACTCTCAGCTATCTTCGTCCCGACGGAAAAACTCAGGTAACCGTTGAGTACGTTGACGG
>JAZRMT010000017.1:0-1741 GCA_045647805.1 Eubacteriales bacterium | reverse complement strand
TCCGGTGGCGGCTATGTCGGAGATCCGAACCGGCGCAGCGACCATTCGCTCCATGGTTTCCGGAATGTCGGTGCAAGAATATTCTGTGGAAATTTTGAAGATCTATCCAAAATCCAAGCAGGCTGGGCGAAATTTTCTGATCCGGGTCACCGATCCTAAGCTTCTGGAAACCACCGGTGGCATCGTGCAGGGTATGTCCGGCAGCCCCATCATACAAAATGGCAAGCTCATCGGCGCGGTGACTCATGTACTGGTGAATGATCCGACCACGGGATACGGCATTTTTATTGAAAATATGTTAGATGCAGCTGCATAAAGCGAAGTGGGAGTAATATCCCACTTCGTTCTTGCTATTTAGCTATTTTTTGATATAATTAATATAGTAGTTTTTGCTGTTTGATCAGCAGCCATCGTAGAAAGGAATGAGCAAAATGAAATTTCTTCTTATATTACTTGCGTTACCTTTTATTATTGCAGCTTCACCTATAATCCTAATAGTTAAAATTGTTAAATATATAAATAAAAAGAAATACCAAGAACTAGAGTCGCAAGTTCTAAATAAATTAGGCTTTCCCAGTTGGGATATTTCTCCTAAAATTGATAGCTATGTAACAGTAAAGAGTCGTCAAGCATTGGAGAATTATGACGAAACCAAATTTTTCAAGGACGATGCGCAAAACTTTGCACTTGCAGAAGCTACTTTGGAAAGAAAATGTAAAGTAGCAGCAATCTTAAAAGAATTCATTAAGAGTAACGAATATACAACGCATCCACAGTACAAACACCTTAACAATCAAATTGGTGTTGTATTGAACAATGCCGGTGCCTACAGAATTTGTGTTTCTTACATATCACCTGCCGGTAAGAATTTAGGCTCGAGAGAAATTGTTGTTAACGAACGTGTATTAAACAAGTTTAAAAACGATCCGTCTTTGCTGATGAGCAAGGCAGAATACAATAAATTCTTGAAAGAGCAGCAAAAAGAGGCGTTAAGCGAAAAACAGCATAAATACTATGAAAGAGTAAACGGTATTATAGAATATGCAAACGAAAACCGAGAAACTCTTGTCATCAAAGGCAGCCAAGATCGGTTGGATAATCTGATTGCACAATTGTTTGATAGAACTGTTAATAGCATCAAGAAAATAAAAACGATTGATAGCGAAGAATGGGATATCATTGATGAATTCGTAAATCGCATCAACAAAGAGATAGTACAGGTAGTAAATGATAATAAGAGAATTGTTGAGTATTACGAATCACCTGATTTCTTAAAAATCAAAAACACTTGTGAAGTGTTAATGAGCACTCAAAGAGAATTCAACGAATACATCACTGAAAAAGTAGAAACTGTCTCTCAACTATTTGGTACCAGAGTGGTTCGAAGTGAAACAGTCAACGATGATGAATACAACTACATTCGTCCGTATAAGAAGACGATTACGCCTTTCACCGCAGAGGTATCTGCCACAGTTTTTGCAAGCGCAGAAAATAGCCCGTTGGAGTACGTGATAAAGAACTTCTATCCTAATAAAAAACTGTATCCGGAGCAAATCCAAAAGCTTTATCGGCTTA
The DNA here is from genome assembly GCA_045647805.1 of Eubacteriales bacterium. Taxonomy (GTDB): domain Bacteria; phylum Bacillota; class Clostridia; order Oscillospirales; family CAG-272; genus UBA1740. The sequence continues at coordinate 166 of JAZRMT010000017.1, read as the reverse complement.
TAGAAGAGCTCGAAACCTTACGAGAGGCAAAGCAGATTATTGAGAATTACAAAGTAGAGTATCAACAGTATCTTGGCGATGTTCCTGATTACATTATGAAGGAAGATGAAGCAGGTTTTTATTCTCGTCTGGGATTCGCATATATCGACGAGAGCGTGCTTACCGT
>JAZRMT010000016.1:0-5226 GCA_045647805.1 Eubacteriales bacterium | reverse complement strand
GTTTCTTGGTACGATAACGAGAACTCCTACACCAGCCAGATGGTACGTACTATCAAGTACTTCGCAGAACTCGCATAAGATTACTTCGCATATTTTGAATATAATACGCGTCCGTCGGCTCGACGTAGAAATCTACGCCTTTGCCTTCGGGCGCGTATTCTATCCTAAAATCCACTTCGTCCTCTTACGCGATTTCCACTCGCATAAGATTACTTCGTATATTTTGAATATAATATGCGTCCGTCGGCTCGACGTAGAAATCTACGCCTTTGCCTTCGGGCGCGTATTCTATCCTAAAATCCACTTCGTCCTCTTATGCGATTTCCACTCGCATAAAATAAGTTGCTGAATATCATCACAGACCAAAAAGAGCTCACAAATTGTGGGCTCTTTTTTTAACGCACAAAGCTCCTCGACGTAGATTTCTACGCCCTTGGTCACTTCGCACGTTTCTGCACTGATCTTCAGCACTTCTTTTATGCCAATTATAAACTTGTTAAATCTGCAAAGATCAAAAAGGCTTACCAACATAGGAAACAACACATTCGGGATAATTTCACCGCCATCTTGGCTAAATTCTTTATGCCGGATTAAGCGAGCTGCACCGGCATAAATTTTTACTGTATTTAACTTGCAAAAGCCATAATGTTATGATATAATTAAGGCATACCGGGCTTTTTGGAGGCTATTATGATAAAGACGAACATCCGCAGGCTGCGAGATCCCTTTGTACTTTGCGCGAGGAAAAAGGAAACTTATATTTAGAATGAGATCGGAATTGATCGAAAGTGATAAAAAAGTAAACTAAAGTAAACAAATATAGCAGAAAAGAGAGAAAAATGAAAAGTTATTTTACCCCTAATGATGAAGGAATTATCGCAGAGAGTGATTCGCTCTCTATACAGAATGCGGTTGACGAGGCTATACGCAGCGATGTCAGAAAGGTAGTTATCCCCCGCATAAATCTGCGTACCGGCAAGGCACAGTGGGATGTGGACAAGGCGATAGTTCTCTCTTCAAATCTTGAAATAGTTCTTGACAACTGCTATATCCGTCAGATGGACGGCTCTATGGACAACGTTTTTCGTAACTTCGATGATGATGCGATGCGTTCAACCCTTGAAGAGGAGCAGGAGAATATAGTTATCCGCGGTGTAGGTAATGCGGTTATCGATGGAGGTATTCATAACGGGCTTTTACAGAAGAACAGTATGCAGAACGGACTTCCTCACGTTGAGATGAACAACGTAATAAGGCTTCATAACCTCCGTGGGTTCAGACTCACCGATTTCACAATTATCAATCAGCGCTGGTGGGCTATCAATCTTAATTACGTTGAAGAGGGATATATTGCAGGTCTTAAGATCAAGTGCAATAACGGTCAGCATAACCTTGACGGTATCGACCTTCGTTCGGGATGTAACAATATAATTCTGGAAAATCTCTTCGGTCAGGCGGGAGACGATTTTATCGCACTTACGGGATTTTACGGCGGCAGAGCTTCGGATAAGTACGCCGTCGTGGGAAAGTCGATAGACATTCACGACATCCAGATAAAAAATATCATCGCCACAAGTGCCGAGTGTACTGTGGTCGCTCTTCGTAACCAAGACGGAGTGAAGATCTATAATGTGACCGTTGATACCGTATACGATGCAATTTCGTCCAAGGAAATAAATAACGATAATCCGAACTTCGTATTTAATTTCGATAATAACGCATATAGATCGCCGAAGTCTCCTTATGCTTTGATGCGAATCGGTCAAGAGGGCTGGATACATAAAAAGCAATGTGAGATGGGCGACGTTTACGGTATTCACGTACACAATATTCACGCCAGAACAAATACTGCAATAATATTGAATGAAAAGATCGAGGACTCCTATTTTGGAAACATCTATGCCTCCGAAGGTGTGGACAAAATAATTTCCACTAAGTCTTGCCGTACTCATCAGACTTACGGTGCGGATATGCGAAACGTAGTGTTTGAAAATATATTCTATAATTGTAAAAATAATGAGAATTCCGTAGCCTTCGACTTTGATATTAACGGTAAGGAACATAGCTTTGAGAACGTTTTTATTAAAAATGCTTTTCTTGGAAATGTTAAGTGTGCCGTGGACATGAAGCACAAGGGAACGCTTAACATTTCGGGATTGTACGGTGAAAACGTCAATGACAAAATAAAAATTACCTCGGATGCTCTGATAATTCTTGACGGACATCCTTATAACTAACCGAAAAAGGAACACACCGTCAATAAAAAAGTAGCGAGCAGCACATCCATTCAGGGGAGTGTACTGCTCGTTTTTTTATCTTATTATTGTAGAATATATAGGGGGCATACCGAACCTAGCTCATTCGCAAACAATTTAATATTTAATTTTTTTCTAAACTTTTGGGTTAGCTTCACAAATCTGTTTCCTCGTTTTTTGTCGAAAATCCGCTTTATTTTTTTATGAACATCTGCGTCCAGTATTTGCCGTCGGCAACGTAGCCGACACCTATGTGAGTGAATGAGCTGTTTAAAATGTTTGCTCTGTGGCCGGATGAGTTCATCCAAGCATTTACAACGGCTTCGGGGCTGCTTTGACCTCTTGCGATATTTTCTCCGGCACTTCTATAAGATATTCCAAAGCTCTTCATCATTTGGAAGGGCGAGCCGTAGGTGGGACTCGTATGGGAAAAATAGTTGTTATTTTTCATATCCTCGGATTTGTATCTTGCTACCCTTGATAGCTGCCAATCCTCTTCGAGCGCATTCAGCCCTCGGGAGGTTCTTTCGACGTTGACAAGTCTTACAACCTCTTTCTCGTAGCTTCTTACCGAGCTGTCCGTATCGGGAATGTTAATTTTATCTCCGGGGTATATAAGATTGTAATTTTTGATGCCGGGATTTGCCGCTTTTATTTCGGAAAGCCCCACCTGGTATTTGTTTGCGATCTTCCATAGGCTGTCGCCCTTAACGACGGTGTGAACCGAGGCTGCCCCGACGGATAGCGTTAATAGTATAAACAGAGAAGCGAGTGTAACAAGCAAAACGGTCAATTTTTTCGGTGATTTCAGAATTCTCAATTGTTTACCTCCTTGCTATTTTGCAAAGTGGGGAAAAATAAAAGCGGATCGACAAAACGGGCTGTAAACTAACAGCCGATATCAATCCGCTAACGAATTATTTGTATCCGTGAGATCCCCCACTGCGAGACTATTATAGCATAAAAACGGGCGAAAGTCAAATGCAATATAGTGAAAGGGAGGGGAACTATCCCTCTCCTTCTAAAATTATCCTCCAGGCATCTACGAGGTCGTCAATAGAGAACGCCGCATTTGCGGGAGAGGTAGAGGGGAGGCATATCGCTTTTATCTTGGTGGTGTGGGAGAGAAGCCTTTCGAAGTATTTCTCGGCAGTCTTGCCATTCAGAAATATTTTCTCGATTTTTGCGGAGGAAAGAATGATCTTAAGATCGTTCGCCTTGACGTTTTTTATAGAGCTGTCCGCACTGCCCAATATTTCACAAGAGGCGATAACGTCCCACAGCGCAATACCGTGAGACCGGAGCATTTTCTTCTTTTCCTCGATGCTGCACGGAGTATCGCACCCGAGTATTTTCGCAATTACTCGCCAAAATCTGTTTTGCTTATGTCCGTAAAAGAATTCGCTTTCCCTCGATTTTACCGAGGGAAAGCTGCCTAGTATAAGAATTCTTGAGTTTTCGTCAAAAAGCGGCGGTATAGGATGAATTATTTTATTCAACCGTAACCACTCCGTCCTCTCCGACAGTAACGGTCATACCGGTCTTGACGTAATCGAGGAATTCGTCACCGAGATTGTCAATTACCGGCATGGAAACGTTGTCAAGCCATGCACTTGCAAGTACGGCTCCCGCGCAAGCAAGAGAGTCGATGGGCTTGGAGAAGAGCATGCAGGCGGGCTGACGCTCCATGGCACAGGCACAGTAGAGAACGAGACCGCCGGTGGTAGAACCTATTGTCTGAGGAAGGCAAAGAGCCGCACCGCAGAGGGGCTGACCGTAGATATCCTTGTTATTTTGATCTCCGCACTTAGCCTCCTTGTCTCCGAACTGGAGAGCCATCTGAAGCGACGCAAGAGTATTAAAGCCTTCTTTGGTAACCACCGCTTTTGCACTAGCCTTGCCGGGTGTAATGATTCTGCCCTTGAACTGACGCATTATTATTTACCTCCCTTCGTGATAGCAACGAGAATTTCGTCGTCGGTAAGATATTTTGCCGAGGTATAGGTGCGAAGCTTGTTAGAAGAGGTAATAACAGGCATCTTCTTGCAAAGAGGATTGTTCATATACATAAGAGGACAGATATAAGAGGTTATAACGCCACAGTTCTTAAGTCGCTCTGCGTATTCGGTCTTTTCAAACTCTCGAAGCACGGCGGGTGCGGCGGTAAATACGGTAGGAATAACCACCTTCTTGTTGCCGTACTCTCTAAGAGCGGCTTCAACCTTGTCAGTCCAGCTCTTGAGCTGCTCAAGGCTCATGTGGGGACAACCCATGAAGCAGAGCTTGGGCTTCGCATCCGGATTTTTCCAGATAACGGGGTAGCTCTTTTTAACTCTTTCAAGCTCTTTATCGTCAATAACGTACTCTCTTGCCCCCTCTGCTATTATTGTCTCGCCGGATGCCTTTGCCTCGGGGGTAAGGTCGTGAATATGGTAAAGACCGACCGCACCGTTGGATGCAGTTGCGGCACCGAAGTCCTTAAGGTATGTGCAAGCCGCATCATCAAGCTCGTTTCCGAGCCATTTGTTAAGTCCGTAAACGTAAGGAACATCCTCCATTACCTTCATACCGATAGCCGAGCCGAGAAGCTGAGCATCGGGGCGGTAGGTAGTTTCAACCTTAATAATCCAGGTCGCCTTTCTGCCTTCGTCTGTGAGCAGACCGAAGTGGGGAACAACTCCTGCAATAGAGCCCATTATATCCATAATTCCGGAGTTTCTGTTACATCTTGCACCGAGCACCGAGTTAGCGTAAACGACTGCCGAGGACTCGGACCAGGAGAGAATGTCTCCGAGGGCGGGCTTATTGCCGACCTCATCCATATAGCAGGCACAGGTGAAGGCATCCTCGTTCATGAGACCGAGCTTCTTAAGCTGCTCCTCGTAGGTGTCTTGCTTTGTATACATAAACTTTTTGAACACGAATTTCTGTAGGAAATTTGCGGGAACGTTGTCGTCGAGAGGACGGGGGT
>JAZRMT010000015.1:0-84485 GCA_045647805.1 Eubacteriales bacterium | reverse complement strand
TTCTTACCTCGCTTTCGTTTGTTTTAGTCGTTATAGCCGAAGATGTAACACTCCGCATCGATAGGAAGCTTTACAATAAGATCATAGTCTGCTTCCACAGAATCAAGGCTAAGCTCAAGTTTTACCCATTCGCCGGCCTTTTCACCAAGCATATTTCTATTTACACGCTCTATTACTTTATCATTTGACGTTACTACTACGGCAGCAGAATAATCGTTAAACTCATTAGTCCAACGCATATAGATGTCGTAATTTTCATAGTACACCGGAATGCGTTCAGAAAGCTTCTGTACTGACGATTCAAATACCGTAAGAGTTTCGTTATCTTCACCGTAATTAAAGGATTTTCCGTTTTGAGCATTATCATCTATGTAAAGATTGTTCATATCGTATTTACTTTCCTGATTCTTATTGACAGTTATGCTTATTTTTTTTGCATACTTTGATACTTCCCAGAATTTAATTTTAAAATCCTTTTCGGTTACGTTCTCGGAAATTTCAGGGTGTATTACCACTCTTGCATAATATGCAACAGGGGGATAATCTTCATCGTAAACCGAATTCAAATTGTTTTTCGATTCAAGAAAACCGCCGTCATAATCATAGTAATACACATCAAACGTGCCTTTAAATTCAAAGTTAGGCTCTATTCTGAGCCCCTCGAATCTGAATGCTTCCTCGGTATAAATCGCCTTGTCAGACTCAACGTACTTACCGTTCTCATCAAGATCTCCACGCTTAAAAGCGAGAGAACTGATTGTCTCTGTGTCCTTCTTCACAAGTGCCATAACGCCGCCGACGGCTCCCAGCACGATAACGATGCCCAGAACGAGAGAAATAACTCTCTTCCAGCTGATTTTTCTTTTAAATCTTGCCATTTTTATTTTTCCTTTCGTAATTAAATTATTCTGTTATTGCTGAAACGTAGGTGTTATCCAGCTTATAAAGAAGATCCTTGCTGAAGCATCTGTTTTCGATCTCTCCATAGCTGAAATCTCCGGATAGCTCATCATAGCCGGGGAATATCTCGTAAACGGATTCTTCATGTACCTTTTCTCCGTTGAGATAGAAATGCATAGAACCGCCGTAAACCTCAAAGCGAATATTTGACCAGGCGTCTTTAGGAACGGTCATATATACTTTTGATCCCGAGATATCCACAAGGTGAAGAACACCCGTTTCATCCGAATTTCCGTAAACGTGTAGTGTAATACCGTTACTGTCAACAAACTCAAAGCGGAGCTTCCATCCGGTCAAATCTCCGTTGTTAAGCTCCTGAGTGCAGCCTTCCCAAAGAATATCCGTCTCAAAGACGTACTTAGATCCGTACTGATTCACCGGGATAAACTGCATAACATTGACCTTACTCTCGGTAACGTTACTACGTGAGATCTCCCAGCACGCATCACCGTCAACTGTCGTTACTCGGGAATCGTTGCCTTCATATAGACCTACTGTCTTGGTAAATCCGAGATCATATCCGTCGGCAGTGGTATCACCTACGTACGTATATGTAAGCACTCCGTCAGCCGCAGCATAAAGACCGCTTCCGCGATAATTCGCAACAGGCTCCACGGGATCCTCTTCCTCGGGCGGATCGTCCGAACCGCTATCCCCGGTGTTATCGTTCCCGGTGTCTGTGCTGCCATCGGAAGGATCATCCGTCGAATCATCGACCTCGTTCTCTTCCTTGACTTCCTCACTCTCCGACCTTCCGAAGAGCCCTCCAAGCCCTCCGAGCATACTGACCGCCGCCAAGATGCCGAGCACCGCGATTATTGCTATCACAATATCGAGCACTGACGTCTTCCCGGGGCGATCACGGGATTTTCGTTTTCGCATAGGTTATTCTCCTTTTGTTTTATTTTTCGTTACTTTCAATGTTTGCTTTTCCAAGCTTTGAAAGCCTTGCTTCTATCACGACGTGCATTGAGATAACCCATTCTGTAACAAGCCGTTGATTTCGTGAGCTTCTGTCCGTTGGTTTTCTTCTTTCTTTTTAACTCGAACGCATAACGCTTGCTTTTTTTACTCGGGGCTTCAAAAAATGCCATAACAAACTCCTTCCTTGTTTTATTCTTTCAAGTCTTCATCTGAAGTTAATTCTTGCACATTGAAAAGAGTGTCAAATGCAGACTTAAAATCAAACTTTTTCTTCTGTTCACGCTTCAATTTCGGTATTTCGTTTCCATATACTATGGGTATACCGAGAGGACTTCCGTCTTCGGTTAATCCCTCATAAAGTCTTACTTCCGTTTCTGTTACCACAACGCAAGAACTTATACGTCTGTATAATTGAACGAGGTCCTCTCGGTGATTATATTGCATATCTCTATACCAAAATTTAATCGGCACAGAAGACGTAATCACTATCATTTTTCCTACGAAGACTTTGTTTTGAAATCGTGAATATACCGAGCTTTGTGTATTGTTATCTATCATTTTCAAGAGTTCCGTAAATTCAATATCCGTATCTCTTAAATCATCAAGGATAATTGCACGTTGCCCTTTATAATCTTGAAAAATATCGTTACTTGAAGAGGATATACAGTAATCATATTTCATACTTTCAAGGAGCTTTTTTGCATAATACGTTTTTCCTGTACCCGCTTTGCCCGATATGAACATTACTTGTATATCTCTATGGGGATTGAGTGCTTGACAGTGGCACTCCAATTTATATAATTTCTCTAACTGCGTCAGAGCTTTAATTTTTTCACTGATCGGCAGAGTGTTTGCATACTGCAACATTTCTGCGTAAGAAAAGTTCTTGAAATCTCCTATAATACTTGCATTGGTTATTTCTGTTTCAAAATCAAAGTTTGCAACTACTTCCTTAAGGGAATACTGAAATTTATTCTTTTGCGAATCGTTGCCGTGCGTTAAGTAAAGCAACATATCCGTCTTGCGTCCTTTGACTTTGTTTATAAAGTTCTCGGGGATTTGAAACCACGAAGCAACCAAAGCCGTATCTACGGAAGACGTACCGAAATTTAAGTAAATATGGTAATGCGCTCTTGTATCGTCTTTATCGTGTATTATGTAAGCCCATTGCTTTATCGTTCTATATTTCATCAACGTTGCTTGTAAGTCAACGTTTAATTTGTCAACATCTGTGACAATCTCCATTTGTCGTAAGTTCGGCATAGGGAATCACTTCAAGCTCATTGTAGAAACAATGTCACTACGTTTGTACTCGTTATGCCCAAGGAGATATTCAATGTAGCTTTTCTTTGAGCCGAAATATTCCTGTTCAAATACTTTCGTTGCAACGTACTTTGAAAACAACGATTGTACGTCATACTCGGTTGTTAGTGTATTTGATTCATAATAGATATGGTAATGCGGAGTTATATCGTTCTTATAATGCTTTATGTAGAAATATTTTCCGTGTTTTTCAAGAAGCTTCATAACCTTTTTCATTTTTCCTAAAAGGTGTGCTTCATAAATCAATACGTTAAATGTAGTAGCTTTTTTATTCATATTTTCACCCTCTGTTTTGCTCGTTTTTTTATACGTTTTATACGTTTGTCAACACCGCTTGGACAAGCCCCAAGCGGTGTTGCGCTATCCCTTTATATTATTTAGGGAATTTTGGAGGTTTTGTTATACGTTTTTATACGTTTTATACGTTTTGTCAAAATTAACTCATTGTACAGGTTTTGTCAAAGTCAAAAGTCTGAAGCACTCCTTTCAGGCTTTCATAAGACTCTGAAACTACCCAATCCATACCGTTTACATCGACAACGACAGTTCCTTTTCTATCGGGAGCAACGAGGACTATGTTCTGCGTATTAAACGTCATTTTCTCTCCCTTATTTGTGATAAGTTCGATAAACATAAAAATACCCCATTAAAGATAAAGCATATCTTCAGAGTAAAGGTCAGTTCCTTTTACTACGTCCGTCTTGATCACATACGCCTTGTTGGTGTACTCGTTAAGACCGAACGTCACGTCAATGAGAGTTCCGGGGAGAACGTTAAGCATCTTCTCAAATTCTTCGGGGCTTCTCGTCTTGTTGATGCATGTGTTGATAATAAGCTCGTCTTTCTTGGGATACCAAAGACCGCCGTTATTCATCTTGTTGGGCAGTCGGGAGAGTGTGAGGAACATAAGTTCATCACCTGTCTTTTCGTCTTTGTTTTGTCTTGTGGAAATAAGGATACATCTTCTCATTGTTTTTTCTCCTCTCTTTGCGGTTGAGAAACTCCGCAACATAAAATAAAAATAGTGGAATGTAAGTAAGTGGAAGAGGTTAGAATCTCACTAACCCAATAAGGACACCTCCCATTATTGCAACTTCTGTTCTCTTCCATAGATAAGGGGTATGAGGAGGCATACCCCAAAGGAGTTGGGAAGACAGAAAACGGAGAGCGAGGGTGAATTGCTCTTGCATTTTGGAGTGAAAAAAGAAAAAATGCAAAGTTTCTGTCTTTGCATTTAATTATAAACTATACATTTTTTAGTTTTTTTACCAAAACCTATTGACAAACATAAAGTTTTTTGATAAAATAGTTTAGTCCAAAATATTTGGAGCATTAGCTCAGTTGGTTAGAGCTACCGGCTCATAACCGGTCGGTCCAAGGTTCGAGTCCTTGATGCTCCACCAAACAAAAGAGGTCAGCCCTTGCGGTTGACCTCTTTTTGTTTTGGCGGAGTCATTGCAGTCCTCGACCTTGTTTCTGCGTCTGCGCAGAAAAAGGTTCGCATACCCGCCGCAGAGCGCGTCGAGCTTGCTTGTAAGCGGCAAGGCGTGGTATATTGACGCTTGCCGTCAAAATCCTTGATGGTCACTATCGAACCTCGACAGAGGATTGGGTTTCGTTTTGTTTTTTCTATGAATTGCCCCCGACGACACTGTCGGGGACAATTTTGTATATTTAGTTTATGTTTTATTCTTCCTCGTAGTAATATGAATAATCGATACCCTTCATGAACAATTCTCTATCGTCAACTTTGTCTGTCAAAGCATTCTGTATTAAAGAGAAAATTTCGTTTGCACTAAAAGGACTTTTTTTCATCGCTTCGAGATAGTTGGTTTTATCTATCCCGCTCCAATCAACGCATTTACCTAAATTCTTTTTCAAAATCAAATCAAGCCAAATTCTTGTAGCGCGTCCATTACCTTCCATGAAAGGATGCGCTATGTTCATTTCCACATATTTTTGAACAATCTCTTCAAGAGTGCTTTCGGGCATTTTCTCGATTAATTTCAAATTTTCTTCCAAATACAATGCATTAGCAAATTTGAAACCGCCCTTGCTGATATTATTCGTTCTAATTTGCCCGGCAAAATCGTAAAGACCACCGAAAATAAAGGAGTGAATCTGCTGAAGTCCCTTGACCGTTCCAAGCTCAATGCTTTCAATCAATCCGCCCTCGATTAATGTGTATGCCTTTTGCTTGCTTTTCTCGTCAATCGTTGTGCCCATTGTTTTCATCCAATGAGCGAATACAGCCGTTTTTTTGCTCGGGATAACTGCGATTAGTGTATTTACACCGTCATCGTCAATAACGTCGGTCAAATACATTTTCCCATCCTTAGCCATCAATTTCAGTTGTCTACAAATTGAGGACAACTGAGGATTTCTACTTTTTACAGTATTCCAATATTTTCTTGGAGATTTGCTGTTCGTTAATGCTTCGGCAATATCAACAGCACAAAACCACCACTTAGAGGTTTCATCATTCCATACTGCGCGCACGGGAATATTGTCAAAAAAACGAATAGAAGTTTTGATCACTTTTGTCTCCTTATAGCAGTCCGTTAGCCTAAATGCAATTACTATATCTATTGTAGCACTTTTTCTCGTTTTTTGCAAGTCATATATGTAAAAATGCTAAATGCTAAAGTTATATTAGTCGATTTTGAGGTAGATAAGTTTCCGTCTTGATGTCACCAAACGCCACCGACTTCTATCATATCAAGACAAGCACACGCCAAGGTGTCATTATATTGACTTTATCTTAAAAATATGGTATAATAAACTCACCCAAAGCAAGAATTTATCGAACACAGTCTTCAATGAATATAAATTATGATAAATGAGTAAACACTATGAAAAACAACGAAAATTTAATTTACGATGTTGACGGTTTGCTAGCAGAAGCGAAGAAAAACTTACGTAATTCTATCGTAAAAATCAGCATAGCTGTCGTAGTTTTGACTTTATCAACTCTTGCAATAGTTTTGTTAGGCTCGTATATGCTCGTATTTATTGGCGGTATTGTTTTAGCGTGCGTTTCCGCCTTTACGTGCTACAAGTGGGTTAAACAAATTGCATTTGCAGATTATAGTAGCAACTGCGGAGAAATAGCAGATGTTTTCAAAGAATCCACAACAGTTAGAAGTATTACCGGCGGTTATGGAATGTATGTCACAAGAAAATACGATGCCTTCGCTAAAGCAGCGATTAGACTTACAGTATCCTTAAAGAATGAAGATGAAGTTCATTCTTATGTATTGGAAGGTGTAACCGAAGAACATTCAAATTATTATGAAGCTAAGGGCGACGCCATACATATATGGGGAACGCATTTCCCGGTAAGGCTCGAAATAGGCAACGATAAATGGTTATGTCCGGTTTGTGGTGAGTTTAACGCAAACGAAGAAAAGACTTGCACCAGGTGTAAAAAGAAGATTATAAAATAAAGTTTGGTGATAAAGTGATTCTGATAAATCCTAATTTGTCAAGCGGTTTAAAGGTTCGACTTTCGTTAATCATGCTCTACCACGAAAACGCCACCCCGAACGTAACGTATTCTTAAGGACAGTTTTCAAAATCTAATAGAATACGATACCTACCGACAGAAAAAGGACGAAGAGTTGTTGAAATTCCTCGTCCTTTTTTCTTGGCTTGGCAAGCACTGCTTCTGTGAAACAGAAGCTATTTTTAGTTATGAGTTATGCGGCTCGCTTGCACTCACCGTTATGAGTTTGCTTCGCAAACGTTATGATATGATCGCCTTATTCCTTCAAACTGTGCCATAGGCACATCATAACTTGGCGTAGCCAATCATAACTCTAAACTCACCGCAGGCGATCATAGTTGCGTAGTGTCCTTAAGGGCACTACGCTAAATGGTGGCTTTTTTTGTTTCCGTGGCGGAGAGCTTTAGTCCTCGATGTTAGTTCTTGGCAATGGGCAAGTGTTATTATTATAAATTAAATGGCGCTTTTTCTTGAAAATGTGCGTTTTTTGTGCTATAATAAGCTCATAATTCAAAACTATGTGTGATCGCATGACAGAGGAGAGCTTTTATGAAATTTGAGATGTGGTCAATATGGCATACTTTGTATATCATTTCGCCTTTTGTTATATTCCTTTTAATTTATTTCCTTATGAGGAATCGCCCGGATAAGGCGATAAATACGGTCGGTTATATCCTCGGTAGTATTTCTCTATTGATTCTGATTGTGAGAAACGTCGATATCTTCATAAGAAGCGGATGGGACGTTGAGGTTATACCTCTTCAGGTTTGCCATATCGGTAGCATAATAGCAGGTCTTGCTTTGTTTTTCAAAAGACACTGGTTGATTCTAACCGCCTTTTGCTTTAACACAATTCCCGCTTTGTTGGCGATGATTTTTGCCGATTCACTTGCCAATTACGACACCATCTTAAAAATAAGGGCTCAAGCGTATGTTTGGGGACACATTTTCATTGTCGTGTGTGCGCTTTACGCTTTGTTGCTTTGTCGTCCAAGATTGAGTAGATACGATCTTTACAAATCAATGGGTTTTGTGGGGTGTATGTCGTTGATCGCCATAGTGTGCAATTCATTATTCAGAGTAGCGTTCAATTGGACACCAAACTACTTCTATTTGTTTGATTATAAGGGAACTCCACTAAAATTCCTTTACAACGTGTTCCCATCCTCACATTACGGCTGGTTTGAAATAAATTGGTTTTACAGCGGTGTTCTTTTGGTGGTTTTTATAGGCGTTTTTGTGGGAATGTATTACCTCGCAAAATTGCTTGTTAAGATCACTTCAACACAATAGTGAGCCGTTCGCCTTTTTTAAAGCTTGCTTCACCACGGAACCGCCACATTTTTTACGAATCCCCTATCTCACACCTTGATTTTTTAGATTTTCTGTGCTATACTCTGTTATGATATTTTTTACTTCTAAGGAGAACAACTCATGACTGCGTTTCCCATTTCTCTTCTTATCCTATTCGCTGTGGCACTTTTGGTCAGCTCTATGGGATTTAAGAACTACGTTTGGTTCATCTCGCTTGGATACGGTTTTTCAATTGCCGCCGAGGGAGTTGCCATGCTGATCTTCTACGGAAAAAGCCTGACAGTGGCTACCGTAATTCTTTCCGCACTTTTAATTGCTTACGGACTTAGGCTTTCCGGCTATCTTGCGATCCGTGAGCTTAAGAGCACCTCGTATAAAAAGCATATGACCTCCGAGATCAAGGATGGAAAAACCGTTCCCTTCGGTGTTAAGTGTGCTATCTGGGTTACCTGCGCCCTGCTTTATTTAACACAGGTGCTACCCGTGCTCTACCGTTTCTCTAACGGAGCAAACGACTCTGTTATGGCATACGTCGGAATCGGAGTAATGGCAGTAGGCCTCGTTCTCGAGACCGCCGCTGATATTCAAAAGAATGCCGCAAAGAAAAAGAACCCTCGCCGCTTCGTTGACACCGGACTTTATCGCATTGTCCGTTGCCCCAACTACCTCGGTGAGCTTATCTTCTGGACAGGCGTATTCCTCAGCGGTATCGGAGCCTTGAACAACGCTTGGCAGTGGGTACTCGCATCTATCGGCTATCTTGGCATCGTTTTCGTAATGTTCAGCGGTGCACGCCGCTTGGAGCTTCGCCAGAACCGTAATTACGGCGACGATCCGGAATATCAGGCATACGTCAAGAAAGTACCTATCCTTCTGCCCCTCATCCCTCTTTACAGCGTTGTAAAATATAAATTCTTTGTTGCTTAAAAGAACAAATATAAGAAGAACACTATGTCTATAAAACTCTCAAGAGAAGATATCCGATCCTTCTACGGTGACGTGGTTGCACTCAAGCTTATTTCCGACGCAGATATTTCGTCGGACGAGATCGTATGGAGTACCGACTCTGATGCAGTCAAAATCAGAAGCGATTTTAAGCTTGACGAGCATTTCCCATTTACAAATGGTGTGCTTATCACCCTTCTGAAGCCGGGCAAGGCTACCGTTACTGCCCTGCACGAGGGTAAAGAATACTCCTGTAAAATTGACATCCACGAGCGTCTGCATGCAAAAAGTGATGACGAGCTCGATTACTACATAGGCGACCTCCACGACCACACATGTCCCCTAAATGACTACTTTGAGTTTGCGAAAAGGACAGAAAGCCGCCCCGTAGATTATGTAAGACAGCTAAAAGAAGAGGGACTTTTAGACTTCGGAGTTATCTCCGACCACTCCGGTCCTCTCAACGAAAAGGAGTTCTTTGAAAACTTCCTTATGGTGGATGACGAGCAGCCCGATATGAGAACGGTAATGTTCCCCGGCTGCGAAAACGAGGTCATCGTGATCGAAGAGGACCGCTTCGGCATAACCAATAAGAAGGGCGGCGAGGTAGTCTCCTTCAATTGTCCCGATTACAAGGAAAGCCACTCCTGGGCAGAATTCTTCGACAAGGTTGCAGGCGAACCCTTTGCCGTCTGCACTCTTGCCCATCCGCAGATCGTCGGCTTCAGCGTACCCGGTGTATGGGATTTCTCCCTCGGGAAGAACAACTCCGAAACACTTCGCCGCGCAATTAAAATGATAGAAACAGGCGACGGCTCCAACCGTCAGTCCAACCTTATCAACGAGCTCATCTACTCGGTGGCTCTCGACAACGGCTTCAAGGTTTCCACCACCTGCTCCAGCGACTCTCACGGCCCGAAGTGGGGCTATCACCGCTTCCCGGGCAAAACTGTAATTATGGCACCCGAGAGGTCAAAGGAGGCTTTCCTCGACGCCATCTATTCCAACCGCATCTACGGATGCGAAAGCGGAAATCTTAAGCTCCGTTACAGAGTAAACGGTGTGTTTGCCCCCGCAACCCTCACCCCTGCCGACAAATACTCTTTCCACGTTGAGATCTCCTACTTCGAGGAGGACGAGACCACCGTTCCCGTAAGGTGCCAGGTCATCTCCGACAGAGGCAGGATAATCAAGGTAATCGAGGGTGTGGACTTCTCCTCCTTCGACTTTGAGCTGGAGGCTCCCGAGGCGGGCTACTTCTTCCTCCGCTTCGTTGATTCAAAAACCAGAAGAACCTGGTCTCCCCCCGTATGGACGGGCAGACCTCTTAAGGGTACTCTCCCCTCCCCTCTCGCTCCTATCGACAAAGCCGGCTTCACCGCCACCGAAACGAAGAGCGGCAGCGATGCGTCATCGGTTATAAACAACGATCCCATGGAGACCTTTATTGCCGAAGGCAGCTCTCCCGAGATCCTGATAGATATGCACCGCACCGAAAAAATTTCCGCCCTCGGTCATTACCCGAGAGTTATCAGAAGAAAGCTTCTCGGGGACTGGTACGGTGGCACTCCGCCTATCCTTGCCGAGTTCCCCGCAGAGTTCGTTATCTCAACCTCGCTTGACGGTGTGAATTACGAAAAATGTGCGGACGGCATGTTCCGCACCTTCGGCAGCGAGGAAATAATCGAGTTTGCCGAAAGAGAGGCAAGATTTATTAAGCTCGAGCTCCTTTCCAATATCGGTAAATTCAAGGGCGGCGAGTTTGAAAGCGCCAACACCGCCTTCGGCGAGCTGACAGTATTCAAGAAGGCGTAAAAAATCCCGAGGAAAAGCCGAAAAGCGACGTTTTTTCAATAATTTCATACCCCTTAACAAAGCGTGAGGGTAGCTCAAGTACAAAATCTCGAGCTACCCTCTTTTAATTATACGTTTTTCTTTTATCCTATTTTTTCAGCTTCTTAACAAAGCTTTCTATTTTTTCCAAGGCATCGGTTATATGCTTCACCGAGTAGGCGTAGGAAATTCTCGCAAAGCCCTCGCCCGAGTTACCGAAGGCGGTGCCGGGTACGATAGCGCACTTTTCTTCGTAAAGGAGCCTTTCACAGAATTCCTCGGAGGAAAGCCCGAAGCCCCCTACCCTCGGGAAGATATAAAACGCCCCCTCAGGCTCAAAGGTATCAAGCCCTATACTGCGAAGACCGTCGTAGATAAAGGCTCGTCTGCGATTGTATTCAGCCTTCATATATTCAATGTCCCCGTCACCGTTTTTCAACGCCTCAATAGCCGCGAACTGTGATACGGTGGGAGCGCACATAATGGCGTACTGATGAAGCTTCAGCATTTCTCTGAGAAGTGCCTCGGGAGCACAGATATATCCCATTCGCCAGCCCGTCATGGCGTAAGCCTTAGAAAATCCGCTGACGATCACCGTCCTCTCCCACATATCGGGAATATTGGCAATGGAGGTGTGTCTTCTGCCAAAGGTAAGCTCGGCATATATCTCGTCCGAAAGAACGAGAACGTTTGTACCTCTAAGCACCTCCGCGATCGCTGAAAGCTCCTCCCTCGTCATTATCGCACCGGTGGGATTGTTGGGATAAGGAAGGACGAGAAGCTTTGTTTTCGGCGTGATGAGTGACTTAAGTCTTTCGGGAGTGATCTTGAAGTTATCCTCAAGCCTTGTTTCGAGAATAACAGCCTTTGCCCCCGCCATTCTTGCGATAGGCTCATAACATACGAATGAGGGCGTGGGAATAATTACCTCGTCACCCGGGTTGATAAGCGAACGGACGGCAACGTCGATAGCCTCACTGCCTCCGACGGTTACAAATACTTCCTCGGTGCGGTAATCAAGATCAAATCTACGCTTCATATAAGCCGAGATCTCACCCCTCAATTCGCCAATACCCGCATTTGCGGTGTAGTAGGTCTTTCCCTTCTCGAGAGACTCTATCGCCGCCTCACGAATATGCCATGGCGTTACAAAATCCGGCTGACCGACGGTGAGGGCGGTAACGTCCTTCATATCGGCAAGCATATCAAAAAATTTGCGTATACCCGAGGGCTTAATATCCTGTAGGGTGTCAGAAATAAGTGCAGAGTAATCTATCATATCAGGAGCTGACCTCTTTGATCGACCTCGGGAGCCTTGTAAACGACACCCTTGTCCTTATACTTCTTCAAAACGAAATGTGTAGCAGTCGAGGTTACGTGCTCTATGGTAGCAAGCTTTCTGGCAACGAAGAACGCCACGTCCTTCATAGTTTTACCCTCGATAAGCACCGTAAAATCAAATCCGCCCGACATAAGATAAAGCGACTTTATCTCGGGGTACTTGCATATCTTCTCGGCAATCTTGTCGAAGCCGTCATCTCTCTGCGGCATGACCTTTACCTCAATAAGAGCGTCTACGTATTCCTTGGCGGTCTTATCCCAGTCGATTATAGTTTTTCTGCCGAGAATAACGCCCTCCGCCTCGAGCTCGCGTATCATTCTCTTAACGTCGCCCTCCTCCTTGGAGAGCATAACGGCAATCTCCTTCTCGGAAAGAGTTGCGTTTTCTTCAATAAGCTCAAGTAGCTTTTCCATAAAAAATCCTTTCTTTTATCTATAAAATGTAAAAATAAGTTGTCAAAATCAAGGGTTTGACTTGATAACGCCTCCGTCAGAACGCACCCAAACGGCTTCCACTCCGTCGAGGGAGGATACAAGTGAAAGCCCCTTTTCAAGCTCCATACAAAACAGCGCCGTAGAAAGTGCATCCGCAAGTCCCGAATCCTCGGTTATAACCGTCACCGAGGCAAAAAAGCTCGGCGGCGCAAGGCTATCCCTGTCTATAATATGACCGTAGCTCTTACCGCCAACGGTATATGCTCTCTCATAGTCCCCGGAGGTGACTGCCGAGGTGTCCTTAATTTCGATTATCTCGGCATACCCGTTCTCGGAACGTCCGGTAGGATCCTTGATTCCGGTCTTAAAGCCATCGCCCGAGGGCTTTTCTCCGATAACACGGATATTTCCGCCAACATCAAGCACGTAGCCGCTTACTCCCTCGGCTATCAGCACCTCGGCAGTCCTCTCGACCGCATATCCCTTACCGATAGCACCTACGTCAAGTGACATCCGGGGATCCGAAAGGAACACGGTCATCCCCTCTCGGTCTATTATCAGATTGTTGATATCACAGTGAAGTGCCGCCTCGGAAATAGCCCCGCTGTCGGGGAGAGTGGCATTGTCGGGATCGTCGGCTGCCGCCTCCCTTGCGTCATGCCAGAGAGAAAGCACCGCTCCCATGGCAACGTTGACCTCGCCACCTGTTATTTCGTAAGCAGCCTTGCAGAATTCGAGAAAATCTATCATATCCTCCGAGACCGAAACCGGAGCAACGCCCGCATTTCTGTTGATCTCGTAGAGCCCCGCAACACCCTCATAGCCGTTATATATATCGAACAGCTTATGATAGTATTCCAGCGTTTCCTCCGCCAGAAGGCAGTTTTTCTCAAATTCAGCCTTAGAATCGCCGGCGTAGCTGTAAACCGTCGTAACGGTATCAAAATAGCCGTATATCGTCTCTTCTTTGGTTTTTTCCTCGCCTCGGAATACCACCATCGAAACAACGAGCAGTATAGCAAGGATCACCATCAGAGCAGGAATTATCAGCTTTTTCGGATCTATCCTTCGACCGACTTTCCTATCGGTACTGTCGGAAATCGGTATATTGTCTTTATTATCCAAGAAAAATGCTCCTATTTTTTGTTATTCTTCCTCTTTCCTACCCTTCTTACTCCCTCGCCGAGCGTCTCGCCCGCCGCAAAGGCTCTCATAGCACGCACAGCATCGGCAGAGCTCTCGGTAGTAAAGAGAAAATGCCTCGATCTTATTCTGTACTTCTTCAATTCCTCTTTTCGGTCGCCAACGTAGGTGAGCTTCGAGTTAAGGATAAGATTTCTATGCTCAAATTCCCGCATCATGGGGAATTTCTCGGAATATCTGTCAACAAGAGAGCATCCGCCGCAATTTTTACAGCCGAAGTTCTCCTCCATGAAGCATCTTTCGGTTATCATAAGAGGTATTCTTCCGTATGAGAACAGCCCTCCGCCAATATCTCTCGCCATAGGCAGTGTCAATTCGGGAGAAAGTATCATATGACGAATGCCAAGCTCACGGCAAGCATTAGCCGAGGAAGAATTCGTCACGTTAAGCCTGAAATCGCCCACGGGTATAAGCCCGAAGGACAAGGCAAGCCCGATTGCACCGATATTTCCCACCAGGGCGTACTTTATTCCAAGAGATACCGCCCTTCTGATTCCCTCGCGCACTCTTTCCCATTCGCCCACAAAGATTATCGGGGGAAGATAAACGCCGTTTGCCCCTTTCAACGCCTCCTCGGAGGAGAAGAGCGGAACAAAAACGATATCAAACCGTAAGGGGAGCTGACCTTGTATCGAAAGGAGCGTCTGTTCTCTGAGGAACAGTGCGGTATCAAGCACCTCCTCTCGGGGTGCGGCTTCAGCCACGTAGGGGATATCCTCGTACTCCCTCTCACATCTCTCGAATTTCTCAGCCGCAGACCTTCTCAGTGCGTTGACTGCCGAGGGCGCAAGATTAACCCCGTCGTCAAGGGTAAGCTCAATGTCGGAGGGCTCCAGCGAAAGCAGGGTGTTACCCATTTTGGAAAGTCTCTCTTTTACCGCATCAATGCTCAGCGGAGAGTTTTCCGCAGGTCTTGCCACCTCACCGAGAACGCTGACACTTCTTTGCCCGTCCGTCAACTCGAGAAGCGACGGCTCGCCAAGTCTGATCACGCATCTTGCCGAAACACTCTTTTTTCTTATCTCGAATTTATCGGGAATCCCGGGAGTGGTTTTTTTGTCATCCTCGGAACGCATTCCCGTCATCTTATCTTTAATTTTTCCGACAAAATAACCGTCGGTGAAGCCGTCTCGGGAAAATACGTTTTTCAGCTCCTCCCTCTCGCCGGCATTGGAATTACGCCTTTCGTCAAGCAGGCGTCTGTATATTCTTGTAACCGTGTAAACGTAGGAGGGCGACTTCATTCTGCCCTCTATCTTAAGTGAGGACACGCCCGAATCTATAAGCTCCGTAATATGCTCGGAAAGCGAAAGATCACGAAGCGACAAGGGATATTTTCCGTTATAAGGAAGTCTGCACGGCTGAGCACATTCACCTCTGTTGCCGCTTCTTCCGCCTACCATAGACGAAAACAGACATTGTCCGGAATGACAAACGCAAAGTGCTCCGTGGAGGAACACCTCGATCTCTATACCCGATTCCTCGGTAACCCTTCTGATATCCTCAAGCGACAGCTCACGGGCAACAACCGCTCTCTCACACCCAAGCCTCTCGGCAACCGAAACGCCCTCGGTGTTGTGAATAGACATCTGCGTGGATGCGTGAAGTGCAAGCCCCGGAACACACCTGCGAATAGCTCTTATCGCACCGAGATCGGCAACGATCAAAGCGTCAACACCGATTTTGTAAAGCTCCTTGGCGTATTCTACCGCATCGGAAAGCTCCTTATCCAGGATGAGTGTATTCAGAGTAACGTAAAGCTTGACACCGTGAAGATGACAATAGCTCACCGCACGCATAAGCTCCTCGGACTCAAAATTCTTAGCATAAGCCCTTGCTCCGAACCGTTTTCCGCCAAGATACACCGCATCGGCTCCCGCCTCTACTGCGGCAATAAGACACTCGAAGCTCCCCGCAGGAGCAAGCAGCTCTGGCAGATCGTTTTTTCTTTTCATTTCTCTTGCTCCTTTCCTTCACCATTGTGAAGTAATCATTTCAAGATGGTTTACCGTCATTTGCGAACAAATACATTTCATCCGCAGAATGCGAGTTGCTTTATATAAGAAGGAGTACATCGTCCCCCGCTTAAATCTTGCCAATACGTTCCCTAATTTCCGTGCTTCGCTTGCGAAGTCATTCGCTAAACACTTCCTAATTTTCGTGCTTCGCTTGCGAAGTCAAAATGGACTAAGGCTCCATTTTGAGGAAATTTGAGGTAGGGGACTTCCTATGTAAGTAGGAACACATCGTCCCCTACCTTTTCCAATACTTCCTATCCAGGCTTCTATACATAATAGCCTCTGCAATATGATCCTCTGTAACCTGTTCAGAACCGTCAAGGTCTGCAATAGTTCTTGCGACACGAAGAACTCTGTCGTGTCCTCTTGCGGAAAGTCCGAGGCTCTCAAACGCCTCACGCATAAGATTTGATGCCGCATCGTCAAGGATGCAGTGTCGTCTCAGCATTTCGGGTGTCATCCTGGAATTAAGTATACCGGGCTTATCTCCCGCCTTCTTAAGTCGCTCGTCGGTAAAGGCTCTGGAGGCATTTACCCTCTTTCTGATATCGGCAGAGGACTCTCCCTTTGCGGTCTTGCCCGAAATGTCGTTATAGGACACCGAGGGCAATTCTATCTCTATATCTATTCTGTCAAGAAGGGGACCGCTTACTCTTTCAAGATACTTAGAGATCGACTGCGGAGTGCAGGTACACTGTCTTGAGGGATCGCCAAAATATCCGCAACGGCAGGGGTTCATGGCGCAAACCAGCATAAATGACGAAGGATAGGTCACCTTTGCCGATGCTCTCGTCACCGTCACTACACCGTCCTCAAGGGGCTGACGAAGCGACTCTGTCACCTGCTTTGAAAACTCGGGAAGCTCGTCAAGGAAAAGAATTCCGTTATTCGAAAGAGATATCTCTCCCGGTCTCGGCATACTACCGCCACCAACAAGTCCGGCAACGCTCACAGTGTGATGAGGCGAACGGAACGGACGCTCGGTTACAAGATTGGAGCGGAGAGTTCCCGTGACCGAATGAACCTTGGTGGTTTCCACAGCCTCCTCAAAGGTCATGTCGGGAAGAATGGTGGAAAGCCGCTTCGCAAGCATGGATTTTCCCGCACCGGGAGGGCCTATCATCAAAATATTGTGACCTCCCGCAGCGGCTATCTCAAGAGCCCTCTTCGCCTTAAGCTGACCTCTCACGTCGGAGAAATCAGCACCTCCCGCATGGGATGTAAGATCAAAGGCGGTTGAATCAAAATGCATGGGCTTAATAAGCTCGATGCCCTTTATATGGTCTATAAGCTGTCTTAAGGTCTTTACTCCGTAGACGAGAATACCGTCTACCACCGCAGCCTCTCCCACGTTTTCAAACGGAACGAAGATCTCTCGTCTGCCGGCCTTTCTCGCAGAAAGTGCCATAGAAAGAACTCCGCCAACAGGTCTTACCTCGCCCGAAAGCGAAAGCTCACCGATCAAGCACTTGTCCGAGAAATCATAATTTGCCGGAATTACTCTGTCGCACTGAAGAATTGCACAAAGGATCGCAAGGTCAAACGCCGAGCCTTCCTTCTTCACGTCTGCGGGAGCAAGATTTATCATAATGTCGATGGGAGGAAACATAAATCCACTATTTTCGCAGGCACTTCTTACTCGGTTCTTTGCCTCCTTTACAGCGGTGTCTCCCAGACCGACAAGCTCGAACTTCGGTATTCTGTCCCAGCCGCTGCATTCGACCGTAACCTCAAAGCCCTCTATTCCTATCACTCCCGAGCTGTAAATCTTAGATAGCATAATTCTCTCCGCTTCTCTGCCCTCGGACGGGCAAATATATTTTCACAGATATATTATATACTAAAAGACTTTGAAAATCAAGTACCTATGCAAACGACAAAAGCTCTGTTACCCACAAAATTCAAAAATACGGTTGAAAAAACTCTCTCGGTATAGTAAAATATGATTATAAGTATAAAACAGAAAAAGGAAGGGCTGAAAATGAAAAAATTCAGATTAAAGGACACTATTTATCTCTGCGTCATATTTCTTCTGGTTGCGGCAACCGTCATACTAAGCGTGCTTCTTTTCAGAAAGACCGAAATGCAGGAAAAGAGCTACTACACGTTAAAATGCGAATCCTTCGCGGTGCAGAATGCCAATCTCTCAAAGGGGCAGATCGTCTTTGTCGGTGACTCGATAACCGACCTCTACCCGCTCGACAGCTACTATTCCGACCTTCCCTTAGCGGCTTATAACCGAGGCATCGGCGGTGATACCACCACCGGCGTGCTGAAAAGAATGGACGTATCGCTCTTCGACCTCGCTCCGTCAAAGATAGTTCTGATGATCGGAACCAACGACGTAAACGTCGGCGAGAGCGTTGATAGTATCCTCGAAAGATATGAAAAAATCCTCGATCAAATAAAAGAAAAGCTGCCGAATGCCGAGCTGTACTGTATGTCCATAATACCGCAAAATTATGACAGAGACTTAGTCTCCGAGGATGACGTTGACGGCTATACGGAAAAGATTTTGCAGCTCAACCCTGAAATCAAGCGTCTGTCCGAGAAAAAGGGAGCTAGCTACGTTGACCTCTTCTCGCCATTGGCGGATGACTCTCTTCTTTTAAAGAAGGAATACAGTGACGACGGCCTCCACCTGAATTCGAAGGGCTTCCGTGTCTGGACGGATATTCTCAAGCCTTTGATTGCAAATTAACGGCTTTTTCGGTGTTTTATTCACAGTTTCATAACATTTTTATTAGGATATCGTAGCAACCTATTGAATTTGTCACGATAATGTGCTATAATTAAAGCCTAGCTAAAATAATCACGGAAAGGTAACACTTCCCATGAAGATCAAGGTAATAAAAAAGGATTACGACGAGGTAATGAATCTTCCCCGCCCGAGGCACAGGAAACCTAGGAAGCCGGGAATAATCTTCCGCACGCTTTTGAAGATCGTGTCCTATCCCGACCTAAAAAAGGTCAATTTCAAATGCAACAAGATCGGAATGAAGCGGCTTGATAAAAAGCAGCCCGCCCTGTATCTTATGAATCATTCCAGCTTCATTGATATGGAGATAGTATCCTCGGTTCTTTATCCCCGTCCGTTCAACATAATCACCACCAGCGACGCCTTTATCGGCAAAAACAAGCTCCTCCGCCTGATAGGCTGCATCCCAACCAACAAATTCGTATCCGATGCCACCCTCGTCAAGGATATTATCCACGCCGTAAAGAAGCTGAAAAGCTCGGTCGTGCTTTTCCCCGAGGCGGGCTATTCCATAGACGGCACCTCCACCACCCTTCCCGACACGGTGGGCAAGCTTGTCAAAATGCTTGGTATTCCCGTGGTAATGATCACCACCTACGGTGCCTTCAACCGCGATCCGCTTTACAACAACCTTCAGGTAAGAAGGGTAAACGTTTCGGCAACCGAAAAATACCTCTTCTCGCCCGAGGAAATATCCAAGATATCTGCCGAAGAGATAAGTGCGGGCATCAACGAGGCGTTCTCCTTTGACAACTTCGCATGGCAGAGAGATAATCACGTAAGAATAGACGAGCCCTACCGTGCAGATCATCTCAACCGAGTGCTTTACAAGTGCCCGAACTGTCTTGCAGAGGGTAAAACCGTAGGTCAGGGTACCGAACTCTACTGCGAGAGTTGCAAGAAGACCTACTATCTCGACGAATTCGGCAGAATAAAAGCCGAAGAGGGCTCCACCGAGTTCGACCACGTGCCGGATTGGTATTCCTGGGAGCGTCTTTCGGTAAGAGCCGAGCTTCTTGCCGATATATATTCTCTGGATATCCCAGTACGCATTTTCATGTCAGTCGATACAAAATGCCTTTACGACGTTGGCAAGGGCAGACTTCGCCATTCCAAGGAGGGCTTTGTGCTGGAGGGCTGCGACGGCAGGCTGAGCTATAAGCAAAATCCGCTGTTCTCCTACTCCATCAACTCCGACTTCAACTTCTACGAAATAGGCGACGTTATCTGCATCGGCACCTCCGATCACCTGTTCTACTGCTTCCCTATTGTGAAAAGCGACGTTGTCGCCAAAACACGCCTTGCCGCAGAGGAGCTTTACAAGATGCTCCGTTCGGGAATCAAGAGGACCGAGCCTACGTCAACTTAAATTATACATAAAGATTCAGGTCTCGAAGCACATTCGCCTCGAGACCTGTTTTTTGCTCAAAAACCGTCAAAATGTAAAGTATAGTTATAAACAACGTATAAAAAACGCTCCCACTTTGGGAGCGCTTTCCTTTGTTGGACAGAGACCATTCAAAGTCAAGCAGATTTAGAGAAGTTATAAGAGGCGCAGGTGCGTGTGCCGTAGAACTCGTCCCGCTTTTATGCCGTTATAGATTCCGTCGTTTACCACGATCTTACCGTCGAGGATCACGTAGGATAGACCTTCATTATTCTTTGATGGATTTAAGAAATCAGCGCGATCAATTATTTTTTCCGCATTAAAAATGCAAAGATCTGCATCTTTTCCTACTCCGAGTGACTGTGTGAATCAACGAATCCGGGTGTGAGGGTCAGACCTGTGGCATCTATGACCCTAAGCGCCTCTCTGTTTAAATTGTCAATGCTTACGATCCTACCATCCTTTATGCCAACGCTTGCGACAAAAGCATCACTTCCCGTACCGTCAATTACGCTTGCGTTGCGAATAAGCAAATCCAGCATTGCTCCCCCCCTCCTTCAGATTGCCTCTAATACGGCATAAACGATCAATGCTGCAATAACCAGCCAAGATATATATTTTACAAATTTCGCACCGCGTTTTGTAGCAAGCGTAGCGCCAATATAGCTTCCGATAATGTTAGCGACAGAGCAAGGAATGGCAATCGCCCAAATAACGTCTCCGTGGAACGCATATGTAATAACGGAGGTAAGATTAGCAAGTACGATAATCAGCTTACCGTTACCGCAGCCAACACGCAGATCGTACCCCATAACCACCGCAAACAGCAAAAGTGCTATCGTACCTCCTCCGGGACCAAAAAATCCATCGTAAAGGCCCAGAAGTAATCCGATAAGAAGACACAAAAGGATCTGCTTTACCGAAAACTTCGTGCTTCGAACCGTAAATTTATCTATCTTCATTCTGCTCGACACAATCATAAGCAGAATCACAAAGCACATCGCGACCGCAATGATAATCCGTTTTACATCATCTCCCAGTGTCAGCATTATCTGAGTTGATACAAATGATCCTACAATTGCCGCTACGGCAGCAGGGACGGCAGACTTAAAATCGATCATATCACTCTTTGCGTACTTTAACATAGAAGCACTCGTGCCAAGGCAGCTTTGCACCTTATTGCAGGCATATGCAGATGTCACGGGCAATCCCACCATTAAGTAGGACGGCAGGGCGATCATTCCTCCTCCGCCGGAGATCCCGTCGATCAGTCCCGCGATCAACAATAAAGGGCATAAAATCAACAGCTTTATCCATATTTCTTCCATATTTTTCACCTCTCTACTTGATTATATCATGTTTTTGTAGTATAATCAAATACATATATTGAATGATGGATATAACTTTTATTTATAGATGGAGGAAATATGTTTAAAAAAGCGCGATATGTATACGAGCTATACCGCGAGGGGAGCTTTACTTCGGCAGCGCAAAAACTGTTTATTTCGCAGCCCTGTCTCAGCGCTGCCATCAAGCAACTTGAAAACGATCTCGGCGCACCTTTGTTTGAGAGAAGGATCGGCTCAGTTGTCCCTACCGAGCTTGGATTGTCCTACATTCATACTGCGGAACGTATTATTTCGCTTGAAGAAGATTTTGCCAGGCACTTAAAGGAACAAAGGGATATACTCTGTGGCAACCTTCGTATCGGCGGCTCTAATTATGTTTCTTCCTACATACTTCCGCCAATTGTCTCAGCATTTACAAAACGGTACCCCCGCGTTACAGTTTCCATGACCGAGGCAAGCTCCTCCGAGCTTTCAAAATTGCTGCAAGGAAATCAGATCGACCTGGTTGTTGACAGCTTTGACAGTGAGCTTACAAATATCACCTACCATGCACTTGTGCAGGAGCAGATATTGCTTGCCGTGCCATTCGACGCAGTTATCAATCAAGAAATGAAAAGATTCGCCTTCTCGCCTGCTGATGTATACGAGAATCGGACACCTCTTCCCGATCCTGTATCGATAAAACACTTCTTAAAGGAAAGCTTTATTCTGCTTAAGCAGGGGAACAGCATGTATGAACATGCCATAGAAATGTTCAGGCTTGGTGGATTCACACCAAGAGTTTCCCTCTTCTTGGATCAGTTATCAACATCCTTTGCACTCACGGCTCAAGGAAGCGGACTTTGCTTCATTACGGACACGGTTTTTAGATATCACCGTTTTGACGACCCTGTATTTCTTTACCGTATTCAGGAAAGCAGCACACGCACACTGGGATTGTCGCACAAAAGCTCTTCTCACATCTCCGCAGTGTTAAAGGAATTTATCAACACCGCAAAATCAGTGATATCGTAAATTCCACCATCCCCATATCTATATTCTCTCGTTTGAGATTGTAACCTCATGTCGAAAAATAACATATACTGTAATGGTGCTTCAAGGAAGCACTTAAAGGAGGTTAAAAATGAACAGACAGAATAATTACAACGGCGGTGGGTGCCACTGCGATAAGGGCTTCGGCGATTGCGATAACCATAGACCCTGCGATGATGACAAATACAAGCCCTGCATAAATTGCCCTCCCGGTCCGGAGGGGCCTACGGGACCTCAGGGACCTACCGGCGCTCAGGGACCTGCGGGAGAGCAAGGACCCGTCGGTCCTCAGGGACCTCAGGGTGAGATCGGTCCTATCGGTCCTCAGGGGCCTGCGGGTGAACAGGGTGCTGTTGGTCCTCAGGGACCCCAGGGCGCTACCGGTGCGCAAGGTCCTGCCGGTGAGATTGGGCCTCAGGGCCCTCGCGGTATTCCGGGTGGGGTACTTGCCTATGCGGACTTTTATGCACTGATTGAGGACGACGACACGGTGATTGAGCCGGGGGAGGACGTTCCCTTCCCCGAAAACGGTCCTATTCTCAACACCGGCATCGGAAGAAGCAGTGACACGGCTTTTATTCTCGACAATGACGGAGCATATCTTGTACTCTTCCAGGTAAGCGTAAATGAAACGGGACAGTTCGTATTGACCCTTAACGGTGAGGAGCTTGATTACACCGTAGCAGGCAGATCTACCGGCACCTCGCAGATCGTCGGAATGGCAATAATCAATGCCACCGAGGGCTCCATCCTTACGGTAAGAAACCCCATAGGCAACGACGATTCGCTTTCCCTGACTCCAAATGCGGGCGGCGGTGAGCCTTCCTCTGCTCACCTTGTAATAATTCAGCTCAGCTAAGTAGAAATTAACTGCGCCAATTTTGTCAACCCCGTTTTTTTCGGGGTTGACTTTTACTTTATTCGGATATATAATTATAAAAAAAATTATTCGGAGGAACAGATGTTCAAAACTGAATTACACTGCCATTCGGTAGATATAAGCGGCTGCGCTTCGGCAACGGTTGAGGATATTGTGAAGTATTACACAGCAGCTGAATATTCCACGTTGGTGCTTGCCAATCACTTCCAGAGAATACCCATGAGAGAGCTTGGATGCACGGACTACGTAGACTTCGTGGAGCGATACGTTAAGGCTTATGAGAAGCTTTGCTCTGCCGCAGAAGGAAAGCTCAATATTTTATTTGGCGCGGAGCTGAGATTTACCGAAAATACTAACGATTATCTCCTTTTCGGAATAACTCCGGAGCTGATGTTAGGTTGTCCCGATATGTTCACGATGACGCCGAAGAGCTTCTCCGAATTTGCAAGGAGTAACGGTATACTGTTCATTCAGGCTCACCCCTTCAGGAATGCTATGACGGTGGTTGATCCGAGGTATCTTGACGGCATCGAGGTGTTCAACGGACATATTGGACACGACTCAAGGAATAGTATTGCCGAGGAATGGGCAAAAATGCACGGGCTCATCAAGACCTCGGGAACAGACTATCATCATACGACCCATTTCCCCAGTGCGGGAATTCTTACCGAAAACGAGATCAAAACTATGGACGAGCTTGTTAATATTTTGAAATCCGGAGATTACGAGCTTATCAAGGACGACAGTCACTTTCCTAAAAATAAATAGCGAAAGGGGCTAGCTCATTAAGCTAACCTAAAAAAGTGAGCGGACACAATTAAGTGTCCGCTCCGCAAACGTTTGCAATTGATGTTTAAGAATTACTTTGCCGCATTGATAGCGTCCTTAGTTCCGCCCCAAACGATCTTGCCGGATTTGCCGAGCTCAAGGTTGAACTCTTCGCCAATCTCTTCGACTGCTTCCTTCAATTCTTCAAGCTCTTCCTTCATTTCTTCGTAGTAGTCGTTAGCGGAATCCTTGTCTGCAAAATAATAGATGGAAATGTAATCGTCGTCCTTGCTACCTGATAAAACAGCCTCAAGGGAATCTCCATCGCCAAATTGCTCTGCTATATCAGCAAGATCATCGCCTTTCAAAATCCGCACCTCGTACCCAGCATCCTCAAGAGTCGCCTTAGCCTCCTCGGGATCGCTTGCGGGAACGGTATTAGGAGAAGAACCGCCACCAAGACCACCGTCATTGTCATTTCCACTTCCGTCAGAACCCTTCTTGGAAGCCGCCTTGATAGCCGCTTTGGTACCTACCCAAACTACCTTGCCGTCTTTGCCAACTTTAAATCTTGCAACCTCTTCAGGATCCTCTTCCTTCTCTTCTTCCAATTCTTTGAGTAAATCATTGTAATACTCATCGGCATCCTCGGTCGTCTGACAGTAAATGATCATAATCCGATCATCATCCATTTCTGCCTCTATGTATGATTCCTCGCCCTCATCGCCGATTTCGTAATCTACTTCGTAGCCCCAGGATTCAAGGTATTCAACAGCCTTTTCGACGTCAGCCGCCGGAATGGGATCCTTGTCATCATCGTCATCGTCCTTGTCACAAGCGAAGAGTGCCATAGCGCATCCAAAGGTGAGCATTAACGCAAGTAACAGTGATAAAAATTTTTTCATTTTTGTCTCATTTTTTTAATAAAATGTGAATATATTATAGTCCGTTTTTCACAAGATGTCAATATTAAATACAAAAAATATTCTTCTCTTTTTCCTATTTATTCTTTATTTTTTAGGTTATATTCATTTTTTGGCAAAAAAAGCGAATAAATATTAATTCTTTGTCGCTCTCCTTTTTCGGTTTGTTTGGATAATCCTGCCTCTCTCTGTGCATAATAACTCCGACAGCTAAACCAAGAAAGGCATTTTTTGTAAATGAACGAAACAAACACAAAACGCCCCTTTGGAATAAGGGATAAAATAGGCTATCTTTTCGGTGATCTCGGCAATGACTTCACCTTCATACTCTCCTCGAGCTTTCTTTTGAAGTTTTACACCGACGTAATGCAGGTCAGTGCGGGCATAGTCGGTCTGGTTATGATGCTTGCCAGATTTGCCGATGCCTTTACCGACGTTACAATGGGCAGAATATGCGACCGATCAAGAGTGACTAAAAACGGCAAATTCAAGCCCTGGATACTGAGAATGGCTGCCCCTGTGGCGATTTCATCCTTCCTTATCTATCAGTCGGCATTCAGAGATTCGCCCCTCGGCTTCAGAATCGCTTGGCTGGTCATAACCTATCTGCTCTGGGGCTCGATATTCTACACCTCGATCAATATTCCCTACGGCTCAATGGCATCCTCCATTTCTCCCGAGCCTACACACCGTCAGTCGCTCTCCACCTTCCGCTCCATGGGCTCGACCTTTGCGGGAGTAATAGTCGGTGCGGGAATACCTATTCTCGCCTATGAGAACAAAACCGTGGGAGGTATGCAGGTAGCCGAGCTGAACGGTGAAAAATTCACTCTCATTGCGGGAATTTTCTCTATTCTTGCTATCCTCTGCTATATGGTCTGCTACTATCTTACCGAGGAGCGTGTGACCTACACCGAAGGTGCCGTCGCCCGTCGCTCAAAGAGCGTTGGTGACCTTATCCGTGATGCCTTTACCAACCGAGCTCTTATATCCATAATCGTAGCCTCGGTAATTATGCTACTTTCCCAATTCACCCTCCAGCAAATGGCAAACTACGTCTACCCCGACTACTATGCCGACACCGCCGCTCAATCTGCCTCCACCTTTGCCATGCTTATCGGTATGATAATCGCCGCCGTCCTCGCAAAGCCCCTCGTCGGACTGTTTGGCAAATCCGAAATAAGTGCGATTTCATCGGTAATTGCGGCAGGAGTATGCGTCGCACTCTACTTTATCAGACCTGAAAACGTATGGGTGTACGTGTTCTTCAACTTCTTCGCATGGCTCGGTCTCGGAGTATTCACAATGGTATCCTGGGCAATCATCACCGACGTTATCGACTACTCTGAGATCAAAAACGGTGTCAGAGAGGACGGCTCAATCTACGCCCTCTACTCCTTCGCAAGAAAGCTCGGTCAGGCAGCAGCCGCAGGACTTTCCGGCCTCTTGCTCACAATCATCGGCTACGAAAAAATCGAAGGCATCCCCGTCTCCGACTCGGTCAAGGAGGGCATCTTCAACATCTCCACCATCGTCCCCGCCATAGGCTTCGTCCTCCTCGCCTCTGTGCTCTACTTCTGGTACCCCTTAAGTAAAAAAGAGGTGGATAAAAACGTAATGATACTGAAAGAGCGCCGCGAAGGAAAAAAAGAAGCATAATCAAACACATCTGTTAAAGAGGTTCGACGGACATATCCGCTGAGCCTCTTTTTTAATAAAAACAAACTGAAAACTTGCACCATATTGACTTTCGCACTTGCTTTTCTTCATTATAATATTTATTTATGAGAAAATAAATATTTGACGGATTTTTCAATTTTTATTGAAATCCTCCGACCTTTATGGTAATATGAAACGAAGGGAAAACACCCTAAAAAACGGCGGAAGAATGGAATTTGTTATGGAAAGTACGGTATGCGGCACCTACGTGCTAAAAAACAAGCCCCTCCCCAAGGAAGCAGAACTCATCGTCGAGAAGATGATAAAGGATGGCGAAAAGATACTTTTTGTCATCGTTGGCGATCTTACCACCAAGGGTAAGTACGACTCGACCGCTCTTATTTTCACCGAAACCGCGGTCACCGTCTACGACGGAGTACCGGGAGAAAGTAAGGTATTCAACTTCTGTGATCTTAAGGACGTTAAGTCGAAAAGAATGTACGGCAACGCCACGCTCTCTGCGGTAATGCCGAATGGCAAAAGAGAGATATTCTTCCGCTATACTTATGCGGTTGCCTCTCTGTGCGATGCCTCCGCCCTCTTCATCTCCCATCTCAACGATGGTGCAAATATGCTTGATGAGCTGGCGATAATGGAGGTGACCTTCGAGCGTGCGCTCTCTGTTTGTCCCAAGTGCGGCAGAACCCTGCTCCATCCGGGTGCAGAGTGCATAATGTGCCGCTCCAAGGTGAAGATAGTCAAGCAGCTTTCCGGATATATGAAGCCCGAAAAAAACAAGATCATCTTCTGTATCCTTCTTTCACTGCTCACTACCGCAATGGCGCTTATTCCGCCGACCATAACCGGATTTATCGTTGACTCGGTATTCTCGGGCGGCTCCTCAAACATCGGCATACTGAACAGGATCTCGGGTTGGCTGGGTGACGATTCGGGAAGAGTTCTTATTACGATGATAATTCTTCTCTTCTCCACCTACGTCTTACAGTACGGAATTGGTATATTCAGAGCATACTCCTTCAGGCAGATCGGTAACCGCTCTGTGGCAAGACTCCGTAACGATATCTACCGCAAGGCACAATACCTGCCGATGTCCTTCTACGACAAGACCTCCACAGGCTCGGTCATTAACCGTATCGCATCCGATTCCGCAACTCTTCAGAACTTTATGCTCAGAATCACCCAAGAGGCAGTGGTTCACTTCTTCCAGCTCTTCGGCATTGTTTTTATCATGCTGGCGCTGAACCCCACGCTGACTCTCCTGTCGCTGATTCCCGTTCTCTTCATTGCCGTAGCAACGAGAATTTTCTCTAAGAAGATAAGACCGTTTTACAGAAGAATTTGGAGAAGATGGGCATCCGTTTTTGCCACTCTCTCCGACACTATTCCCTGCATCAAGGTGGTCAAGTCCTTTACAGGAGAGGTTCGTTCCTCCGACAGATTCGAGGAAAAGAACTCCGAATGGCTTGAAATGGACAGACGCCTTGGCAAGCTGACAACCGCATTCCCCCAGATCGTTTCCTTCCTTGTAACCTGCGGCTCGCTCATTATATGGGGCGTTGGAGGAAGCCGAGTAATTGCGGGAGATGCCGGCTACTCCGCAGGACTTATCGTCAGCTTCATTTCCTACGCCGCAATGTTCTACAACCCCGTAACCTTCTTCGCAAACCTCTCCGACTCCTTCCAGTCCGCCCTCGCCTCGACCGAGAAGATACTCGATATACTCGAAGCGAAGCCCGAAACACAGTCGGAAAACTACGTCGTTCCCGACAAGCTCAAGGGCAAGATCGAGTTCATTCACACCAGCTTCTCCTTCGACAGAACTAAAAAGGTTCTCGATGACGTTACCGTGACTATCGAGCCGGGAGACGTTGTAGGAATTGTCGGAACCACGGGCTCGGGTAAATCCACCCTCGTAAACCTCCTGATGCGCTTCTACGACGGCTACTCGGGAGAAATCCTCGTTGACGGACACAACATAAAGAACTTTGACCTCTCGGCTTACCGTGCCCAGATCGGCTACGTACAGCAGGAGCCTCAGATGTTCAGCGACACCATATTCAATAACATAGCATACAGCAACCCAAGCGCATCCATAGACGACGTTATTGCGGCGGCAGACGTTGCCAACGCACACGGCTTTATCGCAAGACAGCCCGATGCCTACGACACCGTCCTAGGTGAGCGAGGCGTTGGCGTTTCGGGCGGTGAAAAGCAGAGAATATCCATCGCAAGAGCGGTGCTTATGGATCCCTCTATACTTATCTTCGACGAGGCGACGGCTGCCGTTGACTCCGAGACCGAGCATCTTATCCAAGAGGCGATCGACCGCCTCATCAAGGGCAGAACCACTCTTATGATCGCTCATAGACTCTCCACACTCAAGCGTGCCAACAGAATTATCGTCGTTGACGGCGGTAAGATCATCGAAAACGGCTCTCCCGAGGAACTTATGGAGAAGAAGGGCAAATATTATAAGCTCGTTCAGATACAGTCCATGGCTCAAGAGGCAGAGCAAATGAAGGCAGAGGAAAGGTTTGAATAAGGAGGTTATTTCCAAGTGAAAAGAGAAAGAATTTATCTCACAAAGAACGACAAAATAGAGAAAGAAGAAAATAACCTTGTAAAGCTTACTCTTGCCTCGGGCGAGATCATTTCCTCCCTCGAGCCGAGAAGGCTCTTCCCCGTAAGCCGTGAGGACAAGTATATTACCCTTCTCGACACGGATGGCGACGAGGTTGCGATCATCAAGGAGCTTGCCTCTCTTTCGGAGGAATCGAGAGCCGCAGTAAAATACAGCCTTGACGACTATTACCTCGTACCGAAGATAATCAAGATCATCTCCACGGGCGAAAAATACGGAACTCTCCGCTGGACGGTGGAAACCGACAGAGGAATCAAGAGCTTTGACATCCGCAACCGCAACCACGACATCAAGGTCTATAAGGACGGCAAGGTCAGAGTCCGAGATTCGGACGACAACCGTTATACCATAGACAACTACAACGAGCTCGATCCCCACAGTAAGGCAAGACTTATCGCGGATATGTAAGCTTCGGTTGTCAAAACAAAATAACCGGCTCTTCATCGCCATAAAAAGTGCGTTGGACAGTCGGTTTTTTGTTTGCTTCTTTATATTTTCATTTTTTCCCATTTTAAAAAGATTTTTTCTCTTGACAACAGCCACGGCTTGTGATAATCTAAAATTGACAAAACTTTTCGAGGTGCTTTATGGAAAAATGGTATAAAAAATCCTTCTTCAGAAATCTCGTGGATATGCACATCCCCGACGACGATCCCTCCTACCTTTCTAAATTTGACGCGGAGGAATATGCAAGGCTCGTATCCCTTTCAGGAGTGGACACTGCTATTCTCTACACCTCCAACTGTCTTGGCTACACCTTCTTTGAGGAGGAGCAGAAGCACGGTAATATGGGGGACAGAGACTTTGTCGGAGAGAGGATAGAGGCGTTTAAAAAATACGGTGTAAGAACCATTCTCTACTACAACATCTGGAATAGAGAAGCGGCATTAAAGCACCCCGATTGGAATCTTGTTAACCCCTATGCGAAAAAAAAGACAGAACGCTTTCGCCGCAACTGTCTTAATTCCGAGGGCTTCCGTGCCTACGTCAAGCGTCAGCTCGAAGCTCTGTCGAAAAAATATTCCTTTGAGGGTATATGGATAGATATGATCGACTGGTTCGACACCCTCTGCGTCTGCCCGAATTGCCGCAAAAAGCTTATGGCTGAGGAAGGAATTGAGATTCCCGAGCGAGTTGACTTTGCCGACAGGAATTTTGCAAAATACAGAATAGCAAGAGAAAGGTGGCTCGCAGAGTTTATCGACCTTGTAAAGGATGCTATACATTCGGGAAATCCCGATGCTACCGTCACTCTGCAAAATGCGGCATGGAGAAGAGGTCTTGACACCGGCATATCTGAGGAATCGGTTAAGAGGAGCGAGTTCCTTGCAGGAGATTTCTACGCACAGCCTCTTATGTATAGCGTTATATGTAAATTCATCAACAACGCCACGGCTAACCGCCCCGTGGAATTTATGACCTCCGTTTGCTCTCAGCTCGAGGCACATACAACCTCCAAGACCGATAAGGAGCTTCTGCGTACCATATACGGCTCGCTTGCTCATAACACCGCATTCACCTTTATCGATGCCATTGATCCCCTAGGAACGATGAACGAGACAAGATACTTAAGGATGAAGCGTCTCGGAGAAAAAACTGCCGCCGAAAGAGCAGAGCTTGCCCCCGATTCAAAGCTGATCTCCGACGTTACCCTGTATATGAATCACGATTCGCTCTTCGAGTACGTGAATAAGCCTCTGTCGGACTACGCCTTCGAGGGTAAAATAGCAAAGAAGCTCACCAATTTTGCCGAGGCGATGATAGAAAAGCATATTTCCTACGACATCAACGCAAGAAAGAACCTAGAGAACATCGATAGCCCCGCAGTCTTCCTCTCCGACCTCCGAATTCTCAACGAAAACGAGGTAAAGCTCCTCACAAAATACGTAGAAAACGGCGGTACTCTTATAGCTACCCGTATGACGGGAACACTTACCAAGGACGGCTCGGCTCTTGACGACTTTGCCATTGCAAAGCTTCTCGGCGTTCACTATGAAGGCGAAAGCGAGCTGAACCCCTCCTACATAAGACGGGCACGCCCCGACGTAAAGGAGTTCGAGGATTACGACGAGGGTTATCCGATTGCGGTTCTTTCTCCCGCCACCCTTGTAAGAGCCGACGATGACGTTGAAATTCTCGGCTACCTCACAACGCCCATTTCCTCCTCCACCGATCCCGACCGCTTCTCCTCGGCAATCAGCGATCCGCCAATTATTGACACGGCCTACCCTGCCGTGACCAGAAGGCGTGTAGGCAAAGGTCAGGCAATCTACGTTGCCGCACCTATCGAGGAAAGCCTTCACGCTGACGGACGAGGTCTGCTCTGTGCCCTTATAACAAGCTCGGGTGAAAGAAGGATCAACGTGTCTGCTCCTGAATGGCTTGAGACGCTTGTATACCTCGACGAAGAAAAGAATCGCTATATCGTCAACTGTCTTAACACCATGTCCAGCGGCTACGAGGCAACCGTACCCGAGGTTAAAATCAGTATAAAAACCGACAAAATAATAACTAAAGCTTACAATATTACACAAAACAAGCCTGTTTTGTTTGAAAACAAAAACGGCGAGGTGCATATTTATCTTGAGAATATTGACAACTTCGCAATGACGGTTCTCGAATATTAAGCCTTCATTGTATAGACTAAAACGCAAAAAACGCGGCTTCCTACTTAGAGCGGAGGCCGCAATTTTTATTCGGTTGTTTTTACAGCACCTCATCGGGGAAAATAAGCCCCGACGCCTCGATCACCGCTCCGCCAGAGAGATAAAGCTCCTTTACCTTCCTTTGCAGCGAGGTATCTTCGCTGAGATCCTCATATTTTTCCACCTTTTTCGGGAAAAGGAAGGAGAATACCGATTTTCCCCCTGCCTTCACGGGGTATTTATGATATTTCGACAAAAAGGCGACGATATTCGAGCCCTCGGGCAGAAGCTCCCGAAGCTTTACCGAAACCAGCCAGCTTTGGCAGCCTATTGCCTTGAAATCCTTGTCCGGGAACATAATTCTGTGAAGCCTGAGTGCCTCTATGTAATCCCTCTCGTTGCTTTCGGCGGTGATCCTGCCGTTTCTCGGAATATGAACGTTAAGGTAATCGTCACCCGGACGAATAGCTACCGACCACTCATCCTTCGGAAGAGACAGCCTGTTTTTTGTTATTTTAGCTTGGTTCTCGTCGATCTCGTAACCGACGAAACAATCACCCGTTTCGGTAAAATCGGCAAAGAACTCCTCCCTCTCGTCTCCGAGAGTGCCGACAACGTAACCGTCGGCATTTACCCCTTTGTTAAAGGCGAGCAGCTTGTATTCGCCTTCCTTATTCTTAAGAGCGATCACCTGCTCGGGGAAGGGGCGGCCGATCTCGAAGTTTAGCTGTCCTATCCTTACTATCTTATGGTTTATATAATACTGATTCCAATTGAAATACGTAGTGTTGTTATATCCAAGTCTGCTAGCCGACAAACTGTAAGCGTAAATGCCCGCCGTCTCAAACATATCTGTTATCGTAGCAGAAAAATGCTCCTTCGGAAATCCTCTTTTAAGATAATAATCCGCCATCTCGGGAACAAAAGCAAGCTGTGCGAAGAAGCCCGCGAACTCAAAGTCCACCTCTTCCTCTACACACTCATGGGGCTTTCTCGGAAACATGGCAATATTATCGCCGCCCGCCTCCCTGTTCACCTCAAGCATTCTGTGAAGCAACAGTGAGAAAAAGCAAAGCTCACTATTCCCTATAAGTCTGTCAAGACGCGACGTTATATAGTCGTAATAGGTGTGAAACGGATGATAGCTCTCCTGAATACCCTCCAAGAATTCACGGCAAAGGTAAAACACGCCCTCACGCTCAAACTCCGAAAGAGTTTTTTCATATATATTATCAAATATCCCGTTTACCGATTCTATGTTAAATTTCTTAAGCAGCTCTTCCTTGTTTATCATTTCTTCCCCCCGTTTTCCGAATTCGGATATCTTTACTTTATATTGACGCTGCCGCTCTCCTCGCCCTTACTCAGCGTAAACACCCTGCCTTTTACAAGAGACGGCAGCGTTCCCATAGTCTTTTTGAACACCCTTGTGAAATAGGACAGCTCGTTGAAGCCGCTGTCTATTGCCGCCTCTGAGAGCTCCGCACCGTTAAGGATCATTGTCTTCGCGTTCTGACAACGCAGAAGATTAACGTAATTCATCAGCGAATGTCCGGTTATCTCCTTAAACGAATGGCTGAGGTAGCTTCGGCTGAAATGCAGACTGTCGGCAATTTCCTCCACAGTCAGCCGTTCCTTGTATTTTTCCTGAAGGAAGCTTAATGTCCTTCTTACCATGGTGATCTTCTTCGCATCACCGGCGTCAGACGTATCCGCCTCTATCCGAGCGCGTCTGTTAAGAAAGACGAAAAGCGAGATTATGTAAGAAAGCATCTGTGAGTTTGAATAATCGTCGGGGTGCTCATATTCCTCGATTATCCGCTCAAATATCCCGCTAACCTCTGCCGCGTCGATCACCGAACCGAACTCGGTTCCGTCGGAATACAGCCTGTTGGTTCTGAGAAATTCGTCGTTTACTATTAGTATATAATAATCAAGCGGCTCCAGAAGCTTGCTTGAGGAATGAACGACCGAGGAATTGATGATAACGAAATCCCCCTCGCCAACAACACATTTTCTGCCGTTCAGACTAAGCTCCAGCTTTCCCTTTTTGAAATAAAGAAACTCAAGTGCCGAATGCCAATGAAGCCCCGTCTTTCCGGAATGACGAACAAGCGAAAAGACCTCGTTTTTTGAAAAATGCAAGCTCGGATGCTGATAGGTTATCATAGCCTCCCTTTTGTTCCTTTCTCTTTTACTGCGATATCAATTATAATCCATTTTTTGATAATTGTCAACTGCTCACAAGTCCAAAAGTACCAAGTAACCAACATTTTGTCTCGGTAAAACTCAAACAAAAAGCATTTTTATACCAAAAAACAGCCCTTTTGTTATTGAATACTTCTCGGAGTTTTGTTATAATAAAACAAAAAAACGAAAGGAACAGGATAATGTCTTACGAACTTCCGGTAAAATTCGCCCCCGCCGAGTGGCTTCCGCTTAAGGACACCGATGCAATTTTCCGCGCGGTGAACGAGGATCTTTACAAATGGCAGGGCAATAATTTTGAAAACCCCGATTTTGAACTTAAAATTGTCCAGGACGTTCATAACTACTTTGCAGTCGATCTTATGCAGAGAATAAGAATGTCGGATATAAACAACGAGAAATTGGTTGTTATTCTCCCCAGCCCCGAAAACGCTGTGTTCATCAGCCTTGCCGAGGCACTTAACAAGTATAAAATAAGCTGCAGAAATCTTCACGTTTTCTTCCTCTATGAGTATGCAAACGAGAAAAACGAGGTTGCTCCTCCCGAGAGTCAGTACAGCCGATCCGGTCACTTTATCAGATATTTTTACAACAGACTTGATAAGGACCTGCGTATGCCTATGGAGAGCATTCACTTCTTCAAGACGGGTAAGGTAGAGGATTACTCAGGCGAGCTTGCCTCCCTCGGAGGTGCCGATGTTGCTTATACAGCGCTTAGCTGGTCGGGCGGCATCGGTGCTATCGATGCGGAGAGCTTTGCGGCAGAAAGCCTTGAGGAGTTCCTTAAGTTGGGCTCGAGAGTAGTCACCCCCATGCCCGAGATGATCGCCCACGACTCGCTCAGAGGAATGTTCGGTGCGGCGGGAGATATCGGCAACGTTCCGCCAAAGGCGGCAACAGTCGGCCCTCTCGACCTTATGGCGGCAAAGGAGTGGATAGACCTTGAATATCTGGTTGGTTGCGGCGGTGCTCCCGCACATCAGAAATTTCCCCTCCGTTTCTCGCTATTCTGCGATATCGCTCCGAATAATCCCGGCTCGATAATGAGACTTCACAAGGGAACCTGCTACGTTGCGAGATCGGTTGCGGTCCCTCCCTCGACTCCCGCGGGCAATCCCGGACTCCCCGAGGTGATTGCCGCTATAAAAGCAAAGGAGGAAAACCAAAAATGAACAGAGATCTCTTTGATTTTGCACCCCCTGCCTGGCTTCCCGTTCAAGACAAGGCGGTGTTAGAGCGTTGCCGCTCGATAAAGCGAGAGGATATGGAATACACCAACGAGAACGGCTATTCGGTCAGAGTGGTTCCACACCCCTGCTCGGCTATCGCCTGTGAGCTGTTTGATCGCATATACAAATCCGACCTCGAAAACAAGAAAACCGTCATAGTTTTCCCCAACTCATGGAGCACCGTATATACTGCGGTTGCCGAGATGTGTAACAAGTTTAACGTTTCGGCAAGAAACCTCCACTGCTTCTGTATGGATGAATATGCCGACGAGGAGGGCAACGTGGCACCAATTACCTGGTTCCGCTCGCTCGGCGGTCACTTCTTGACCGAATTCTACCTGAAGTTCCGTGAGGATCTTCGCCCTCCGCTCTCACAGATACATTATTACACTAACGAGAACGTAAACTGCTACTCGGATATGATAGA
This sequence comes from Eubacteriales bacterium, assembly GCA_045647805.1. Taxonomy (GTDB): domain Bacteria; phylum Bacillota; class Clostridia; order Oscillospirales; family CAG-272; genus UBA1740. The sequence goes on along the minus strand of JAZRMT010000015.1, from coordinate 48,757 downwards.
GGAGACCGGCGAGGGTGGTGCGGATCTAATTATCTCGGCTACCGGCTGGGTAGGACACACAGCTTTCATCGATCCCCATACAAAAAAGTTTAAAGCCGATAATCTTGAGGACTTTCTCAAGATCAAGGCGGGATTTGTTGATAACCACCGCCTCACCGTCATTCAGAACTCGGGCGGAAGCGCGGCACTTTATCACACCCCGAGATACTCGGTTTCCATAGGCCCCTACGACGTAATCCATGCCCGTGAGAGCCTTGAAAGACACGATCTCGGAAATGTCGGCGGTTATTCCTCTTGGGAAAGGATGATCTCCAGGCTTCAGATCTACGGCCCCGTATGCATGGAGGTTCCCGCATCTATTTATCAGCTTGGAAAGGGTACCATCTACGTAAGCGAGGATATGGCAAGACCTATTGAACCCATGGACCTCTTCGCATTCTGATAGCAAAGCTGCACGAAAGGTAGTCAAAATGAAAGCGATAGTTAATGCAAAGCTTATTCTTGAGGACGGAATAATATGGAACGGAGCTATTACCTACGACGGTGACAGGATCGTCGAGGTTGGCAAATCGGACGAGGTGGATACGTCTCTGTGCGAATCGGTTTACGATGCCGAGGGACTCTATGCCGCACCGGGACTTGTCGATCTTCACAACCACGGCAGAGCCGAAAAATGGTTCTATGAGGATCCCGCCTACTCCTGCGAATACTTCCTTGCCCACGGTGTAACCACCGTTCTTCCAACCTTCTATCACGCAATGACTAAGGAAGAGATGATCGAGGGTGCAAAAAGGATAAGAAAAGAGCGAGAGCGCGGCGTGGGAAGAATAATGGAGGGCATCTATATGGAGGGCCCCTTCATGAAATTCTCCGGCAGCTATGCAAGCGATCTGAAATGGTCGGGAGATATAAAGAGCGAGGACTACGTTGATCTTATCGACTCCTTCGGAGATCTTGTAAAGGTCTGGGCTATCGATCCCAACAGAGACGGCATAGAGCACTTCATGGCTTACGCCAAGGAGAAAACTCCGAACTCGGTATTTGCCCACGGCCATTCAAGTGCAAGCTTTGACGCTATAAAAAGACTTAAGCCCTACGGAGTAAAGCTACGCACCCACATCACCAATGCGGATAGAGCCCCGGGCCGCTCCCAGGTCAAGCACGGTGCGGGAGGCGACGAGTTCTGCCTTTACGATCCGGATATTTTTGCGGAAATGATAGTTGACGAGACGGGAATCCACGTTCAGCCCGGACACGTAAAAATGATAATCCGTACCAAAGGCGTCGAGCGTGTTTGCCTTATTTCCGACCACTGCACAAACCGCGGAATAAATTACAAAAACGACGAAGAAGCCGGCATATGGTACGGTCCCGATCTCAACTATGACGATCAAGGTAGGCTGGCAGGCAGTCTCATGACTCTTGACAGAGGTGTCAAAAACGTTATGACACATTCGGGCTACGGTCTCTGCCACGCTATCCGTATGGCAAGCCTTACCCCCGCCGAGGCTATCGGAATCGGTCACAAAGTCGGCAGCCTTGTCCCGGGTAAGCTTTCAAACATCATTATTATCGACGACGAGGTAAATGTAAAAAAGGTTATCTTCAGAGGTGAGGATGCCGCGGAGAACGGAAATATTTCGTTATAATGTAAAGGAGAATTTACAAAAATGAAACAAATTAGAGTTGGAGTTGTCGGGCTCGGACACAGAGGAAGGTGGATGTTCCAGCTTGCTTGCCGAAGCTTTGACTTCGTAGAGCCGGCAGCCGCCTGCGACCTTTTTCCCCACAATTTCTATGAAAAGCAATGGCTGTCCGAGCAGGCTATCAGCGAGGAATTCCCAAATTGCAAATTCTACGAGAGCTACAACGAAATGTTGGAGAAGGCGGAGCTTGATGTTGTGATAGTTGAGACCGGGGCGGATATTCACGCAGAATTCTGTGCCAAAGCACTTGAAAAAAACGTCAACGTGCTGACCGATATTCCCGTTGTGGCAAGCCTCAAGGAGGCAGAGCTTCTTTGGAGGGCTGCCGAAAGCTCGTCAGCCATTATCTCAGTGGGAGCAAACCCCAACGAGCAGAAATTCTCTATAATGCTCCAGGATTTCTATAAAAAAGGGCTTCTCGGCAAGCCCTATTACGCCGAAGCGGAATATATCCATTGGTCACTCCCCGGAAGTGTTTCCAATAAGCATCTTAGCGAGAACGGAGATTGGAGAAAGCTCCTCTGCCCTATCCGATACTGCACCCACTCGCTCGGCCCGCTTCTTACAGTTATCGAGGAGCCGCTGAGAAAGGTCTCTTGCTTCGGTACCGGCCCTCAGGCACCCGATTCGACCAAGGACGATATGTCCTGTGCTCAGTTCCAAACCGACAGCGGTGTTGTCGTAAGACTTCTCCGGAATTCCCGATGCCGTGCCGATATCGGTCATCACAACTACCGTGTGTTCGGCACCGAGGGCTATATGGAAAGAATAGAACGATTTAAAAAACCGGTAATAAGATACAATTCCCAAAAGGAGCTTGATACCTCTCTTAAAGAGGTTGACGGAAGCTTTATGCCCAAGGCATATGAGAACAATCCCAAGGCTCTCGGTCACGGCGGAATGGACTTCGCCCTGCTCGATCACTTCTTCGATGCGGTTGTAAACGGCAAGGCGGCCCCCATATCGCTCAAAGCCGGCCTTCTTATGACAATTCCCGGCATCTACGCTGAGGAATCCTCAAAGCGCGGCGGCGAGGTAATGAGAATGAAATATCCCTGGGACGAGGATTGGACGGGAACCTTTGATTAAGCTGTGATTGCCCTGTCGGGCAAGTTATGAGATGCTTTGCATCGTTATTATTTGAAAGCCCGGATGTATTCTGCACAATGCGCGTGTGTAACAATCATAGTTTAATCAGTCCAACGTAATCAAGGCTTAATTAATGCGAACATACGCTCTCTCCTTCCGCTTCACTTCGTTCTTCCTCCCTCTCGGAGGGAGGCTCACTCTTCACGCCCCTTCCTTTCCGCTCTTGACTTTTCCGAAATTATAGGTTATAATAGGTAGGTCTGTTTAAAAATACCAATTTCGGAGCAAAAAAATGGAAATTCAGAACGAAAAACAAAACATATTCAAAAAGCCAGCGGTAGTGGTAATATGTGCCCTTATCTGCTGTGCTCTTTGGGGAAGTGCAACACCCTTTATCAAAACCGGATACGAGCTGCTTCTTCCCGACAAGGACGTACCCTCCACCATATTGTTTGCGGGAATCCGCTTTGCAATGGCGGGCATGATCACCGTAATAATTTACAGTATAGGACGTAAAAAGGTCCTTTACCCGAAGAAGGACAACATTCCAAGAGTACTTCTGGTAGCTGTCTTTCAGACGGTGGTTCAGTACATATTCTTCTACGTTGGTCTTGCCAACACCTCGGGAGTTAAGGGAACGATAGCCTCGGGAACCTCGGCATTCTTCGCAGTGCTGGTTGCAAGTCTGATCTTCCGCCAGGAAAAGCTGACGGTGAAGAAGGTGGTTGCCTGTCTGCTCGGCTTTGCGGGAATAGTAGTGGTCAACCTCGACGGTCTTGAATTTACGATGAACTTCTTCGGTGATGCCTTCGTAATATTCTCGGCAATATCACTCGCATTCTCCTCGGTGTTTATCAAGAGATTTTCTAAATACGAGGATCCGGTTATCATCAGCGGCTATCAGTTTATTGCCGGCGGTATATTCATGATAATCGTAGGTCTTATCTTCGGTGGAAAAATAACCCTTGCAGATCCCCTCGGAGTTCTTGTGCTTATCTATCTCGCATTCCTCTCGGCTATCGCCTACGCTCTCTGGGGTATGCTTCTTAAGCACAATCCCGTATCCAAGGTATCGGTATTCAGCTTCACCACTCCCATATTCGGTACAATCCTCTCCGAGCTCATGCTCGCAGAGTCCAGCGGAGTTAAGCCACTCAACCTTATAATCACACTCTTGCTTGTCTCCTCGGGAATATTCCTTCTAAACTATCAGCATACAAAAAAGGGAATGCCCGATGTAACAAAATAATAAAATGCCCGATTTGCAAATCATAGTTTACAAATCGGGCATTGTTTTATTTCTTTTTCACCTTCTTAGTCTTTACTTCCTCATATGAAGTCAGATACAAATTAATAGTTGTCTCCAGCGTTTCTCTCAACGCCGTACGCATTTTTTGCGGCATAACTCTCGACTTTCTATACATATGTAACAGATGAAGCTCCTCCTCGGAAAGCTCGGAGGTATCCTTTTTCAGCGGCATATCAAGCAGCTCACCGATATTGACACCAAATCGCTCGGAAAGCGTGGGAAGCATACGCATAAAGGATGCCGAGCGGCTTCTTCGCCAATTGTTGACCGTCTTTTCTCTGAGTCCGAGCGCTCTCTCAAACGCCGCATCGCTTTCGTACTGCGAATCTATCAGTGAAAGCACTCTCTCTCTTATTCTCTCGGTATTTTGAGTACTCACTTTTTCCTTCCTCCCTTACCTGTCCTGACTTTTGTGCTTTGCCGTTTTACCGATCTCGGCAGATCGAGGTAAAACGGACGGTTCTTTTCGCTCTTTGCGCCAATTTCATCCTCTTCGGATTTTTGCAAAGCCTTCTGTGCCTTTTTTTGCTCGGTGACCTCTTCTGCGCCCCTCGTTTTTTCATTGACGGGCGGCTTTTTTCTTCCCTTTTCGGAAGAGGGCTTATCGGTAGAGAATCCAAATCTCCCAACCCTATCGCCAAGAGCGTAATACTCACCGTGAGCATAGGCAAGAAGATCCGCCTTCTCAAAATGTATCTTTCCCTCTCGGTCTATCAGCTCTTCCCTTGCCGAAACCGACAGAATATCCGCAATAAAAACGTCGTGAGAGCCCATGGGAAGCACCTCGCTCACACGGCATTCAAGAGCTATGGGACATTCGCCGATGGTGGGAGCGGAAACCGTCTTACTCTCGATTTTTGTAAATCCGCACTTCTCGAACTTATCCACCTTTGCTCCGGTGTAGATACCGACGTAATCCACCTTTCTTGCCAGCTCGCAGGAGGGCAGATTGATAACAAACTCGCCATACCTCTTAAGAAGGGCGTAGGAATGCCGTGAAGGACGCACCGAAATATAAGTCTTCGGCGGTACGGTAGCAAGAATTCCCGTCCACGCAACCGTCAGAGCGTTTACCTCCTCGCCCCGTCCAACGGTTACTATTGCGGGCGGAATGGGAGCGGTCAACGCACCCGCATTCAAATCTCTTCTTTTCATATCTGCCTCCGTTTGTTTTTTTAAATTATAACCTTTTTTTCTCGTAATGTCAACGTTTTTTCGTAATTTTGGCGAAGTTTTGTTTTTTAAAAAATTTATGTAAAAACTTGGTTTTATTAATACTTGGTTAATAAAGATTTTGTATACTAGAACCGTAAAAAGTAAAATTTCATCTCTTGGGAGATTATTTATGAAGAAAAATATACGATTGACAGTGGCAATACTGATCGTTCTTGCGACGGTATTTTCGCTTACCTCCTGTCTTACGGCAATATCGACAATACTCAACCCCACCGACGCGTCGGCAAACGATAAAGCCAACGATAACACCGACCAAGAGGACGATAGCGGCAATAAGCAGAACGACGGCGATCAGGACTCCCTCAACAACGGCGGAGGATTAAACAATAATAACAACAGTGGAAATACCGACTCAGACGATGCGGATGACAACGGCTCTGCCGAGTATTATCCGGGAAGCACCGGCGGTGATACCGACGTAGTTAAGCCCAGCAAGGCGGTTCTTTCGATAGTATCAATTATCTCTAACTTCAAGCTCTCTCATAACAGAGTACAGCCCAGTGCAGGCTCGGGAGTTATCTATCAGCTCGACAAGGAGAAGGGTGACGCCTACATAATTACCAATTACCACGTTATTTATAACCGATATGCTGCAACCTCGGGAGGCATCTGCGACGATATCGACCTATACCTTTACGGAATGGAGCTTGATGCATACAAGATTTCCGCAACCTACGTTGGCGGTTCGCTGACACAGGACCTTGCCCTGCTTAAGGTTGAGGGCAGTGAGGTTTTGAAGAACAGCAATGCAAGAGCTGCCGACGTCGGCAATTCCGATGCTGTCACCATAATGGATCAGGTTCTCGTAATCGGCAACCCCGAGGGATACGGAATTTCGGTCACCAAGGGTATTGTCAGCGTTGACAGTGAGAATCTTGAAATGATCGGTGCTGACTCACAGACACAGCTCAGCCTCAGAGTAGTACGCTTTGATGCGGCGGTAAACGAGGGCAACTCGGGCGGTGGCCTCTTTGACGAAAACGGCAATCTTATCGGCATAATAAACGCCAAGCGTACCGGCACTGACGTTGATAACATCGCATACGCAATTCCCACCGCATACGCAATTAATTTCATTGAAAATATCCGTTATTACTGCGACGGTGCGGAGAATATTACTCCCTATAAGTGTCTGCTCGGCGTTACCGTAACCGCCGCTGTCTCGGGCGTTATTCCCGATAACGAAACAGGCGACCTGACCATTTACGAAACTGTTGAGGTGTCTAAATTCACTGCCAACAGTGCGTTCAGAGGCAAGCTTAAGGTGGGTGACCGTCTTGTATCCGTGACGGTTGACGGAGTCAAGAAGGATATAACGAGAATTCACCACCTTATTGACCACGTTCTGCTGGCAAGGGTTGGAAGCGAGATAACTATCGAGGCAACCAGAAACGGTGAGCCGATAACAGTCACCGTAACCGTTCCCGAATCAGCACTCACTCTCGTTAAATGATAGTAAATTATCCTATAAAGATAGAAAGAGGAAAAAATGAGAAAGCTTTTATCCCTTTTACTCGCAGTAATGCTTATGCTTGGATGCACCTTTACTCTCTTCTCCTGCATTACTAAGATCGACGGTGACACAGACAAGACTTCGGAAGATACCGATGACAATGACGGCAATGACACCGATGATGACAAATCTGATGACGATGACAAATCCGACACAAACGGAGCGGATGACGATACAAACAACGGCAAAACCGAAACAGACGACAATAATGCAAATATGGGCGGTGATAATGCAACAACCGAGGGTAATAACACGGTAATAGGCGGCACAAACACCGAAATCGGCGGAAACACTTCCTCGGGCAGCCCCGATACCGATAACAAGGGCGAAACCACCGAGCCGGGCCAAAGCGGCTCAACCGGTGAGGGCGAAGACGGCAGCGGCTCAATCGGCGGCGGTGAAAGCGGTTCAACCGGTGAGGCAGACACCGGTATTTACTATCCCGGCACCGGCACAGACTCCGGAATCACCCAGCCCTCGAAGTCCATTCTTTCGATAGTATCTATCGTTTCCATCTTCGAGGCATCCTACGGCAGAACCCAGGGCAGCGTCGGCTCGGGAGTTATCTATCAGCTCGACAAGGAGAAGGGTGACGCCTACATAATTACTAACTATCACGTTATTTATAACCGATATGCCATAACTACGGGCGGTATCAGCAATGAGATAAATCTCTACCTTTACGGAATGGAGCTTGATACGTACAAGATTCCCGCAACCTACGTTGGCGGTTCGCTGACGCAGGACCTTGCCCTGCTTAAGGTTGAGGGTAGTGAGGTACTCAAAAACAGTTACGCAAGGGCTGCCGACATCGGCAATTCCGACACCGTCACCGTAATGGATCCCGTCATCGTAATCGGCAACCCCGAGGGATACGGAATTTCGGTCACCAAGGGTATCATCAGCGTTGACAGTGAGAATCTTGATATGACCGGCGCGGACGGACAGACACAGCTCAGCCTCAGGGTAATGCGCTTTGATGCGGCGGTAAACGAGGGCAACTCGGGCGGAGGGCTCTTCGACGGTAACGGCAATCTTATCGGTATAGTAAACGCCAAGCGTACCGGCTCCGAGGTTGATAACATCGCATATGCGATACCCACAGCATACGCAATTAATTTCATTGAAAGCATCCGTTATTACTGCGAGGGTGAAGCAAATACCACCCCCTACAAGTGTCTGCTCGGTGTTACCGTAACCAATGCGGTAGCAGGCATCATTCCCGACGCAGAAACAGGCAAAATAACCAAGGTTGAAAAGGTTGTAGTATCAGAGATCAACGCAACCAGCGTACTTCTCGGTAAGCTTGAGGTAGGAGACGTTATGACTTCTGTAACAGTTGACGGAGTTAAGAAGGATCTGACAAGGATCCATCATCTTATCGACCATATGCTTACCGCTCGTGTAAGCAGTACCGTAACGATCGAGGCGACCAGAAACGGTGAGTCCATAACGGTAACCGTAACCGTTCCCGAATCATCGCTTACCGGTGTGAAATAAAAAAAGACCGAGTATGGCGAACATCCTTCGCCTTGCTCGGTCATTTCTTTATTAATTTGAGCTTTTTTGATAAAAACGGGAAAACAAGTAAAAACAGAACCAGATTGCAGGCTATCTGCACAGCGTAAAAAACTATTCCTCTGAGGTAATATATCCCAAATCGATAAAGGAAATTATCAAAGCTTCCCGAAAGAAGCCCCACGTCCACAAGTGACGTAAACACTCCGAAAAATACCGTCAGCAAAACCGCCGCCGCACTGAGCAGAACTCTGTTCTTTACCCTTGCCTTGCCAAGAAGCATAAAAACGAAGGCAACCAAGGGCCAATATAGAAAATAGCTGACTACCCAGGTGCCAAAGCCATAGATCAAGGGCTCAATCCATACGAAAACAAGAGCCGCAAGAACACCGAGCCAGCCGAAAACGTATCCGTACAGAGCTAAGAGAAGCGTAACCACCTCAACGTTGGGAATAGCGGCAAGAGCAAGCTTACCGCATTCGACGGTTGCAGCCATAATACCGACGAGTGCGATGCTTTTTGTATAAGAGCGATTTACCACTGAGATGCTTCCAGACGGAAGAGAATGATAGTACCCGAGGTAACGCTCATAGAGCTGATACCGAATCCCGAGGTTTTGAGTGTTTTGCCCTCGTATTCAAGAACACCGACGCCATCCCAAGTACCAAATTCGCTTTCGAGAGAGGTATAAACCGTAATATACTTTTTCGCTGAGGAATCCTCCTTAATAGATCCGATCTCCGAAACAAACTTACCGTAAGTGCCGTCGGACATCTTCACGTTAAGAGGCTCCTCTTCTCTGTCTCTCAGATTTTCGAGAACGCCAACTACGCCCTCTTTTTTATTTTCCACGTTTTCAAGATAGGTCTTGTAGACCTCATAGCTGCCGTCCTCTTTCTCAACGACAACCGTAACGTCACCCTCTTCATCAACCTTTTTGCAAGCGGTGAACGTAAGCACCGCCATTACAAGGATAAGCAGTGCCGCCAGAAATCTTTTTGATTTATTCATTTTTTGTCCTTTCCTTTCTGTCCTAGCTTTGATTTTTGTTTTCGGACGAAACAAAGAACATTCCCTGAAAAAGAAAAAACCGCCGTCTCGGGCGGTAGATAAAGAGCGATCCCACATAGGAAAAGCCCTTTGGTCATCTTCCTTCATTTGCCCAAGGAATGTAATACCAATATTCGCTCGGCAGGCATTCCGACTCAGAGGGCTGCACTCATTACGGCAATGGCTGTTGTGGCGGATTTGCACCGCACTTTCCCTGACTCGAGCAATAGGGATGTAATAATTGTAATACAAAAAGCGGTTTTTGTCAAGCGGAGTTTTAATTTATTCCAGGTTTTTTCTACCTCGGGAAAAAATTGAAAGTTTTTTGTAAAAAAGGCTATTGAAATAATTCTATCTTTGTGCTATAAATATAATAATAAATTTGAAGTGAGGTTATTATGGCAGTACTCTACATAATACTTATTATAATCGGACTTACGGCACAAAACGTTGCAAAAAAGGCATTCAACGTCAAGTTCGCGGATAAAGCGGCAGATACCGAATGCACTGCAAATGCCCGTGGGGGCGGCTCGGGCTCGGTATTCACGTTCGGTCTTATAAGCGTTCTCTGTACTCTTCTCTTCTTCGTATTCTCAAGCGGATTCAAGCTTGATTTCCGTCTTGAGGTACTTCCCTACTCGGTGGGCTTTGCCCTTTCTTATTGCACGGCTCTGATTTTTTCCTTCTATGCAATAAAATACGGCTCGCTCTCGCTTTCCTCACTTATAGGAAACTACTCGCTTATCATTCCCACCTTCTTTGGCATATTATTTCTCGATGAGGAAACCTCTCTGTTCTTCTTCCTTGGAATTGCCGCGCTGATGATAAGTCTATTCCTTGTAAATTATAAGCGCACGGAAAAAGCGGAAAAGACTGTTGACAAGGGAAGCAAAGGAAACCGCACCGATCCAAGGTGGTTCCTCTTCATTGCTCTCTCGTTTCTCGGCAACGGAATTTGCTCTACGGTGCAGACAGTCCAGCAGAAGAGCTTCGAAGGTCAGTACAAGAGCGAGATGATGATAATGGCGCTTGCTATCGTAGCAGTTATCCTTCTCACAATAACACTTATTACCGAGAGAAGAAATATGATCCCCGTGGTAAAAAAGGGCGGCATCTATATGCTGCTTAACGGTGGCTTCAACGGAATGGTCAACCTGTTCGTAATGCTCTGTGCGGTCATTATGAACGCATCGGTAATGTTCCCTATAATCTCCGCAGGCGGAATTATCGGCACCGCTCTCATTTCCGTTCTTTTATATAATGAAAAACTTTCGAAAATGCAGTATGTGGGATTCGTTCTCGGCATTGCCGCAATAGTGATGCTCAATCTGTAATTATTTCCTAAATCTTAAGAATTCTTAAACGAACTAAAAACCCCTTTACAATTTTTTCAAAAGTGCTATAATGGTATCAGACCAAGCGATTGGCAAAATTAAAAAACAATAATTTGAAAGAGGTAAAACAAAATGAAAAGAATTCTTTCCGCAATTCTCGTTTGCATCCTCATGGTTGGATGCGTATTCGCACTCGCTTCTTGCGGCGGCCCCAACAAGGATCCCGAGAAGGCAAAGGCAGCTCTCGAAGATGCTGAGTACACTGTAAGATTCTCTGATGACGAGAAGGTTCTTGATGATGATGTAGAGGCTCAGATTATTGCTTTCGACAAGGACGGCAACTACATTTCCATCATCTACTGTGCTGACAAGGATGCAGCTAAGGACGCTTACGAAGAGGCTGAAGAAGATATCGATGAAATGAAAAAGGAGCTTGCAAAAATGCTCAACCTTGAAGAAGGCAAAGAGATTGATCTTGAGCTCGGTAAGTCTGGCAAGATAGTTTGGGCAGGCACCAAGGACGCTATCAAGGCTGCTAAGTAATTAAGTCTACATAACTTAATATAGAAAAGGGGACGGAATACCGTTCTCTTTTCTTTTTTTATTCCGCCCCGCCGTTTAAGTCTGAAACAAGGCTCCCTCCGTCTCTAAGGCTCCTTCCGGGAGGGAGCTCCCGACGCAGTCGGGTGAGGGAGAGTGCGTTACGTTAAACTTCGCAAAAACTTTAAGCTCTCGCAGGCTCCTTCCGTCATTTTCTAAGAAAATGCCACCTCCCTCTCGGAGGGAGGCAAAATAGGCTCCTTTTCTGCACAAAATTCACTTTTTTTGCAAAAATCCACACAACATTCATAAATATATTGACATATAACCGTTTTAATGTTATAATTATTCATGATTTATTTTAAAATATTTAATAAAGGAGAAGCAAAAAATGAAAAAATACGTGATGCCGATCGTTGCAATCGTTCTGATCGTAGCAGCTCTTGTTTTACCATCGGATTCTCTTACGCCCGTAGTATCCGCAGGCGCGGGAAATGGCCAAAACGCAGAGATCACATCTCTTAAAGAGCTTGGAGAGGTTATTGATTTCATCGCGGGAATCGACTCCGACAGTGAGACCTCTATGCTTGACGACGGCTCGACCGTTCTTACCTCGTCCTTTGATTCCGACGATGAGGATGAAGATGAGGACGAATCGAAGAAAAATCCTCATTCCAGCGTTACAATGATAGAGGATACCGTCATTGTAATCAATAACAAATCGGAAAAATCGAAGATCAAACGATCTCTTACCATGTATATTACCCAAGACGCAACCTACTACATATCCAAGGGTTCCTCATCTGATGAGGATACTACTACCGCAATGTTTGACCTTGAAATGTATGTTTCGGAAGATGTAACCCTAGTTAAATTTGAGAAATACTCACTAACCTACTCCAATAGTTCCGGTGAAAAGAAAAATGAAAATATTAGTACCGAATACGTAGGAAAATGGCTTAAGATTCCTGCAGAAGGTTCGGCTATGATATTCTCTATGATAGACGAAATTAACAGAGATACACTTGGTAACATTGGAGATCTTATCAAGCAGGGCAAGGATGCCGGTTTCAAGGAGAAAAATGATGTTTACTCCCTTGAGCAAAGCAACCTTGAGGAAGACGATACTTTAATTACCATCGATCTCTCGGATAATGAAACTCCCTCAATAGAATGGCTCATCGATGCCGAATATACAACAGTCGACTATGAAACATTCTCATATGATATGATTGATACCATTACGTTTTGCAACATTGACAATACCGTAATTGAGATAAACGATGATAACGTTATCGAATTTGATGACCTTGAAGAATTCACTGACGAGTGCTTCGGAGGATAATAAAATGAATGAAATAGTAAATCATACAAGACCATCTAAACTTTACTTCGCTGTTAAAGTTTATGTTATTTCAATGCTGATCATTCAGATCGTTATAGCAGCTCTGTTCATCGGTGGAGTTACTCATTTTTACGGTAAACCGGTTAACATATCAAATTCTATCAATCTTTGCCTATCAGTATTCAATATGGGCAAAGCATATTACCGCGGAATTCTCGGTACAGGGCTTGGAGTTTTGTACATCATCGTACTGATCGAACTCATCAAAAACATCTTTTCTACCTCCTCTTGGATGAAACAAGCCCTATACGAGAGATACAACCACGCAAAGCAAGAAAAGGCAATTATGAAAATAACCTCCAATATAGGAGGAAACCTTGTCGCTATTCTTACTATTACGCTTGTTTCGGCTTGGATAAAACCTACATCTACCACCGAAAGTTTAAACATAATTGTTATTTCTTCTGTCCTCTGTCTTTTAATGGGACGTGCATTTATTTATATTCTCAGGGGAGAGCCTCTCGCCAAAATGGGAATCAGCCTCGGCTACACTACGATTTTCGGTATTGCTCTTGCCATCGCTTTTGCTCACGCAAAGCTTCCGATAATCGAAAGCATTATAGACGACTTCTCAAGTATAGGCTTAAGCATTGAAGAAGATACCATGTTTTTAGCCTTCATCCTTCTTGCAGAACACATAACCTACCTCATCATGTCAATAGCAATCATTCGTATGCTCGCCAATGCATCGGATTTTGTTGACATTAATGTTTTCAGTAACAGAGCTAAGGCAAAGAGCCTGCTCTATATGGTAATCGCTCTTCAGGTATGCGTTATCGCCTACAACATTGCCGGCGGCGGTGTAAAGGTTGACGTCGAGACTATTATCGAGTTCATCAAACCTTATCTCTCGCTTATCTGCGTTGTAGTTGCTATGCTGGTTACGACCAATTTGGAAATCCCCTCAATTAAGGCAAAGAAAAAGGAAGAACCGACCAACACCGAGAGCCGTCCCCAGCCCGCTCCTGCGGCAGCCTCCACTTCCGCTCACGCAGCTCCCAAAACCGCTCCCGTTACCAAAAACAGAACCGTTGCGGGACTCAACAACGGCATACTCCGTATCAATGATATCAAAACGGCAATTACCGACTTTGAGTATCAGGAGCAGAGAGATATCAAAATTGTTGTAATTCCCGGCAACATCGAGCGTGTGGGTAAGGGTGCTTTCGACGGTTGCGGCGGTATTACCGCTATCTACTGCGAGGCAAACGGAAGGCCCGCTGATTGGAATCCCGAATGGCTCTTCGGATGTCAGGCAACAGTTCACTGGGGCGTATCCGCAACACTCATCGACGATCTCATCAAGGCTTTGAGAGGTTGATCATCTCTATAACAAAAACAGCGAATGCGATTTGACGCATTCGCTGTTTTTATTCATTATTTAAGGTTTTTAGCAAATATTAGTTTACAAAACCAATCTTTCTTCTGACCTTGGACATTGTTTTTCTTGCATAGTACGCTGCCTCATCTGCACCGTTTTTCATAACAGTCTCGAGGTGTGCCTTGTCAGCCATAAGGCGTGCAAACTCATCTCTTACAGGAGCAAGACCGTCGGCACAAGCCTCGCCAACTGCCGCCTTGAAGTCACCGTAGCCCTTACCCGCAAACTCTCTCTCTGTCTCTTCAATGGTCTTGCCGGAAAAGGCACCGTAAATAGTTATAAGGTTAGAAACACCGGGCTTATTCTCGGGATCGTATCTTACCTCAGCCTCGGAATCGGTAACCGCCCTCTTGAATTTACGCATAACGTCATCCTTGGAATCGAGAATATAAACCACCGCATTCTGATTCTCGTCCGACTTGGACATCTTGGAGGTAGGCTCGGCAAGTGACATTATCTTCATCGTGTCGGTGGAAATATACCCCTCGGGAACTGTAAAGGTATCACCGTAGACCTGATTGAATCTGAGAGCAATATCACGGGAAAGCTCAAGATGCTGCTTCTGATCTATTCCCACGGGAACGAGATCGGTCTGATAAAGCAGAATATCCGCAGCCATAAGTGCAGAATAGGTAAACAGACCTGCATTAATATTCTCAGCATGCTTCTGGCTCTTGTCCTTGAACTGTGTCATTCTGGAAAGCTCACCAAACATGGTGTAGCAATCGAGTATCCATCCAAGCTCCGCATGGGCAGGAACGTGGGACTGAACAAAGAGTGTATTCTTCTTTTCGTCAAGTCCGCAAGCCATATAAAGAGCAAGCGTCTCATATGTACGGCGTCTCAGCTCGGCGGGCACCTGTCTTACGGTAATGGCGTGAAGGTCAACAACGCAGTAAAAGGTCTTATATTCGTCGGAAAATCTCGAAAAGTTCTTGATTGCTCCGAGATAGTTTCCTATTGTAAGATTTCCCGAAGGCTGAACTCCCGAGAAAACGATTTTCTTGTCCTGAATCATAATAACTTCCTCTAAAAAATATTATGTGAAGATTATACACTTATTTTTTGCTTTTGTCAAGATGAACGCCGATAATTATTACTTCCGCCTGCCTTAAAGTCTTTTTTAGGAGCATTTTCGGTGCAGGTACATTGCAGCCGTCACTTAGCACCGAAGGAACTTAGAATAAGAGTCTGAGCCCAAAGTGTTTCCAAATTCGAAAGACTTTATCTAAACGCCACCCCGAATCCCATGCGTTTTTACGCATTTTGTCACCTTTGTTTTACATTATAGAACTGCGTGTAGGCCCTTCTGCCCCTTTTGTCTTCAACGACAATTCTGAACTTGTCAAAAACGCCCTCGATCTCAAAGCTCGCCTCATTAACAAATTCCTCTTCTTTTGCAACCATTCTCCTCCGCACCCTAGAATCGGAACAGAAATAAATCCTGTCGGCGTCCGAGCATTTGACGGTGACGGTGTTTCCCTCTCTTGTGAGCGAGTATATCTCGGGCCCCTCCGAGGCATAGAAATCGCCGTTTTTCAAGGCGTTCATAACCTCTTTATATTCAAGGGCGGGAGCATCAATCATAACGAAGCCACCAAAGGAGTCGGTCTCGGGATAATCAAAGCCTCTGCCGTTGTGATTATCGTCGGCGGCAATGCAGAAAACCTTCTTACCGTGTCTTGTCATGACCTCAAGGACGTTCTCGTCATCCGAATGCCCCTCAAGACGGCAGCTGTAATTCACTATCTCGACAAAATCAAGCCCCTCGTATTCAAGATAATCGGTCGCATCGAGAAGCGACCAGGACGGATGGTTAAGTCCGATGAGGAACCCCTTCTCGTGAGCCGTTTTTATTATGTCGTTTACGCACTCGGCAGAAAATGAACGCTCATAGATGCCCTCGTACCTTACCTCGTCAGACCACTCGGTCTTGTATTTGTCATAAATAGGATCGTAGCAGGGAGTCACTGTATTGTCCTCGTCAAGGGCAAAAAGATTGAAGTGGATGCACCTCATTTTGTGAGCCACAAGAGTAGACTTGCGTGGATCCTCCTTGATAGCAAGCTCAAAGGATGTCAGAGCGAGGAAATTCTCGTCACACAGATGCTTGTTACCGTGTATTGCATCATGGTCTGAAAAGGCAATAATCGAATATCCCCTCTTCATATATTCCTCTTTAAGCTCCTCAACAGTGCTTTTGCCGTCGGATTTCACCGAATGGCAGTGCAGATTAGCCTTGTAGAATTTTTTGTTTTTCCCGAGTAAAATTTCCATAACATTACCCCTGAAATTTGTTTTAACAGTGTTATTATAACACCTTTCTCCCCTTTTTTCAAGGATTATTTACCTGACGTTCAGAAATCATTTCCGTCCTGTTTTCGATTTTTTTATAATTGCAGACGCTTTTATTTGTTTTGTTAACACTTTATTTAAAATTATATGATATAATACTAAAGTTAAAATCGGTTAATATACCTTTTTTCTATAATCGTATCAAGATTGGAGAACAAAATGATTAAAGCGGAAAACCTTGTAAAAAGGTACGGCACAAATTATGCGCTCAACGACGTCAGCTTCGAGATCGGCGAGGGCGAGATCGTAGGACTTCTCGGTCCTAACGGTGCGGGAAAGAGTACGGCAATGAATATTCTCACCGGCTTTCTCTCCTCCACCTCCGGCTCGGCATACGTTGGCGGAATCAATATTCTTGAGGAGCCTATAAAGGCAAAGAAGCTTATCGGCTTCCTTCCCGAGCAGCCTCCCGTCTATCCCGAGATGACGGTCATTGAGTATCTTAACTTCGTCTACGAGCTTAAGGGTGCTACTCTCGAAAAAGAACCCCACATCGAGGAGATCCTCTCGGTGGTCAAGCTCACCGACGTGAAGAAGAGGCTGATAAAGAACCTCTCGAAGGGCTATAAGCAGAGAGTCGGTATAGCTCAGGCTCTTATAGGCGATCCCAAGGTCATTATCTTCGACGAGCCCACAGTAGGTCTTGATCCCAAGCAGATTCTTGAGGTCAGAAATCTTATCAGAACCCTCGGTAAGCGTCACACCGTCATCCTCTCCACCCACATTCTTGCCGAGGTTCAGGCAGTATGCGAGAGAGTTATCATCATCAACAAGGGTAAGATAATTGCCGACGCACGCACCGAGGACATAACCAAGACCATTGAGGACGGTTATGCCTACGAGGCAAAGATCATCGGCCCTCAGAAGGACGTTATTTCAGCGATCAAGAAGATAAACGGAGTTAAGGACGCAGTGCCTACCGGCCAGCGTGACGGTGACGCCTTCGTGCTGAACATCGAGTCGGTGTCCGGTACGGATATAAGACGCCCCCTGTTCAACATTCTGGCAGAGAGGAACTGGCCCCTTATCGGACTTGCTCCCATAGGAACCGACCTTGAAACCGTGTTTATCAAGCTGGTAGACCGCTCCGACGGCGCCCCTCAGCAAAAAAACAGGATGAAGCGTGTCTTCTAATCCGGATTTTAAAGAAATAATAGAAAGGCTGTTAAAAAAATGCTTGCAATTTTCAAAAGAGAAATGCGTTCCTACTTTACCGGAGTAATAGGCTACGTCTTTCTGGTAATATTCCTCGCTGTTGCCGGAATAATCTTCAGCTATACCACTCTTTTCTCTATGAGCTCCGACCTCACCTCATACTACACTCTCATGCTTCTCTTCTCGGCAATAATCCTGCCTATACTTACTATGAAATCCTTCAGTGAGGAGAAAAAGACGAGGACAGAGCAGCTCCTCCTGACCTCCCCCGTTACCATACCCGCGGTAGTCTTCGGAAAATTCCTTGCATCATATGCAATATTCGCCGCATCGGTGGTATTTACCTCACTCTATGCACTTCTGCTTCTGCCCTTCGCAACCCTTAAGCTTGCGATAATTCTCGGAAACGCCATTGCCTTGCTTCTTGTGGGAATGGTATTCATCTCCATCGGTCTTTTCGTTTCCTCTCTCACCGAGAACCAGCTTGCGGCGGCAGTCGGAACCATAGCGATCATCCTTGCCTTCCTCGGCGTAGGACTTGTCAGTGCTCTGCTTCCCGCAAAGTATTGGCTCCGCTTCGTATTTGATTCTCTCTCCATTTTCAACAGATTCCAGAACTTCACCGGCGGATACTTTGATATTGCCGCAATAGTTTATTACCTTTCCGTTTCTGCGGTATTCCTTTTCTTCACCATCCGTATCTACGACAGAAGAAGATACAGCTAAACCCCGAAAAACAGAAAAGGAAGGATCACGATGAATAAGTTTAAGCAAAAGCTTACGGCGTGTCTTAAGAGCAACGACTTTTTGGCAACCGCTCTTACTGCTCTCGTAGTCGCGGCCGTAGTCTTTGTCAATATAATTATTTATACTCTCGCAAATCACTTCGGCTGGTTCTTCACCCATGAGGAAAAAACCGATTTCTCGATAAGTGATTCGGGGGATACCCTTTTTGCCGATGCAATGGCAAAGGGGCTTACCGTTGACGTCATCTTCTGTATGTACGAGGAGGACCTCAAGGATCACGATACCGGTAGCTTCGTTTACAAAACAGCGAAGGAATTTGAGGAGAAGTACCCCGATTTCATCAAGCTCAGCTACATCAACGCCATAACCATGCTGGACTCCGACGGCAACCCCGTTGACCTCTCGCTTTACCAAAAGGATATGAGAGGCAAGGAGACAGCTATAAATAAGACCTCGATCATATTCAGATCACAGAGCAGCTATTACGTCCTCACCGACGATTACACCGGCGTAGGCTTTGCCGACTTCTACACCCTTGACGAGAGTGCCGCAATCACCTCATACGAGGGCGAGGAGGTATTCTCCGCAATGGTATCCTGGGTGCTTAAGGACAATCACGGAACCGCATATCTCACCACCGGTCACGGCGAAACCGCCAACGTCTCCCTCCGTTACACTCTGATACGTGCGGGCTACTATTGCGATGCAGTCGCCGACGTGCTTAACCTTCGCTCCGGTGAGGTTCCCGAGGATGCGGATCTCCTTATTATTTCCAATCCGAAAAGCGACTTTGAGCGCGCAGCGGCAGGCTCGAGCCTCAGAAGCGAGATCGAGCGTCTGAGAAGCTATGCCGAAAGAGGCGGCAGCTTTATGGTATTCCTCGATCCCGAGGCGGCAAAGCTTCCCGTGCTTGAAAGCTTTATTGCCGAGTTCGGCATCTCACTCCGTGAGAACGAGGACGGTGAAAGACTTACCGTCAAGGACTCCTCAAATGCGATAACCGTTGACGGCTTTACCCTCGTTGCCGATTATAACGAGGACAGCGACGTTGCCTCCGCTATGTACGAAAAGACCGAGTCTCTCGGCGGCAGAGTTATCATCAGAAACGTCGCACCCCTCTCCCTCTCGGGAGCGGCAACCCCTCTTCTCATGTCATCATCCTCCTCGGTTGCCGAGGCGGGCGGTAAAACGGTGGATAACGAGGGCAATTACGCCATCGCCGCTTACTCCACCAAGGACAACGTTGGTACCAAGGATGCAAAGATGTTCGTGGTTCCCAGCGTATATCTCACGGCGACCGATGCTATGATCACCGAGGGATATTCCAACAAGGACTTCTTATATTCACTCTTTGACGTTTACTTTGGCAAGGGCGTTATGCCCTACGGCTGTAACAGCATAATTTTCGACTCGGGAATTCTCGAGAACCTCACGATGGGCACGGCAAAATGGATGACGGCGGCAATGATCGCCCTCCCCGTATGTATCGGTATTGCCGGTGCGGTAGTGATCATAAGAAGAAAGAACAGGTAAAAATACAGTATGAAGAAAAAATTTTCAGGAGGATGGCTTACGAGGAACCGTATATTCGCCATATGCTCGGCGGCAGCAATACTCGTTCTCTTTGCCCTGAACCTCCTTTTGACCTATTTCGGAGTGCAGAAAACTCTGTTTATAGATACCACTCCCGAGGGTCTGTATACTCTCACTGACGAGTTTAAGGAGGAGTGTGCCTTCATCGACGACGAGCTTGGCGAGGATGGCAAAAAGGTGACGATAACCTTCTGTGCCGATCCCGACACCCTGCTTGATTCCACGGTTACAAAGCTGGTATATTTCACAGCCCTGGAAATGGAGAATCACTTTGATAACGTAGATGTGCCTACGCCCGTCAACGTAACATACAACCCCACAGCGGTATCAAAATACCGTCCCACCTCGCTTACCACAATCAACCCCACCGACATAATAATCTCCTACGGTGACAGATACACGGTGGTCAACGCCTCCAGCTTCTGGATGGTTGCCGACGGTCAGCTCTGGGCGTATAACGGCGAATATAAAATGGCTTCGCTCATAAAATCCGTAACTGCAACTCACCGTCCCGTAGCCTACTTTGCCACCGGACACGGTGAGACCTTCTATGACGTAGAACATCCCGAAAGTCAGAACAGTGTAAAAACCGCATATTTCTACGATCTTCTCACCGAGAGAGGACTTCAGGTAAAGACCATTGACCTCTCCAAAGCGAAAGAGATTCCCGACGACTGTGTGCTTCTGATAATCAACAATCCCACGATAGATTTCATCCCGGACGAAACCTCTCTTGACAAGTACGATTACCGTTCTCCGCTAGAGGTTATTGACAGATATCTTGTCAAGGAGCACGGCTCTGTTATGGTTGCCAAGGATTACGCCACCACTCTCCCGAACTTTGAGAGCTTCCTTTACGAATGGGGCTTTGATTTCAGCACCTCTCTTGTTAAGGACGACACCTCTCTTGTAGATTCAAGCGGTGAATTTACTAAAATTCCCGGCGTGTACGACACAAACGAAAACAGCTACGGCTATATGCTCTACTCCGAGTTTGCAAATCTCTCCTCGGCTCCCGTAACGGTATTTGACAATACGGGATATATAAGCTGCGTTTTCGGTACCGGTACCGAGATTCCCGAGGACGGAGCATATTCCGTCACCAGAAAATACGAGCCCTTCTTCTTCAGTAATGAGTCTGCTAAGGCGTATGAGAAGAACGAACTTTCGGGAAAGTACAGCGACGTTGAGAGGGAGGGTGTAATGCACCTTGCCGCAGTCTCCACCAGAGTGGAGCTTGACAGCTATACTGTTGAGTACAAATATTCCGACGTATTCTGTGCGGCAAGCGGAGATTTCTTCTCCAACGAGCTGCTCGGCAACTCCTCTTATGCGAATTATCAGATCGTTTCTGTTCTTACCGAAAACCTTATCAGAACCGAGGAGTACGCCTCCTCTGCACTGGGCGGAGTTTCCGCTAACTTTGATAACGTTGGCGGTAAGGAATTACAAACCTCCACAATATTGGAAACGGCAATTACCGATTATGACAGCGAGACCGGACTTGAGTACGTTGTAAAGAATGGACTTAATCAAAGCTCAAAGAGAGTTCTTACTGCAATTATGATGATCCCCCCTGTTGCGGCGATCGTCGTCGGTATTATCGTTTGCATCAGAAGAAGATATCTGTAAGGAGGCCCGAAGTGATACAGAAAAGAACAAAAAAATTCGGCGGGAAGCATCTTGCCATTGTGATCACCGCAGCATTCCTTGCGTTGCTTATTGCGGCATACCTTATCATCACGGCTCTGCTCCCCGAGATAGCCTCGGAGCAGGGTGGCGAGACCGTAAATCCTCCCGAGGTAATCGACGGCGAGGTGGCAATGGGCAATTTGGCCGCTGTATATCCCTACATCAAGCCGGAATCCATAATTGCCGTTCAGGTCGATAAGCTCCTCGAGGACGAGGATACGGGCGAGACTCGTAAGGACAGCTATATGATGTACAAGCCCAAGAATGAAAAGGACGAGCGTATTGACCACTTCATCTTCTCCTACGTCGATCCCGACACCGAAGAGAAGAAGGTCTACTATCCCGACATTCTCTATGAGGATGCCAACATTGATTATACCGACCTTTACGCAATCGAGCAGAGCAATACCCTCGGTGTAAGAAAGATCGATTATCTCTGTGCGGCTATCGGTGCTCTTTACTTTGACGAGAGAATTCCGCTCTCCCGGGACCTTGGCGAAAGAGAAACACAGCTCCATCGCTACGGACTTTCCGAGGAGGAAAGGGATACCATATTCCTCACCTACAAGGATGAGAACGGCGCGGAAAAGGTTCACGTTATTTTCATCGGCAACAAGCTGATAACCGGAGTAGGATACTACTTCATGCTTAACGGCAGAGATTACGTCTATACCTCCACCTCCAGCGAAAATCTGTCCTATGCTCTCAGCGGCTTTGAAAACTTCATCAGCTCACGGATAATTGCCGCAGAGGTAAGCGGTGACAACGGTTCTGCTCCCTACCATACAAACAAGTACAGTCAGTGGATCAGCAAGTATTACACCGTCGCACCCGGAAGCACAGATATTCTCACCGTCCCCTCCGGTGTTGAGGTAGTAATAAACGCTAATTACACTCAGCCTATTTACGCCGATCTCACAGGCGAGAGCAGCTCGGTACTCGGATTTGGCACAGGCTACCGTTATTCGGGATTTGATAAGCTGACGCTGAGCTCCACCGGCAATCTCAAGAAGCTGGTAGCCGCCCTGACGGGCAAAAACGTGGGAGCGTTTGACAGTAATATGCTCTTCACGTTGATCACGGATATGAATTCGGCATCTCTTTATAACGAGGAGAACGGCACAGGAGTGTACGAGTACGAGATCTACAAGATCGAGGCTATCGTTACCGACAGCGGAGATATAACCGAGGTCGGAGCTGCGATCCCCGAAGGAAGCAAGATCAAGATAGAATACAGCTACACCATTGACGGTAAGCGTATTTGCTCGGAAAATTCCCATGCGGTAATCGACCTTTCCTCAAGCTCGGTAATAGACGATGCTACCAAAGAGGCGTTGAGAAACGCAGGTGTCGGAACACTTTCTGCGCCCCTGCCCTTTACCGCAAAGTACACCGAGGATAACACCGCAAAAAGACAGATCCGCTGTGTCATCAGCGAAATTTCTCTTATACTTGAGCCTAACGCAGAGGGTACCTCTATCGTTCAGGGCGAAAAGGTTACCGAAAATTCCATCGTTAATATCGAATATTACTATATGCTCGACGGCGAGCAGATGGGCGAGGGTGACAAGCGTACCATCATCCTTTCGGAAATAACCGAGGACAGCAGTGATTACGCACTTAAGAAGGCTCTGATCGGCAAGACCATGGATGACCGTATGTTCTCCACAGACACAACGGTCTACTGTCAGCCCTTTATGGACTTCCGCTCCTATGAGATCAGCGGAATCGAAGGATATATAGCTCTCGAGCAGACCGTAAGCTTCGGCTTCGTTCCCGAGAAGTACCGAGACGCCTTCTATGCAGAATCGATCTACACGAACACCCTGCCCAAAACCAACAAGTACTCGGCATACGCAATGAACGACGAGGCGTGCGATGCAGTTCTCCGTATTCTCGGCGGAATTGCAACCGACACAAACTCTACCGGTGCTCAGGGACTTGTAGGAACAGAAACGGTTGCTGTCGGACTTACCCACAGTGTTCTCGAGAAGTATAAGCTCTACGACGGATACCGCATCTTCTTCGAGCTTCCGAGAGGACTTTCCTCGGGTACTACCGATTACACGTGGCTCGACAGAATAGGCTTTACTCTTTACATCGGAACCGAGATTCAGGCAGACGGAACGATCTTTGTAGCCAGCGATTTGTACGATACAGTTGTCAAAATCGATCCTTCAACCTTTGAATTCCTCAAATTCTCCTTCCCCGAATATTGGGCAAGGCGCAATCTCGCGCTGGTTGACGTCGCTGATATAGAGAACATTTCCGTAAAGTTTAACTACTCCGATCTGTACGGCGAGTATATGTTCGATTTCGATCATACCACTCTCTATATTTCAAACGGCTCCGCCTACTACACCAAACCCGAGGGTGTACCCTCCACCGAGTACGACTTAGTGACCGTTACGGTCAGGTCGCTCTCCGACAGAAGGACGGACACGCTGTTCTCCAGGCTTATCAACAATGCAAGCACCTCTTCGGAAAAGGTTGATTTCTTCGGACTTGCCGGCATTTATAACGTTGCCGGCGGGGGCGATCCCTCCAAGGATATAAAGGAGGGCAACGACACTCTCGGCACCGCATCCATGAAGGAGATGCTGAGACTTATTTACAGCACCTATTATCTGGGCGTTCTTGACAAAGATGCACAGGCGAAGGCAAGCGAGGAAAACAAGCTCATGGAAATGACCTTCGACCTTGGCGAAAATTCGGAGGACACCTTCCGTTACGAATTCTACCGAGTTGAGGACAGAAGAATAATGGTCTCTCTTTACAGAGTTGACTCAAACGGCAATGCTTCTACACCCGTATCCGATCTTTATATCACAGATTTTGCATTCAAGAAGATAGTAAACAACTTTACCAACCTTCTTAACGGTGTACCGATCGACGCAGACGCCGCATATTGACGTCCTTTTGTGCCGAAGTCTACGGCTTCGGCGGGCTCGAAAGAGTATTTTTATATAATTTTTAAATAAAATATAAAAATATTCAAAAAACATTTGCATTTTTCATAATAGTGTGTTATAATTATTTCTGCTTAAATAAAAAAATATTTAATATACAAGGAAGATTGACATGAAAAAGAGAATTATCGCAGCACTTCTTCTTGTAGTCATGACCGTTCTCGCTCTTGCGAGCTGCGGCTTTGATCTTGCGGAGGACGACGTTACCGAATACACCGACGGTAACTTCGACGTTAACAAGTTCGTGGCAGCACTGAAGAATATTGAAATCGAAGATGGTGAATACACCACCGACAAGGCAACCCAAGACCTTGTTATCGCCGGAGATCTTTACGAGGCGATCGCAAGCGGAGTTATCACCAACATCGGTACCACCGGTAAGGTTGACGGTGCACTCGGCAAGCTTACCGACGGAACTATCGGTGCAAGTGACGTAGTTTACTTCTGCTACTACATCTCCTACACCTTTACCGATGACAACGGCAAGACCGTAACTCACGAGTACGACCGCTCTGAGATGGATCTGTCCAAGGTCAGCTCCTCCACCAGCGCAATAGCATCGAAGCACGTTGTAAGACTCGGAAGCTATATCAACGACGATGCGTTCAAGACCGCTCTTGTAAACGCGCTCAAGGGTAAGACTCTTGTTCCCTATTCTATGAATGCGTCGAAGGTTGACGTTAAGAATACCGACGTTATCGCTATCTCCTACGATCTCTTGACTCCCGGCAGCGACGGTACCACCGTTACCGAGAAGGTTAACTATCAGTTCGTTAACCTTGCGGATACGGAGAATGCTCTCGCTGTAAAGCTTGCCTCCTACTTCGATGCTGAGGGCAAGCTCAAGCCCGGCACTGTATTCAAGGTGGGTGAGGATAAGATCGCCTTCCCCGTAGATGACTATAATGCAGAGACCAACGCTTCTACCACCTACGAGATCACCGTTGACGGTAAGACCTACAAGAACATCAAGGTAAATTACGTTGTTGATTCTCTTGGTACGGAGATCGTGGTTCCCAGAACTCTTGAAACCGACACCGACCTTGACGCTCTCACCATTGACAATTCCGACGGCTCTGCCGCAACCACCATCACTACCTTCAAGAAGGACATGAAGGTTAATTATCACATTTACCCCGTTTACCGTGTGGAGGTTCCCGAGACCAACGCTGACTCTGTGATCCAGTACGTATACGGCAGCAAGCTTTCCTCTCTTCTTACCACCGCTGCGGCAGCATCCGGTATTTCCAAGGAAATCATCACCGAGCTCAACGAGATCCTTAACGACGAGGGCTATAAGTACACCGAAGGTGAGACCACCAAGACCGCTAAGGAGCTCACCGCGGCTATCGCAAAGATTTGGAAAAGCGACTTTGCCGACAACGCAGAGCTTAAGGCTCTTTCCGACAAGGTTACCGAGGCAAACGAAAAGGTAGACGCAGCAATCAAGGCTAAGGAGAATGCTCCCGCAGCCGAGAAGGATGCTAAGGAAAAGGATATCCAGGACGCCGAGGCGGCTCTTGATGTGGCAAAGAAGGAACTTGAGGCTGCAAAGAAGGCAGCTATCGAGGCTGATATAAAGAAGCTTACCGCGGCTAAGAAGGACACCACCGTTCTCGGAACCAAGCTCATGGAGGTTCTTGACAAGGAGCTTCGTGACAGCCGTAAGGAAGCGTACGACAAGTACATCACCGCCGAGATCAAGAAGGCTGTTTACAAGCTCATCGACGAGATGGTAGTAGTTACCTCCTATCCCGAGGATCTTGAGAAGGAATTCTACGAGCACATCTACGACAGC
Organism: Eubacteriales bacterium; assembly: GCA_045647805.1. Lineage (GTDB taxonomy): Bacteria > Bacillota > Clostridia > Oscillospirales > CAG-272 > UBA1740. The sequence continues at coordinate 22,367 of JAZRMT010000015.1, read as the reverse complement.
TACGAATACAAGTTCTATAACGGCAACTTCACTCCCGAGGGAGCTAACACCGCAACTCAGTCTAACTATCTCCAGTACGGCGGCGATCTGACCGCATACCTTAAGGCACAGACCAAGGCTACCGACGAGGAGGGCATTGAGAAGGCTATTATGGCAGAGGCTCACGGTTATATCAAGCCCCTCATCAAGATCTACGTCGTTGCTCAGGCTCTTGACAATTATGATTTCGGTGGCGGCAAATCCGCTGACGATCTTCTTACCGAGTTTGTAAGAAAGGACATCGAGGCTAAGCTTTACGATTCCTACTACTTCTACGATGATAAGAAGACTACCGAGGAAAACGAGGAGATTAAGGAGAAGTACGAGGAAAGCGCGGATTCTAGCAAGGAAACCGCTCTTGAGACCGCGGAGCACTTCCTCATCGACGACGAGGGCTTCAAGGTTTACAAGAAGCAGCTCGGAAGAAAGGATTACAGATATCAGGAGCAGAACTACGGCGAGACCAACCTCAGAGCTGCCCGCCAGACAAACAACCTCTTCGATCTTATTCTTTCCACCGACAGAACCGTAGTGATTGATGAAGAGGCTAAAACTGCCAAGGCAGAGATCACTTACAAGGCAGGTGCGGACGGCAAGCTCTACCACTCTTACAGATTCATCCAGTACAAGGTTAAATAATCCAGATTTAAAATATGACTTTAACAAGAAAACTGACGGAGCCTCTTCGTCAGTTTTCTCTAGAAAGAGCAACCCCCGCGAAGAAAGTCGCTCGGAAAAAGAGGTGAGCACATGAAAGAGGTTCAGTTATATACCGACGGTGCCTGCCGAGGCAACCCCGGCAAGGGTGGATGGGGAGCTATCCTCGTCTACGGCAGGTTTGAAAAGGAGCTGTCGGGAGGCGAAAGAGAGACCACCAATAACCGCATGGAGCTTATGGCGGCTATCGCAGGTCTTGAGGCTCTTAAGGAGCCCTGCCTCGTCACGCTTTATTCCGACTCCAAGTATCTTGTTGATGCCTTCAATCTCGGTTGGGTAGAGGGCTGGCGGGATCGCGGATGGCGGCGCGACAAGGATGAGCTTAAAAATCCAGACCTTTGGGAGAGGCTTTACGCCTTGACAGAAAAGCATTCGGTCACCTTTGAATGGGTGAAGGGGCATAACGGACATAAATACAACGAGCGTTGTGACGTCCTTGCCACCGGCTTTGCCGATTCCCTTGAGTGATCAATATTATAGATAGGAAAAAAATATGGCTAAAAACAAGTATGCGGGCAAGAACGTCTACTCCGCATTTTACGAAAAAAAACGTAAGCTTTCTCCGAATATGATCGCCATTATTATCACGGCGGCAATTTTGGTCGTTACGCTTTTGACGGTAGGAATCATATTCCTTGTTAACGCTATCAAGAAGGACAAGTGGTTCGATTACGTCAAATCCAATATTACCAAATACATCGAGCTTCCGGAGGAAGCCTATAAAAATTACGAGCTTGAGCTTAGCATTGCCAGGCCTCATGCAATCGATGTTGACGTGGCTATACTTAATCTCATTTCCTCCGAGGATTACAGAACCCTCGTGGGAGAAGGCGGCTCAAACACCTCGATCGCAGTTACTGCGGGTGACAAGCTGGTAGTTCGTTACAGAGGATACACTCTTGACGAGAACGGCGAGGAGAAGGTCATTTCCACCGCTATGTCCAACATAACCTATGCTACGGGAACAACGCTTCAGATAGGCGATAGCAATTCTACCCTGCCCATCGGCTTCGAGCTTGGACTCATCGGCAAGGTTCCAAACGATTACGCTAAGTTTGAAAAGATCACCTCCGGTAAGGCAAAGGATCACGCAAAGGGTGACGATTGGGTAATATACGTTTCAGCGGAAAGAATTCCGGTTGCCAGCATCGGTGACAGCGAAAAGGAAAAAAGCGACACCGTTAAATTCAGCAGTATGAGAATAGACCTCTCCGATAAGGAGGAGGTAGAAAAGTACTTCGGCGTCGGCTTCGTGGAAACCGTAAAGACCTATAACATAGGTCAGGAATACTCGTTCACTGCGAAGATCGGAAGCAATAACACCGAGTACAAGTACAAAACGCTTAAGATAGACTTTGCAACCACCTGTGAAAAGGCAAAGACCTCCGAGAACGGCAAGGCTCCCCTCAGAGTTGAGGGCTACTTTGCTTACGATTACGGTATCGAAGGAACTGCAACCGCAGGTCTTCGTAACAAGACCGTCTACTACGACGTTTTCATTGAGGAGCTTATCCCCTACGACACCACAATTAACGGTGTAAAGGTTAACAGCCCCGCAGAGCTTACCGACGACGTAGTCCTTTATCTTGTCAACCAGAAGGACAGCGAGATCGGCGAGACGGAGCTTAGAGCATACGAGGGCGAGACTCTGGTTCAGAAGTACAGAAATTACGTTGTTGATTATCTTGACGAGGCATATGAAGAAGCCAAGAAGATAATGATCGAGAATGCGCTTTGGAACCGTCTTCTCGATAAAGCGAAGGTTATTAAGTATCCCATTTCCAAGGTTGAAGAGATCCACAAGGAGTACATTGACGACGTTTACTATCAGTACGATTTTAACGGCGGTTCTCTCCAGGATAGCGAAGGCAACTTCACCTCCTATAACACTCTTGACGAATTCGCCGTAGCCTACCTCAAGCTTGAGGAGGGCGCGGATTGGCAGGCTGCCCTTTACACAATGTCAGAAAGCCTTGTAAAGGAGCGTCTGATACTCTTCTATATTCTTCAAGTAGAGGAAATGATGCCCAGCGATGACGAGCTTGAGGCAGAGATTTCTGCTATAAAGCAGGAGTATCTCGACGAGTATCTGAAGCAGTATATCCAGTATAAGGAATATAACGACGAAAGCTTCTCGGCAGATGATTTCACCGAGGAGAGCTACAAGACCTTCGTTGAGGATAGAAAGAAGGAGCTGTTTGACTACTATGACGACGACTACTTCGAAGAGACGGCTTATTATGAGTATGCTCTGAGAAAGCTGATCGTCATCCCCACTGTCTATACTCTTGACAATCCCAAGCCTGCGGCAACCGAATAATCAGGTTTTCCAAGGCAAAATTTATAGCAAAACGCCGATTTTGTAATGTTTGATTTACAAATCGGCGTTTTTTTGTTTTCTATAAATAATATTTCTTATTCTCGGTTATACTAAGCTCACCACCCAAGAAAGGAAAATATAAAAATGTTTTTTAATAAAAGTGAAAAGAAAAAGCATCATCCCTACCGCGGTTTAGCAATATTTACCCTTGCCGCCGCAGGAATGATAAGTGTTACAAATAAAATGAAGAAGTTTATGAAGGAAAAGGTCTCGGCTATGACCTCCTTCTTAAAGAAAACCGCAGAAGACTAATGAGATTACAAACAGAAAGAGAGAACAAGTCGGAAAAACCGAAATATTCTCTCTTTTTCTGTTGGTTTTCAGTTTAGAGTTATGAGGTTCGCTCCTCTCACCGTTATGAGCTTGGATAAACCCAAGCGTTATATTACAATAGCCTTATTCCGGCTTCTTCACATCCCTTAATGGTGTCCTTATCCCACATACTCGACTGAACCTCACCGATATGTGCCGAACCCATCATAAGCATACAGAGCCTAGACTGACCGATTCCGCCGCCGATAGTAAGAGGAAGCTCACCTGCAAGCAGCTTCTTGTGGAAGGGCAGCTCACGTCTATCCTCACAGCCTCTCTCTTTGAGCTGTCTTTCAAGCGACTCCTCGTCAACTCTGATACCCATAGAGGATATTTCAAAGGCGTGTCCGAGAACCTCGTTATAGAACATAATATCGCCGTTAAGAGCCCAGTCGTCGTAGTCGGGAGCACGTCCGTCATGAGGCTTGCCACTTCTGAGCTTACCGCCTATCTGCATAATAAGAGCCGTTTTATGCTCCTTAAGATATGCATCCTCACGCTCCTTGGGAGTGAGATCGGGGTACATCTGTTCAAGCTCGAGAGTGGTTACCGCACTGACCTCACGGCAGAGATTGATGCCAGCCTCCGGGAAATCAACACGGAAAAGATCGTTAGTATCACAGATAACTCCGACTATCTTATTTACTACATCCTTAAGGTAATCAAGAGTTCTTTGCTCTTTGGTAATTACCTTCTCCCAGTCCCACTGGTCAACGTAGATAGAATGAATATTGTCGAGCTCCTCGTCACGTCTGATAGCGTTCATGTCGGTGTAAAGACCGTTTCCGACGTAAAAATGATACTCACCGAGGGCAAGTCTCTTCCACTTTGCAAGAGAATGTACTACCTCGGCGCATTCTCCAACAGCAGGAACGTCAAAGCGTACGGGACGCTCCGTGCCGTTAAGGTTATCGTTAAGGCCCGAGCTTTCCGCAACGAAAAGCGGAGCGGAAACACGCTTAAGATTAAGTGCCTGTGCAAGTCTGTCCTGGAAGGTCCTTTTTATAAACGATATAGCCTTTTGCGTTCTGTAAACGTCAAAATGGGGCTTGTAATTTTCGGGAATAAATAGTTTGCTCATAGTTTCAACCTTTTTTAAAAATTGCTATAAAGCCGAATTTCGCACCCGAGGATGCGAAATTCGTAAAATTATTTAATTGAAGTAGTGCTTCTGAGCATTACGTCGTGGTATCCGCCCTCTACGATACTTGTAGCGGAAACAAGAGTAAGCTTAGCCTTCTCTTGAAGCTCCTCGATAGTGATAGCACCGCAGTTGCACATAGTGGACTTAACCTTGTAAAGCGACTTCTCAACGTTGTCATGAAGAGGTCCTGCGTAGGTAACGTAGGAGTCAACGCCCTCCTCGAAGGAAAGCTTTGCCTTACCGCCAAGGTCGTATCTCTGCCAGTTTCTCGCTCTGTTAGAGCCCTCGCCCCAATACTCCTTAACGTACTGACCGTTAACCATAGTCTTGGGAGTGGGAGACTCGTCAAATCTTGCGAAGTATCTTCCGAGCATCATGAAGTCGGAGCCCATTGCAAGAGCAAGAGTCATATGATAGTCGTGAACGATACCGCCGTCGGAGCAGATCGGAATATAAACTCCGGTCTCACGGTACCACTCGTCACGTGCTGCCGCAACCTCGATAACCGCACTTGCCTGACCGCGTCCTATACCCTTGGTCTCTCGGGTGATACAGATAGAACCGCCGCCGATACCGATCTTAATGAAGTCGGCACCCGCCTCAGCAAGGAATCTGAAGCCCTCACGGTCAACGATGTTTCCTGCCCCGATCTTAACGGTGTCACCGTACTTAGCTCTTACGAACTCGAGAGTCTTCTTCTGCCAAACGGTATAACCCTCGGAGGAGTCGATACAAAGAACGTCCGCACCTCCCTCAACGAGAGCGGGAATTCTCTGCGCCTAGTCACGGGTGTTAACTCCGGCACCGACAACGTAGCTCTTGTTCTTATCAAGAAGCTCCTGGGGGTTTTCCTTATGCTGAGCATAGTCCTTACGGAATACGAAATACTTAAGATTACCGTTCTTGTCAACTATGGGAAGCGAATTAAGCTTGTTATCCCAGATGATATCGTTTGCTTCCTTGAGAGTAGTTCCCTCGGGAGCTGTCACCAGCTTCCCAAGAGGAGTCATGAAGTCCTTGACCTTCTCATCGGTAGACATACGGGAAACACGGTAGTCTCTGCCGGTAACGATACCGAGCAGCTTGCCGGTCGCACTTCCGTCTGCGGTTACAGCCATAGTGGAATGACCGTTCTGCTCCACAAGAGCAAGCACGTCGGCAAGAGTGCTGTCGGGAGTAAGGTTGGAATCGCTCACAACGAAGCCTGCCTTGTAGCCCTTAACTCTGGCAACCATAGCCGCCTCATCCTCAATGGTCTGGTTACCGTAGATGAAGGATACTCCGCCCTCCTTGGCAAGAGCTATCGCCATAGTATCATCCGATACCGACTGCATGATAGCCGATACAAGGGGAATATTTAATGAAAGAGGACATTCCTCCTCGCCCTTTCTGTACTTGACGAGGGGAGTTTTAAGAGAAACGTTCTGGGGGATACATCTTTCATCGGTGTATCCGGGAACGAGAAGATACTCACTGAATGTGTGTGAGGGTTCACTGAAATAAGTAGCCATTTTTACTTCCTTTTAAACCTTGATTTATTTTATTAGCATATATTTTAGCACAACGTCTGCCGATTGTCAATATATATTTTATGGGTTTTGAGGTAAAAATTAATGCTCGTGGGTAAAGGTGTAATCCTCGAGTATTTTTACAGACTTGATAACAGGCTGCTTGCTGACCTTCTCGATAGTCTCCTCGCCCTCACCAAGCTTTCTGAGCATTGCGGCGTTAACGTCGTCAACAACGCTCATACCCTCAACAACGTAGCCGAAGGTTGCGTAGTTTTTGTCAAAGGAGCTGCTGCAATCTTTTGTGCAAATGAAGAACTGAGAGGATGCTGTGTCGTATGCCTTCTTGATGATTGTTTTTCCGTCTTCCCCATACACGTTCGCACCGCTTCTCGCCATGGAAATTGCTCCGCGCTTATGACTGATAGAGTTTACATAGCCGTTATTACTATAAAATTCACCCTTGATGGTCTCAGCACTTCCGCCGGTACCGTCTCCGTTGGGATCACCGCCCTGAATAAAACTATCTTTAGCTCTGTGGAAGGTAAGTCCATCATAGAAGCCCTCGTTAACCAGCTTAACGAAGTTGGCAACCGTCTTGGGAGCTGCGGTTTCGTCAAGAAGCACTACGAATTTTCCGTAATTCTCAATGGTGAACTCCGCATAGTGGACCTTACGCTTGGAGACGTCTCTGCTTACGAGAGTTTCGTCTGCGTGTCCGGTACCCATTCTGCTAGTCTTGTAGGTTCTTACTATACCAACGGTAGCGAAGGGAATTGAAATAAGAATCACGAGTGCAAGCACGAGAGAAACAATTACAACGCATTTGTGTCTTCTCAAAGCCGCCTCCTTTTCCCTCATCGCCGCCTCTCTTTTATAATAGCTTTTAGAGCCGACGTAATTGCTGTTTTTTCTTTTCTTTGCCATTTTTTCTGTCCTCTTGTAAATAGTTATTTGCATTTATAGGCTCTGCGAGAGAAACAACTCTATCGCAGTATAACCTGTAATACCACCGTATTTTGAATTCATATCCGCCTTTGAAAGCGAGGAAACGATAGATGCAAGCTGCTCCCTCTTATACCTTCGTGCGGCGGAAATGTATATCTTCACCTTGTATGGATTCATTTTCAGTGCAGCGGCTATATCATCCTGCCCACGCCCCTCCTCAAGAAAAGCGCTGACGGCGAAAAGCTCGTCGTAGGTTCTGGCAATCATTCCCATTATGACGGTTGGATCAACCCTCTTGATCTTCATATCCTCAAGAGCGAGATATGCCTTAGCCTTATTTCTGTCGGTTATCGCTCCGGAGAGTGCAAAGGTATCGCACTCGGGCGTTGAAGAGGCAACCTCGTTGACGTCCCGGGCACTCACCCTATCCTGACCTCTCGCCAAAGCAAGCGCCGAAAGCTTCTCAACCTCACCGACCAAAACGTCCATCGAACGGCCGGAGCGGAACACCAACGCCTCTACGGTAGACAGATCCACCTTAAGACCTCTGGATTCAAAATGCTTTTTCAGCCATGCATAAAGCTGACCTTCGGTAGATTTCTCAAATCCGAGAATATTTATCAGCTTATCAAATTTCTTTATAAACGCAGACGGCTTCTTTGCCGTACCGAAATCGAGCCCGTCCTCGCAGGCGGTAAATGCAACCACCGCATGAGAATATTCCCGCACCAGCTCGCACAGATCCGAAAGTGCCTCTTGGTCCTTATCCTTAAGCGAGGTAAAATCGGCTCTCTTCCATTCGATAAGCTTATAATCGCTCATCATAGGCGGCGACTTTACCGCCTCGGTGATAGCGGAGAAATCGATCTGTTCCCCCTCGAAGCTCTGGTAATTGAACACGGCAAAGGACGGATCGATGTCAATTGCCTTTTTCAGCTCACCAAGATAATATCTTACCAGATATTCCTCTTCTCCTGCGAAGATGTATACTCCCTCGATTCTTCCCGCCTTCAGGTTTGATTTGAACAGGGATAGATCCATATTTTCATTCTTGCCGCCTTGTCCGCACCGCCAATCTTCATTACGTAGAGAAGATCAAGCGTACCGCCGGACAGGTCGAGCTGCCTTCTTATTCTTTTTGTGTAAACCGAGGCGTCAAAGCTGTACGGAGGAATGCTGTAAAGCGAGCTATGCTCCTCTCCCTCCTTGAAGAAAAGCTCACTGACGATCGCTCCGGTACGCTTGACCGTGACCGAGTCAGCCCTAACGATTATAAGCGATTCGGTAGATGCCCCGTCAGCACTCTCGGAATAGCTGATGACTATCTCGCCGCTGTCGGAATAGGTATAAAAGCCAAAAAGCTCGCTCTCGTTCTTCTCGGCATCTCCCTCTCTGAGTCCGCAGGAGTCAAGATTTTCTATGACGGAGAGTATTTTTATTTTTGCTTCTGTAATTCTTTTCATACCTCTGCTCCTACGGTCTTAAAGCTTTGAAAAGACAAAAAACGGTAGACCTACTGCCGTTTTTGTCAAAATATTATCTCTTCTTTTTCATATTGTATTCGCTTGTTGGGTTAACAAACTCTCTCCAGGAGAAGCTGCCCGCATCAAGCGCCTGAACAAGAACCTCCGCCGTAGCTATATTGGTAGCCAAGGGGATGTTATAAACGTCGCAAAGCCTTACCAGATCGTTACCCGACTCAGACGGAGCTCTGTCACTGTCTGTATTTCGGAAATAGAACACAAGGTCTACCTCGTTGTAAGAAACTCTTGCGGTTATCTGCTCGGTACCTCCGGTGCTGCCGGGAAGAAAGGTCTCAATGTCAAGACCTGTGGCATCAGAAATGTAGGTACCGGTAGAATAAGTGGCAAGAAGGTGGTGTTGGCACAGAATTCCGCAGTAGGCGATACAGAATTGCGCCATAAGCTCTTTTTTGTTGTCGTCCGCTATTATTGCAATATGCATAAAACCTCTCCCATACTCATTCTTGCGCAGAAGAAGGGGCGAAAGCCCTCATCCGTTAAAAATACGCTATCATAATTATAGCATCAACACCCATCTTTGTCAATCACCCATTGAAAAAATTAATGAATTTAGGAAAATTTAATAAATATTTTTTTAAGAAATTTGATAAATTTATAAAATAGGGATTGTAAATTGGCAAAATATGTTGTATAATTAATCTTGTGAAAATTTTGACATAATGGAGATTATTATGAAAGCTTTCAGAAAAATAGGTGTGCTTACCTCCGGTGGTGACGCACCCGGAATGAATGCCGCTGTAAGAGCGGTTACCCGTACCGCACTCTCCCACGGAGTAGAGGTAGTGGCTATCTACCGCGGTTACTCGGGACTTATCAACAAGGACGTTAAGAATTTTGCACTCAGAGACGTCTCCAACATCGTAAACAAGGGTGGAACAGCTCTTTACTCCGACCGTTGCCTTGAGTTCAAGACTCCCGAAGGTATGGCAAAGGCTCTTGAGACCTGTAAGGAGCTTGAGATCGACGGTATCGTTGCAATAGGCGGAGACGGAACCTTCAGAGGTGCCACCGACCTTACCGCTCACGGTATTCCCTGTATCGGTATCCCCGGTACTATTGACAATGACATCACCTCCACCGACTATACCATCGGCTTTGACACGGCAATGAACACAGTCGTTGAGATCATCGACAAGCTTCGTGACACCTGCGAGTCTCACGCAAGATGTAACGTAGTTGAGGTTATGGGAAGAGGTGCAGGCGACATCGCCCTTAACACCGGTATCGCATCGGGTGCTACCGCAGTCGTTATTCCCGAGTTCCCCCACGATGACGAGGCTATTTGCAAGAAGATCGCAGAGGGTAAGGCTCTCGGCAAGCGTAATTTCATCGTAGTTGTTTCCGAGGGTGTCGGCGGTGAGTACGGCCCCGCACTTGCTAAGAAGATTGAGGCAGAGACCGGCGTAGAAACCAAGTTTGCTCGTCTTGCTCACATCGTAAGAGGCGGTAACCCCAGCCTTCGTGACAGAGTGACCGCATCCAAAATGGGCGTATATGCCGTTGAGGAGCTTCTTCGCGGCAGATCGAACCTCGTAATCTGTGAAAGAGACGGTAAGCTCACCTCCACCGACATCAAGTATGCTCTTATCCTTGACAGAATGTATAAGGGTACCCTTAAGGAGGGCGATCTTGACGCCTTCACTCCCGGTGAGATCGAGCAAATGAAGCTCGATATCCAGAGAAGGCAGAACAGAATGCTCGAGCTCTACACCGTAGAAAACAAGATCAACATATAACAAAAAAACACCGTGTTTGCTAATTAAAGTTTACAAACACGGTGTTTTTAATGAATAACGAACAGTTGATTACATAGTGCGAAGAATTTAGCCTTCCCGGGAACGTTCCGCTTCGTCGGGGAAGGCTTCGTTCTTCTACGATTCCCCTTGCATCAGTCTTTCAAAGCAATCGTTTGATTCGGGCGACTCAAAGCGAATACCGAGTATTTTGATGAACCGCGAGTAGTCGAAGTCATAGGTGGAAAGAGGTCTTGCATAGGCATTATCGGTTTGTGCCGCCACGAGAGGATCCTCTGCATCGAAGCCTACGACGATAAGCGTGTGATAATAGCCCTCCTCGTTTCTGCCGAGCTGAATAACGTCACCTATCTCCAGCTCATCCTGGGTTATTACCCTCCCAAAAGGGCCGACATCGGCATTTTCGGTTATGAAATTGTAAAAATATTCCACCCCGGTCCAAGAGGGCGAGCGGTCCTCCAGCGAAATATAATACCACCCGAATGTGGGCTTGTAGTTCATTACACAACCGCCCGCATAAATGCTTTGAGAGACGAAATTCGTGCAATTGCCGCCAATTCCGGCAAAATTTCCGAAGATTGGATTTTGGGAAAATGCGTATTTTCTTGCATACGCCACAGCATTTTCTCTGTTGTATTCCTTAGTAACCAGCATATCAAAACCTCTGTGTAAAAATAAGTATCGTATAACTGCCAAGCCTCCCCCGTGTAAAGGGAGCATTTCTCAACACTCTTCACTCATTATATGCATTCCCTCGCTTTTTGCTAAAAGCACTGTAAACTTTTTCCGTGGCCGGAAAAGTATTTTTTATTATTTATGTTATAATGAAAAAATGCATAGGGTGAAGCAAAGCTTTTCTCGTTCTGCGCATTTTTTTGTTTTTTGTAAAAAATATCTTGAAATTTATTTGTTCTTTGTTGTATAATAAGAATGTTAAAAATAACTTTTTATCGGAGGAATATTTATGGACTCGAATAAGAGACCTGAAAGCATGGAGCGTATTACCACAAAGGAGCTTGCCGATGCTTTCATTGACGAACAGGTAAAAGCGGTAAGAGCACAGGTAGGAGACAAGAAGGTTCTCCTCGCACTTTCCGGCGGAGTTGACTCCTCCGTCGTTGCAGCTCTGCTTATTAAAGCTATCGGAAAGCAGCTCGTCTGTGTTCACGTTAACCACGGACTTATGCGTAAGGGTGAAAGCGAAGCGGTAATAGAAATCTTCGGCAAGGCTCTTGACGCTAACCTTATCTACATTGACGCAACCGACCGTTTCCTCGACCTTCTCGCAGGCGTATGTGAGCCTGAGCGTAAGAGGAAGATCATAGGTGGCGAGTTCATTAAGGTATTCGACGAGGAAGCCTCCAAGCTCGAGGGTATTTCCTTCCTTGCTCAGGGTACCATCTACCCCGATATTCTCGAAAGTATAAAGCAGGCAGAGGGCAAAAAGGCTGTCAAATCCCACCACAACGTTGGCGGACTTCCCGAGGATATGCAGTTTGAGCTCGTTGAGCCTATCAAGCTCCTCTTCAAGGACGAGGTAAGAGTTGTCGGAGAAGCTCTCGGTCTTCCCCACGCAATGGTCTACCGTCAGCCCTTCCCCGGCCCCGGTCTCGGTGTTCGTTGCCTTGGCGCTATCACCCGTGACAGACTTGAGGCTCTCAGAGAAGCCGACGCCATTCTCCGTGAGGAGTTCGACAATGCAGGCCTTGCCGAGAAGGTATGGCAGTACTTCATTGCCGTTCCGGATATGAAGAGCGTAGGAGTTAAGGACGACTCCCGCTACGAGGGCTGGCCCGCAATCATCCGTGCCGTCAACACCACCGACGCCATGACCGCCACCATCGAGGAGATCCCCTACGCAGTTCTCCATAAAATCACCGCAAGAATAACCGCAGAGGTCGACGGAATCAACAGAGTTCTCTATGATCTGACTCCGAAGCCTACCAGAACGATCGAATGGGAGTAAGCCGCAGGCTTACTCCCATTCGATCAACTATGATCGCCTTCGGCGAGTTATGATTGGCTTCGCCAAGTTTGAAATCGCGCTCAAAGAATGTAATGAAGTGTGGATTTCCGTTCTAAATCTCCCTATTTACTTAATAAGAGGGTAGCTCAAGCGTTGTTGCTTGAGCTACCCTCTTTCTGTCGTTATTTTATTGCTTTTTTCGTTTTTGGTTGCTCGGACAAGGAATTCCTCTGTTACGTATTCGCCGTAGGGATTCCGCCAACCAGCGACCACTCTCCCTTAAGATAATAATCAAGCACTATCGACTCGAATTTGTTCCACACGAGGCTAAAGTCATCGGGAATCTCTTCAAGATCAAGATATACCTTAAGGTTGTAGCATCTATTAAAGGCTGTGTTGCCTATTACCGTTACACTGGAGGGCACGATGATGCTGATCATCGAGCTGCAGCCTACGAATGCATCATGACCGATTGTGCTCACGCCCTCCTCGACGGTGACACGCTGAAGATTGTAGCAGTTTTCAAACACGTAGGAACTGATTAAATCAAGCGAGCCGGGAATCACCATGCTGACTATACCCTCGCAACCGGCAAACGCCTTCTGCTCGAGGCTCGTCAAATTTTTCGGGAGCGAGCTTATAGTTATACTGTCACATTCGTAAAACGCAAAGGCTCCGACCGATTCCAGCGACTCGGGAAGGGCGGTGAGCTTCATATTCAAGCAACCGTAAAACGCCTCACGGTCAATTGTTTCAAGAACGTCAGACCCGGGGAAGCTCTCAATAGCCTGACAGCCATAGAAGGCTCTCTTTCCTATACGCTCAACGCTCGTAAGCTTATCTATTCCGCCAAGCATAGAGCATCCCTCAAATGCACTGTCGCCGATCTCGATTATTGTCGTAGGCAGATCTATATACTGGAGGCTTGAACAGCCCTTGAAAAGACCGGCGGGGATGTATTCGATGGTTTTCGGGAAGTTTTGCACGGTGTGAAGAGAGGAACAGCCCTCGAAAATTCCCTCGGAATCGTCGTAATATCCGAAGTAGCCGCCCTTATCAGAGCTTATGAACTCGAAATATTCAAGAGACGTGCAATTCCAAAACGCACGGGACTCGATACTGTCAACGGCATAGGGCAAACGGAAGCTGACCATGGAGGAGCATCCTGCAAACGCATTTGCTCCCACGGAAATGGGTTTCGATTTTTCAAGAGAAATGAAGAAATATTCAAGAGATGTGCAAGCGGCAAAGGCACCGCTGCCAATACGTGTATAGCCAAACTCACTGTTTATATTTTCAAAGCTGACCTCTTTAATGCTTTTTGCTCCCGAAAAAGCAGACGTGGGTACCCACGACTCGTCGGTAACTATAACCACCTTGAGCGTCTCGGGCAGGTTGTTAACATCGCTTGAGAACATAGATACGAAGGTCGTTTCATCATATATTCCGTTATTCCTTCCGACGAAGGGCAGAGTAAGCTTCTCTACTCCCGTCATCTCCCTGAAAGCGTTAGTGCATATGGTGGTCTCGTTGAGAATGGTCACCTCCTCGAGGTGATAGAGCGAATCGTGACCGAAGATCAATTCAAAGCTGTCTCTCTGCCCCTCGGGCTCTCCCATTTGAATTCCTACGAAGGGAAGGGTTATCTTTTTGATCGAGGTACACCCGTCAAAGCTGCCACCCCCGATCTTCTCAACGCTTGCCGGAATATGGATCTCACCGAGAGCCGAGCAATTCTTGAATGCATAAGCCTGAATAGTCTTAAGGCTCGTCACGCCGTTGCTATCAACAGCGAATTTAACCTCGGAAAGCTTTTTACAGTCTGCAAAGGTTCCGAACAGAAGCTCGGTAGATGCGGGAATCGTTATAGATTTAAGCTTCACGCAGTTTTCAAAGGTGTTGGCAAGCTCCTTTGCCTCAAATCCCTCGCCAAACGTTACGTTCTCAAGACTAAAGCATTTTGCGAATGTGCTCAAGCCTCCGTGCTCAAAGCCCCACTCTCCAATTCCAAAGAATTCTGCATCAGAGGGAATAGCAAGAGAGGTTATCGAAGTACCGAAGAAGGCATAGTCACCGATCCGAGCACCGCACCCCTCGGTAATGTTAAGCTCGATAAGAGGAGAATAGCAGTAAAAGGCATAGCAGCCTACGGTATTGAAATCACCGTCAAGCGTGACAGAGGTGACAAGCTCGCCGGCAACGTAAAGCTCGGCTCCCGAGGCAAGAGGGTTTTTTGTATTTCCGGAGGTGCCGAAGTCAATACCGCACCAAGCAGAAAGGCTCTCTATGTCAACACGCCTTGCACTCGTCAGACCGGTCGTGTCGATCTTCTCTACGGTAGCGGGAAGCTTCAGCGTCGTGATATTCGGGCAATTGGTGAATGCACCGAAATCTATATACTCCACCGCCGACTCCGAAAGATCTATCTCTTTAAGTCCGGTGCAGTAGCGGAAGGCGTCAACTCCGATGTTCTTAATATTACCCTTAACGGTAATGTTTTGGAGAGAGTTATTAAAGCTGAGGAAATCATCGGCAATCGACTTATAAGAACCGTTAATAACAAGAGTATTAAGATTCAATGCTTCACTTATAAAATGGAAGTCCAGCTCATCAAACGCCTCGTTGCCCTCACCCGAAATTATCAAGGTGTCAAGAGCCGAAAGGGTACCGTCGTTAAAGATGCTCAGCCTTCCTGCACCGTTATCACCCACGACCTCGATCTGGAGCCCTCTCTCCTCGTCAGCTCCGACAAAGGGGAGCGTCAGCTTAGCAAGAGAAGTACATTCATAAAAGGCGTAATGATCGATCACCTTTACACTGCCGGGGATATAAAGCTCGGCGAGCATGGTACATCCGTAGAATGCCGATCCGCCTATCTTCTTTACCGTATTGGGTATTACCACAGAGGTAAGTGCTGTTCTTTCACAGAATGCCCTTTCGCCGATCTCGGTAACCGGCTTCCCATTATAGCTTGCGGGAATCTCGACCTCGGTAATATCTAAGGCACTTTCAACGAGTATTGCCTCAGTCTCTGTTTCGACGAAGAAAAGACCGCCCACAAAGGACTCCGTGGGAAGAGCTTTCTCGAAAGTAAATGCCGTACCGTCTATTTCGTAAACGTAGCCCGCAAGACCGCCGTTAAGAGCGGTAGGCATGGAGAATATCTCAAATCTGTAATCCGTGGTGTTAAGCGGAGGAAGAATTACCTCCCTTTCATGCCCCCCATCATTTTTACAATAAGAATAAAGCCGTCCTCCCTCGCCTTCCGTGGGCTCGGAGACAACCTCCCAATCGGTATAGCTGTGCCCGATAGGGGAAAGCTCCTCCTCGACCGAAACATGACCGCATCTTACGCAGGCCTCGCCAACGTAGCCGCCCTCCTCGCAGGTAGGGGTGACGGAGCTGTATTCGTAAGCGTGTCCCATTTTGGGAATTATCGTCTTACTTTCAAATTCCTTACACTCGGTACACCGATAGCCCTCGTATCCGTCCTCGGTACAAGTACTGTCAACGATCACCTGCTCACTCGTATGGCTATGCTCTTCATTTTCTTTCGAGTCTTCCGCACTAGCGCATGAAAACAGCGAAAGTGCAATAAGAAAGCTTAAAAGTGCAAACAGTCTTTTTTTCATAAATAACTCCTAATATTTAAAATGAATAGGATAATGTATTAATTATAGCATATAAAAATATCAGTGTCAATAGAGCTGGGTAATTGAGAACTTATCTCGTTAATTATCGCATTTGTACGAGTTAACGGTATGTATGCTTTGCGTAGCTATGATTGCCTATCTTAAGGTTAAAAAAGAAGGACAAAAATACGGCTATTCTTCCCCCACGGCAAAACTTCTTTACCGTTTTTTATTTTTTTATGTGAAAGCTATTGAGAAATTCGGAAGAAGTAGTAAAGATTGCAGATACGGCAGAGGTCAACCGAGGCTCGGTCACCTTCGGTAACAGTTCTACTAATGAGCAAGCAAATGCCAATTAATCTTTACAATAAATGCGAAATTATCAACGCAAGCAAGAGATAGGTCGATCTTCGCCACCTCTCCGATGGCAAAACGGTGCTTGAAAAACCGGGCAAGGGCTGATATTACCATTTCGTTGATAACGGAATGAAGCGTCCGGTTTACCGTGACAGAATTACCGAGATAAAAAATTTCAAAACGCCCTGCATGAACCACCTCTACCTCAGCTTCTTTGGTGTATACAAAATCCTTTATTCCTGCTCTTTTTTGCCGAGGATGGCATTATTTTTTGTTATCGGAAGGCTCCTTATAGCCTATACCCTTCGGCAAAGGCATTTGTGCATGGGGGAAGCCGGTTTCATCGAAGAACACTTTTTGAACGTGGCAGTGCCGAGCCATGGGCTTGAATTCCTTGTCGCTCTCATGAAGGCAATGGTGACATATCCAAAGCTCCGCCTTGTCGGGAGAAGTGAAAAATGTCGCATGACCGGGGCCGAAACAGCCGTTGCCCTTGGTCATAAACGGCTCCTCGTGCTTCACCCAGCATTCGGGCGAAAGTATATCCTCGCCCACAAGCTCCATAATTCCCATAACGTAATCGTCAGACCAGCATCCGTTGCCCGAATAAACTATGAAGAGCCGCTCGCCACTCTCAACGAAATACGCCCCCTCGTTAATGGGCGCCCACTTGCCGTCGTAAGGGTAAACTCTTTCCCATTCGTAGACAGGTTCGGCTATCACACGCCACTCCCCAATAGGCTCGGCGGGAGATTTAAGCTCCTGGATAATCAGCTTTTGCATACCGTCAAGCACCGCCGAGGAGCAGAGGTAAAGCCTATTGTTTTTCTTATCCTGATAAAGTGTCGGATCAATGGCAAGAAGCTCGGGATTGATATGTCCAAGAAGCCTGAAGCCATCAAAGGGATCCTCTCCCTTTGCCACAAGACAAATGACGTGCTTATGATCCTTGGTATCCTTCTCGTGAGTGCTGGTATAGATATGCCATACACCGTCGATTATATGTATCTCGGGAGCCCAGAGGAATCCATAGGTTCCATCCTTGTCGGAAGGCTCGTAAATCAACTTCTCTTCGGAGCGGCAGAACATATCGGCAAGCCTTTTCGCTCTATGCATGACAAGCCTGTCCCCGCCTGTGTATATTCCGTAATAATAGCCGTCCCTCTCGTTAAAAACTATGCAAGGATCTGCCGTATCCAGCTCCGAGGAGAGGGGATTCTTGTAGCCATCCTCATCCTTTTCGTGGATGTATTCAAAGCCGGCGTTTCTTCTCATTTTACAATCTCCAATCAAAAAACAACGGAAATGCAATCTATAATTTACAACTCAGTGCTATTCACTCAAAATTATCAGCCCGACACCTCGACAAGCTGCTTTTCATCATACTGGGAGAGCAGCCACTCCATAGCGGTAACCAGACTCATCTCGTGTCCACCGTCAAAGATATCGAGAAAGACTCTTGCATCAGGTCGCACATCCATTATTTTCAGATACATATTCACACTTTGGGTGTATGGTACGACATGGTCGAACTTGCCGTGGAATATCTTGAGGTTTGCAGCTGCAAGGCGGTCTGCGTATGAAATAGGAGAGCGTTTCATCATCTCCTGCTCGTTCTCACAGCAGGCAAGCACGTTGCTCGCATAATTTGAATTTTCCTTCGTCCAAAGAAGAAGATCGGTGATTGGCACAAACGAACCCACCGCCTTGAAAAAATTAGGATCGCTTGCCGCCGTCATAAGCGCCATATGTCCACCGCCCGAGGCACCGAGAAGGAAGATATTTTCTCTGTCCACGGGATATTTTGAGCAAACGTACTCTATCGCATCGTAGATATCCCTCACCGCAACGGCAGAGCCGCACGCCTGCTTGCATCTGGGATTTTTTGCAACATTTGCACCTCTGAACTCGGGAAGAAGGAGGTGAAAATTATGTTTTTTTGCATGGGGGAGCATATTTTTCACCTGATTGAAGCGATCAAAGCTCCATGTGTGAAGCCCTACGAGAAGAGGTCTTTTCTCTTTTCCCTCTGCGGGGAAGAATAGCGATGGCTCTTCTCCGCCGTCAAGGCTCGATCTCACCTTTATTTCATTTTCGGAATAATTTGTCATAAACGCATCTCCTTTTTTTCTAATTATAACATATATTCTTAAATTATTTCAATAGTTTATATATTTTTGACTATTAATATTTTTTAGCTATTATCATGTTTTTTTACTAAAATATATTGACAAATCAGGAAGTGCATAGTATAATAACAACATCAAGATTGTATACAAGAATACAATTATACAATTTCTCCCAAGAAAGGAAGAAAGCAATGATCGACAAGAACAAAAACACCAACCTACTTGAGCAGGCACAGTACAAGTACTCACTTCAGGACGTTGACGAGCCCAATCTTTACAGGGATATCTACCCCTACGACGAGGTTCCTAAGGTTGCATTCAACCACCGCCGTGTTCCTCTCTCCATGCCCGACGAGATTTGGATAACCGATACCACCTTCCGTGACGGTCAGCAGTCGAGAGCCCCCTACACCGCTCCCCAGATAGTTGACCTTTACAAGATGCTCTCAAGGCTCGGTGGCCCTAAGGGTATTATCCGTCAGAGCGAGTTCTTCGTCTATACACAGAAGGACAGAGACGCTGTATATAAATGTATGGAGCTCGGATATGAGTTCCCCGAGGTCACCACTTGGATAAGAGCCAAGAAGGAGGACTTTAACCTTGTAAAGGAGATCGGAATCAAAGAGACCGGTATTCTCGTTTCCTGCTCCGACTATCATATCTTCAAAAAACTCGGTCTTTCCAGAAGAGAGGCTCTTGACCACTACCTCGGAGTAGTAAAAAAGGCATTTGATGCGGGCATTCGTCCGAGATGTCACCTGGAGGATATCACCAGGGCTGACTTCTACGGCTTCGTCGTTCCCTTCGTAAACGAGCTTACCGAGCTTTCTTTGGAGGCGAACATCCCCGTTAAAATAAGAATGTGCGACACCATGGGCTACGGTGTTTCCTACCCCGGCGTTGCTCTGCCGAGAAGCGTTCCCGGTATCGTATACGGTCTTCACCACTATGCGGGCGTTAGCTCGGATATGCTTGAATGGCACGGTCACAACGACTTCTACCACGGAGTTACAAATGCGGTCAACGCTTGGCTCTACGGTGCATCGAGTGTTAACTGCTCGCTGCTCGGCATAGGTGAGAGAACGGGTAACATTCCACTCGAGGCAATGGTTATGGAATATGCGGCTCTCAGAGGAACTCTCGACGGAATGGACACCACCGTTATTACCGAGATCGCAGAATATTTCAAGAAGGAGCTGGGCTACGACATTCCGCCCATGACGCCCTTCGTTGGCTCTGCCTTCAACCTTACAAGAGCAGGCATCCATGCCGACGGTATTATGAAGGATACCGAAATATACAACATCTTTGACACCGAGAAGATTCTCGGCAGACCTGCCGAGGTTGCTATCTCCAACACCTCGGGCCTTGCGGGAATCGCTTATTGGATCAACAAGCACTACGATCTTCCCGAGGGCGAGCAGGTTACAAAGCAGCATCCCCTCGTTGTAAAGGTAAAAGAGGAGATCGACCGCCTCTATGCCGACGGACGTACCACTCTTATGGGTGACGACGAGCTTATTCAGATAATCAACTTCTACCGTCCACGTGTAAAAACGGAGGGATAACATGATCGTTGACGAAAGGGTAAAATCCCTTGAAGACAGTGTTCTTATCCGTTTAGAGGAGGAGATACTTTCCGGCAAGCTCAAGCGGGGAGATACCCTCACCGAAGCATCGCTCACCGCGCGTCTCGGAGCAAGCAGAACGCCTGTGAGGGCGGCACTCCACCGCCTTGCCGAGGAGGGACTTGTTGAGATCGCTCCCAACAGAGGAGCGGTTGTAGTCGGTGTTACTGCCGAGGATCTTATCGACATTTACAAGATAAGAATGCGTCTTGAGGGGCTTGCCTCCCGAGAAGCAGCGGAAAAGATCTCCGAGGAGGACAAAAGGCGGCTCACCGACTCGGTAGAGCTCTCGGAGTTCTACATCAAGAAGAGAGATGCCGAGCATCTTAAGGAGCTGGACTCGGAGTTTCACGACATCATCTACAAGGCATCGGGCAACAGACTTCTTCACAAGACTCTCTCCGACCTTCACAAAAAGATAAAGACTTACAGAAAGATCTCGCTCTCGGTGACAGACAGGCTTGAAAAGAGCGTGGAGGAGCACAGAGAGATACTTTCCGCCATAACAAACGGTAACACCGAGGAGGCGGACAGACTTACTGCGCTGCATATTGAAGCGGCACTGAACAATCTAATCTCGGTATTCGAGAACAACCGAAAGGAATCCTAAAAATGGGCTATTCATTAGTACAGAAAATCATTAAAAATCATCTTCTCTCGGGTAATATGACCGTCGGAGAGGAGATCGGTCTGCGTATCGACCAGACTCTCACTCAGGACGCCACCGGAACAATGGCGTATCTCCAGCTTGAAGCAATGGAGATTGACAGAGTAAAGACCGAGCTTTCGGTTGCTTACATCGACCATAACACCCTTCAGTCGGGCTTTGAGAATGCAGACGACCACCGCTACATCCAGACCGTAGCAAAGAAGCACGGACTTCGCTTCTCCCGTCCCGGCAACGGCATCTGCCACCAGGTACATCTTGAGCGCTTCGGCATTCCCGGCAAAACGCTTATCGGCTCTGACAGCCATACCCCCACTGCGGGCGGTATCGGTATGCTCGGAATGGGTGCGGGCGGTCTTGACGTTGCGGTTGCAATGGGCGGAGGTGCTTATTACATCACTATGCCCAAGGTTATCAAGGTCAACCTTACGGGCAGACTCTCCGACTACGTAAGTGCAAAGGACGTAATTCTCGAGGTCCTCCGTCAGCTCGGCGTTAAGGGCGGTGTAGGTGCCGTCATCGAGTATGCGGGAGAGGGTGTAAAAACTCTTTCGGTTCCTCAGAGAGCAACCATCACCAATATGGGTGCCGAGCTCGGTGCTACCAGCTCCATATTCCCCTCCGACGAGGAGACACTTAAGTTCCTTAAAGCACAGAAGAGAGATGCAGACTTCACTCCCCTCTCGCCCGATGCCGATGCAAATTACGATGCTGAATACACCGTTGACCTCTCGGCACTTAAGCCCCTTGCGGCATGTCCTCACTCCCCCGATAACGTAAAGGACGTACAGAGCCTTGCCGGAATGAAGATAGACCAGGTCTGCATCGGCTCATGCACTAACTCCTCCCTCTCGGATATGCTTACCGTTGCTAAAATGCTTAAGGGCAAGACCGTACACCCCGACGTTTCTCTTTCGATTTCCCCCGGCTCAAAGCAGGTTTACACCATGCTCGCCGAGTGCGGAGCTCTTGCCGACCTTATTGCGGCAGGTGCAAGAATTCTCGAGTGTGCCTGCGGTCCCTGCATAGGTATGGGCTTCTCTCCCAAGTCTGCGGGCATCAGCCTTCGAACCTTCAACCGTAACTTCTTAGCTCGCTCCGGCACTGCCGATGCCAGCGTTTACCTCGTTTCTCCCGAGACTGCGGCGGCATCCGCGGTAGCAGGTATCTTCACCGATCCCACCACTCTCGGCAAGGCTCCCGAGGTTACTCTTCCCGAGCTGTTCACCGTTAACGACAACCTTATCGAGCTTCCCGCATCCGTCGAGGAGGCGAAGGACGTGGTTGTTGAAAGAGGCCCCAACATCAAGCCCATTCCCAAGGGCGTCGCTCCCACAGAAAACCTTGAGTGCGAGCTTATTCTTAAGGTCGGTGACAACATCACCACCGACCACATTATGCCCGCAGGTGCAAAAATTCTTCCCTACCGCTCCAACGTACCGAAGCTTTCCGAGTTCTGCTTCACCGTCTGTGACAAGGACTTCCCCGAGAGAGCGAAGAGCAAAGGTGGAGGTGTGATCCTCGGCGGTCAGAACTACGGTCAGGGCTCCTCCCGTGAGCATGCGGCTCTCGTTCCTCTTTACCTCGGAGTAAAGGCGGTAATTTCCAAGAGCTTCGCAAGAATACACATGGCAAACCTCAT
>JAZRMT010000014.1:0-2942 GCA_045647805.1 Eubacteriales bacterium | reverse complement strand
TGCTACGCAAACTGACTGTGAAAGGGCTACCGTGCAGAAAATTTGCGCTGATCGAAAGCCGCAGTACTAATCAATGAGTATTCCCACGGCTTAACGCCCAATACCGCAAGCGGTATGCATGAGTCACTGGTTCGAGCCCAGCAAGGTAAGCCAAATTAAGCACTCATTTCGGTGGGCGCTTTTTTGTTTTATCTAAACCAGGCTCGAGTCAGTGGCATCCGGATTAATAGTCATTGTTTGCTGCGCAGGCTGATTGTGATTGCTACTTGTCGGTTTGATACGACACTTTGATATCATATTAGCCTTGACAGGTATGCTTTCGCGGGGATACGCCGGTTATTTCCTTAAAGCGTCTTGAGAAGTACACGTAATCAGTATAGCCGCATTTTTCTGCTATTTCCGAGAGAGAAATCGAATTCTTATAGAAATCAATCAAAAGGCAGGCGTGGTGTATTCTGATTTCGGTTAGGAAGCGAATGGGAGTTTTTCCTGTGGCTTTTTTGAACCTATCCCGTATATAATCCTCGGCATAACCGCTATTTTTTAAAATCTCGCTGAGATCAATGTTGCAATCGGAAAAATTGTCGGTGATTTTGTTTATGATCGTGTTGATTTCTTCATTTATTCTATCGTTTATTTTGACGCTTTGAAGAACGTAGCTTAAAAAAGCATGAATCAGTGATGACAGATAGACGGGATTTTTATATCGGTTTTGGTATATCAGCTGTGCGAGAATCATACCGTCGTCATCCTTGTCTCCCGACAGATGGATCGGATAGGAGACGTTCATTGTTCGGTCTAAATTACCTGCTATGTAGATTCTTTCACATGGCTCTTCCGAAACGGAGACGTGCGAAGTGTTGGGCGGAACGACAATAATCGTACCCCGAGAAAAAGGGATCTGTAGATCATCCGTTTTTAAAAATCCTGTCCCCTTCGTGTAAATTATTATTTCACAGTATTTATGCTTATGTTCGGGATAGTAATCCTTTAAGTAGCCTATATTAACGTTCATAATATCACCCCCTGATTATTATATCATAAGTCTATCTTTTGTACAAGTTGTTTTATGTTTTTTTATAACAAAAAAGCTGTGTTGGTGGTATAATTAAGCTAAAATAACTATTAACCGAGTTGGAGTGATAATATATGAAAAGTAAAAGTGTCGATATGCTATCGGGGCCTATATTTAAGGGACTTTTTGTCCTGACCGTACCTATTATGGTAATGAACGTGGCACAGACGTTGTTCAATCTGCTGGATATGGCGGTATTGAGGGTATTTGGTTTCGAGCACGCTGTTGGAGCGGTTGGCGCGTGCAGTATGCTGATTACGCTGTGCACAAGCCTGCTTATAGGTATTTCCGCAGGAGCAAACGTAGTTATTGCGAGGCATACAGGCACGGGTAAAAAAGAGCGCGCTGAGGCTGCGATAAACACTTCGATTATTTTTGCCGTCTGTGCGGGATTGACATTTATGGTAATCGGCGCTGTATTTGCGAGAGATTTTCTCGTAATGACAAACTGCCCGATCACGCTTCTTGACGATGCTGCACGTTATTTCAGGATATATTTTTACGGTCTGCCGTTTCAGATGCTGTACGTTTTTTCTGCGTCGGTGCTGCGTGCTTTAGGCGATACCAAGCGTCCTATGTATTTTCTTCTTACAGGAAGCGTCTGCAAGGTTGCTTTCACTGTGCTGCTTTTACAGACAGCTCTTGGCGGAGTTGTAAGCGTAGCACTTGCCACCGTGTTTGCACATCTTATTTCCTGCGTGATGGCGATTGTGTCTGTGGTGAAAAATAAGAGCGTAGAGGTGTTGAGAATCAAGAACCTCAGACCGAATTTTGCAGAGCTGAAAGCAATTTTATATAACGGTGTTCCTGCCGGAATTCAATCCTCTCTTTATGCTTTGGCAAATGTCATTATAACCACCGTCGTCAATTCCTTTGGTGAAGCGGCGACCACGGGGGTTTCGATCGCTAATCAATTCGATGGTATTCTTTATCAGATTTCCCTGGCGCCTTCTCTTGCCACTATACCCTACGTTGCGCAGAATATGGGTACCGGTAATTATGACAGAGTAAAAAAGAGTATGATTTACAGCATTGTGATAACGGTGGCCTTTGGAGCGAGCCTTGGGTCATTATCTGCAATCTTTTCGCGAGAGCTGTCGTATATCATCTCCTCCTCGCCGGAGGTGGTCACGTTTTCAATGCAGAAAATGGTAATAGTGTCCAGCACGTATTTCATCTGCGGAATAAACGAGGTGCTCGGTGGTACGCTGAAGGGAATGGGACGACCTATTGCGCCGGCGGTTACAAGCCTTATATTTTTGTGCCTGCTGAGGTTTGCGTGGGTGTATTTTGTGTTTCCTCTCTGCCCAAATCTTACGTTTTTGTATTTGGTTTGGCCGATTGGATGGACATTATCTATTATAACATTGAGTTGCGTTCTGATGTATGAGGTGTCAAAGTATAGAAAAAACAAAGAACCGAAGCTGTTACTATAATTTCTATTTTTCATACAAGGCTTTCGTCCTAATAATACACGCTACCTTTACGCAATTTTGTGCGATGTGCAAAGATTGATAGCGCCTGCTATTTATGATATCGAAATGCGAGAATAGACTGTATATTGACGAATGATTATTTGGCAGTAAAAATGCTTCAAGCGATAATTTTTCTAAGCAAGTTGTAATTTTGTCCTATAAGCACATATGAAGCACTTACTTCGGTAGGTGCTTTTTTGTTTTGTATATGGCTCGAACGATTCAGCGACATCAGCTTAACAGCCATTGTTTGCTACGCAAACTGACTGTGAAAGGGCTACCGTGCAGAAAATTTGCGCTGATCGAAAGCCGCAGTACTAATCAATGAGTATTCCCACGGCTTAACGCCCAATACCGCAAGCGGTATGCATGAGTCACTGGTTCGAGCCCAG
>JAZRMT010000013.1:0-4952 GCA_045647805.1 Eubacteriales bacterium | reverse complement strand
CTCTTCTTCTGGGCATCTGAGGTTACCGGTAATGACGAATACAAAAAAGCGGCTACCGATCACGTAAAAACCACCGAGCAGCTTCTCATCAGAGAAAACGGCTCCTCCTTCCATCACTACCAGTTCGACCCCATAACAAGTGCCCCCATGCACGGTGTTACTCTTCAGGGCAGAGCGGATGACTCCACCTGGGGCAGAGGTCATTCCTGGGGCGTTTACGGCTTCCCCATTGCATACTCCTACACCGGTGAACAGTTTATGAAGGAGGTTCACAAGGACGTTACTTACTTCCTTCTTAACAAGCTTCCCTCCGACTGTGTCCCCTACTGGGATTACGACTACGTTGAGGGGGACGTTCAGCCAAGAGATGCTTCATGCGGAGCAATCTCTGCCTGCGGTCTTCACGAAATGGCCGGAATGCTTCCCGACAGCGATCCCGACAAGGCGATCTTTGAGAGTGCGGCGGCACAGATGCTTGAGGCTATTATCGACAGATGCACAGGAGACATCGGCGTAGAATACGACGGTCTTATCTGTCACGTTACCCACGCTCTTCCTCAGGGCCAGGGTATTGACGAATGTGCCGTATACGGTGACTTCTTCTATCTCGAGGCACTCGCACGTTACCTTAAGCCCGGCTTCAAGAAGTATTGGTAATTAAGCAATTAGTTTCGCTTTTGCAAATAGGAGTTTACAAAATGAAGATTTATTTTGATAATCTGTGCGATAAGCTCTCCAAAGCAGTCGAGCTGATCAAGAACGATCTCGGACTTAATACAGTTTCGGATAAGGATAGTGCCAAGCTCGTCATTACCGTCACCGAGTGCGAAAAGCATTATCTTTCTGTAAAGCTTTCCGGTAAGAATGCCTCCATCACCTACGGCGGCGGTATTGCTACCTTCCTCCGTGGTCTTGCAATGGTATCTAAGTGGGTAAGAGACGGCAAGACCGAGGGCGAGGTGGACGAAACGCCTATGTTCCTCGTTAACGGTGCAATGGTGGATATGTCCAGGAATGCGGTTATGAACGTCAAGACCGTTAAGTTCATGATGCGTAAAATGGCTCTTATGGGACTTAACTGTTATATGCTCTACACCGAGGATACCTATGAGATCGAGGGCAGACCTTACTTCGGCTACATGAGAGGCAGATACACAAAGGAAGAGCTTAAGGAGCTTGACGCTTACGCTCTCTCTATCGGCATTGAGCTTATTCCCTGCATTCAGACTCTCGGTCATATGGCAACTCACCTTAAGTGGCCCACGGCATCGGCTTATAAGGACACTTCCAACTGCCTTCTAGTAGGAGCTGAGGCTACCTATAATCTTATCGAGGATATGCTGAAGGTGACTACCGAGTGCTTCACCTCTAAGAGAATACATATAGGCGGTGACGAAACTATAGGTCTCGGTACCGGCACCTACAAGAGGCTTAACGGTGACCGTCCCATGAAGGACATCTATCTTGAGCATCTTACAAAGGTTGCTGCAATGTGTAAGGACTACGGTCTTAAGCCTATGATCTGGTCGGATATGATCATCGAGATTGCCTCCGAGGGGCTTGAAAAGCGCAGAGTCTACGATCCGAGAGCCGTGATCACAGACGAGCTCAGAGCTATGATCCCCGAAAACATTCAGATGGTATTCTGGGATTACTACAACACCGCAGAGAGCTTTTATGCAAGTAACATCGAGAATCATAAAACTCTCGGTGACAGAAATACTATGTTCGGTGGAGGAATATGGACGTGGAGCGGATTTGCTCCCGTGTTCAGCGAATCCTTCCGCAACACAATGCCTGCACTTCACGCATGCCGTGAGGGCGGCGTTAAGGAATGCCTTGCAACTATCTGGCACAACGGCTCGGAAAACAGCCTGATCCTCGCTCTTGCCGGACTTGCATGGTATGCGGATTACGGCTACAAATGCGATTACAACGAACAGACCATGAAGGAGTGCTTCAATGCTGCAACTCTCGAGGACTATGATGCCTTTGAGGCAACTCAGGACGTGGAGCGCCCTGACGGTGGCTATAACAGCCTAGCTCGCTCGCTGGTTTATAACGATCCAATCGTCGGTCTTTTTGACAGACACTACAAAAACATCGAGACCGATAACTATTACAGAAACACAACGAAAAAGCTTAATGCTCTTGAGGTAAAGGATCCCTGCTATCTTCCCGCCTTTGAGATCGTAAGAAAGCTCTCCTCCCTCCTCGAGAATAAGGCAAGCTTTGGTATCAGAGCCAAGGCGGCATACGATAAGGGGGACAAGGAGGCTCTTGCGGCACTTGCTGATGAGTGCGAGATCATGAGAGAAAAGGCTATCTTAGTCAAGAACGCTCATAGAGATGCCTGGATGACCTACAACAAGCCCTTCGGATTCGAGATAATGGATATCCGTTACGGCGGAATAATCGCCAGAATAGAGACGGCTAAGGCAAGACTTGAGGATTACCTGTCCGGAAGGATAGATTCGCTTCCCGAGCTTGAGGCAGAAAGGCTCAGAATGGACTGCCTCGATAACGAGTCCGACAAGGACCTTATCACTCGCCGCTTCCTCTGGACCGGTTATAATGGCATAGCATCCTACAACATTTTTTAAGATGTGGGATGGAAAAAATCAGCAACCGCATTGAAGGAGTACTCGTTTACCGCGATAAAGTATTCGAGCATGACGTAAAGGAGATCTACTGCGAGCACGAGGCGTGACGACATCTTTTACGGCACAAATTCCGAGGTTTTCCTCGGCAAATAAAAAAGAAAAGGAAAAGAAAAATGCTTGAGGCATTAGGAGAATTTTTCAAGGGCATTCCTGCAGAAATCTACGTTTTTATTATATCTATGCTTCCGATAGTTGAACTTCGAGGAGCTATACCCGTAGGAGCTGCCTTAGGACTTCCGTTTTACGAGAATTACTATT
Source organism: Eubacteriales bacterium (assembly GCA_045647805.1). GTDB lineage: Bacteria > Bacillota > Clostridia > Oscillospirales > CAG-272 > UBA1740. The sequence goes on along the minus strand of JAZRMT010000013.1, from coordinate 2,031 downwards.
TGGCGGTAATCGGAAATATGCTTCCGATTCCCTTTATCCTCCTCTTCATTCCCAAAACACTTGACTTTCTTGCGAGATTCAAGCGTTTTCGCCCGATAGTTTTATGGCTCAGAAAAAAGGCAAATAAGCACTCGGGAAAGGTTCTCGGAAAGGATGCGGGAGAGAACGTGGAGCCGCCTTCGGACGAGGAGCTTCTCAATTCCGCAAAAAATGCAGAGACTCTAAGAATGTCCAAGGGAATATTTCTTGCCCTCCTACTCTTTGTTGCCATTCCTCTCCCCGGAACAGGTGCATGGACGGGCTCGCTTGTTGCCTCGCTCTTCAATCTTCCGAAAAAGTGGTCGCTTCTCGCAATCCTTCTCGGCGTTCTCCTTGCGGGAGTCATTATGTGTCTTGCCTCCTACGGAGTAGTCGGTTTTCTAAAATTTCTGATATAGCAATATTATTTTTATAAAAACGGTAGATCGGCATAATGCAGGATAAGTGCAAAATGCCGATCTACCGTTTTTTTATTGTTTAAGACTGCTCTTTTCAACCATGGTCAAGGGGATCACAAAGCCCTCGGGATCCGCGCTTGAAATATCACAGGCTACGATCTTGCCTCTGTAAACAAAAAGACTTGCATAAACCTCGCTGTCATAGTCGTAATTCGTCACCCGATATGAATACCTTGTAACCTTTTTTCTCGCATACTTTGAAAGATCAAGCCCCTGCTTTTTCTGCAGCTCGTTGTATCCGAGAATCACCCTGTCAAAGTTCTCCGGCATCGTAAACGCCGCCTCCTCGGCAGAGTCTCTGTCCACCTTTAAGCCGAAGCCCTCAATGAATGCGATCCTGTCCTCCTCGGTCTTTATCCCGCTGTAATCAATTTCACCGCTTCCCGACGCCATGACCGAGTCGTTGCCGCTTAAAGCAACAACTCCCACAAGAACCACAAGCGTAAGAACGATAAAACCGAAGAATTTTATCGTCGATGCACGTACAGAATATATGAACATATAATGCTCCTCCCACCTTTAGTCTTACTAAATCTATATGATTTTGGGCGGTCTGTTATGACGGAAGAAATGAGATTATCGCTATACTCAGATAAAAAAATATCCCCCGAGCGGGGGATATTTTTTTAATTGCTTACTCTGAAAGAGTCGGACAACTTAATTGTTGCAGCAGCAAAGCACGAGGATGACAGCAAGAATGATGATCCAGGTGCAGTTGTCATCGAAGATGTGGCATAAGCAATTGTTGTTCATTATGTTTCCTCCGGATTTTTTTGTTCGGGTTATCCCGTTTTTTAGGGCGCTTTTTGTGCGCTCAATATCATTCTATGCCGAAGGAATTTTTTGGTTATTATTTTTTTAATTAATCGAAGCTAAAAACTGCGGAGCCGTCCTTTACGACCAGCTTGCCGTCGAATCGCTTGCCGTTTTTAGATATAAAACCGCCGAGAGTTGCCGTTGAACCCGTTTCAAGAAGCCGCCTGACCTCGGCTATCGGAATATCCCTTTTACAGATATTGATACCGACTCGGAAATTACATCCTGACTCAAAGCCTAGACAGCCGTAATTAAACTTTCCCCTCACTACGTTCTTACCGCAGACCGGACATTTTCCGACTACCTCACCGTATTTGCCCGTATCAACATCCTTGACTATCGGTGCTTCAATATAGCCCCTGCTGAATACATCGGCAATTTCAATTTGAGCAAGCCTTACGCTTTCTGCTACGCTCATCTCACCTCGGTAAACCTTTTTTAAAGCCTTACCAAGCTCTGAGGTCTTGTACTTATCCATACTTATGCCGAGCCTACCGAGTGATTCTATAAAGTATTCTCCGTCGGGAAGTATCGAGTAAACGTCCTTCTTCAGTTCGATGTATTTAGACTTCTTTGCATTATCTATAATGCCTGAGCGTGTAGCCTCCGTACCCAGCTCAAGTCCCTCAAAGATAGCCTTGTAGTCCTCCGCATCGTCAACCTCACCGGATTCCTCAAGCTCCTTAGCCTTTGCCTTATCGTCCTTAAAGGGATTCTT
>JAZRMT010000012.1:0-12786 GCA_045647805.1 Eubacteriales bacterium | reverse complement strand
GCCCGAGGAGGTTGAGGAGTTCGTATCCAGAACCGGCGTTGACTCCCTTGCTATCTCCATCGGTACCTCTCACGGTGCATACAAGTTCACTGCTAAGCAGTGCACCAGAAACGAGCACGGTGTTCTCGTTCCTCCGCCTCTCAGATTTGACATTCTCGAGGAGGTTGGTAAGAGACTTCCCGGCTTCCCCATCGTTCTTCACGGTGCATCCAGCGTAGCTCACGAGTGCGTATCCGAGATCAACGCTCTCGGCGGTAAGCTTCCCGATGCTGTCGGTATTCCCGAGGAGCAGCTCAGACGTGCTGCGCAGATGGCAGTCTGCAAGATCAACATCGACTCCGACATCAGACTTGCAATGACCGCAGGTATCCGCCGTGTATTCGCAGAGAAGCCCGAGGCATTTGACCCCAGAGAATACCTTAAGGTAGCAAGAGCTGAGGTTAAGAAGATGGTCAGCCACAAGATCGTTAACGTTCTTGGCTCCAAGGGTACTCTTTAATTTTAACTTTCTACGCCCCTTTGCGTTCTTTGCGCCGAGGGGCTTTTTTAATCACCTCTCATAAAATAATCAATGTTTTGCACGGTCGCCCATAGGCGACAGAATGGAGATCAATATGCTAACGGCAAAAATCGTATCCGGACTTGAAAAAGTATTCCCCGATAGCAAGCTTGAGGATTATCAGGCTCTTGAAAGAATCTCTCTTCTGAAAGGAGAGAGGATATCCATACAGACAATATGCAGCCGCCCGCTCATTGACGAGATCTTTCGACCGATTCTTTTTTCCCTCTCCTTAGACGGTGAGCTTGCGAAGTTTGCCAGAGTAAGAAGAGTGCAGAGCGTACCGGTTATGAAGCCCGTTCACTTTGGATTTGACGAGGACTATCTTCGAATCACCCCCGGTCTTTTCCCCGACGTTATAGCCCCCTTGGAGTACGATGGGGGACTGGAAGTCACCCCCGGCACTCTCTATTCCCTCTTCATTGACATTGAAATTCCCAAAGACTCTGAAATTTCGGGCAGCTCCATACTGAAGGTCAGCCTCGACACGAGAAACGTCAGCGACAGAGAGCCGAAAATGAGTGCTGCTGCGAGTGTGGAGATTGAGATCATAGATGCAATTCTTCCCGAGCAGGAGCTGTTATTTACCCAATGGTTCCATTCGGATTGCCTTGCAAACTATTACGGTGTAGAAAAGTGGTCTGACGAGCATTTCAGAATAATCGAGAACTTTGCAAAAACGGCGAAGGAAAACGGTATCAATATGATCCTGACACCCCTTATCACGCCTCCTCTCGACAATTTCTACGACACCCGTGATATTCAGCTTGCGGATATAACCGTAACCGATAACGGCTATGAGTTTTCCTGGGACAAGCTCGGAAGGTGGATAGATATATGCAACCGTGTTGGAATAAAATACTTTGAGATCGGTCACCTCTTTACGCAGGCGGGTGCGGTGCATGCTACCAAGGTATCCGGACTTGTAAAAGGCGAATACAAAAGGCTCTTTCCCAAGGACACCCCCTCCGATGCTCCCGAGTACACCGAATTTCTTCGTGCAATGCTCACCTCCTTCCTTAACTTCATGAAGGCAAGAGGAGATGACAAAAGATGCTATTTCCACATCTCCGACGAGCCCTCGGACAAGCATATTGAAACCTATACCCGTGCGAAGGAGTCTATTGCCGACCTTCTTGTCGGCTACCCGATAATGGATGCTCTCTCGCATTACGAGTTCTACGAAAAGGGCATCGTGAAAAAACCTGTCGTAATGCTCAGCCGACTTGATGATTTCACCGAAAAGGGTGCATCCGATATCTGGGCGTACACCAGTGGCTCCCCCGGCAAGGATCACTCCAACCGTCTTCTCGCAATGAGTCTGCCGAGAAACCGCTCTATATGCCTTCTGCTCTATAAGTACGGCATCGAGGGCTTCCTTCACTGGGGCTACAACTTCTACAACAATTCAGGCTCCTGCGATATGATCAACCCCTACCTTGACACCAGCTCGGGAGATTGCTTCCCCTCCGGCGATGCCTTTTCGGTCTATCCGGGAATGGGCGGTGTTGCCCTTGAATCCTTAAGACTAGTCAGCTTCTTTGAGGGAATCGAGGATATTTCCGCATTCCGCCTTTGTGAAAGGCTTTATTCAAGAGCGGAGGTTATTGAGGCTCTGGAAAAGGCGATCGGTAAAGAGATCAAGCCCACCACCTACCTTAACGAGGCCAAAGACATGCACAGAATCAGAGAAATGATAAATTCGATGATCAAGGAAAAATTATAATAGAAAAAGAGGTCGGCTCAATCTTGAGCTAACCTCTTTTTATTTGCGTATAGAGCTTCAGGCGAATACTTTCGGGAAAAGCCTTACGGCATTATCTCTTAGGATAAGCCTCTTTTCCTCGTCATTGATTCTTGAGAAGGCTATTCTGCCCGTCTGGAAGGCAGCGGAATAGGTATCTGTGCCGAAGAGAATCTTCTCCGCACCAATGCGGCTTACGGCATACTCGATAACGTTGTTCATATTACTGTCACCGCCCGAGGCGTCAACGTAAATATTCCCATGCCTTGACAAAAGCACCGCATTCACGTGATCCTCCGTGCCGAGGTGTGCTATTATCAGCTTCATATTAGGGAAGCCGTCACAAGCCGAAGGCATATCGGATATTCTGTCGGGATGCATAAGCACTACCGCCGAATGCTTGTCGGCAAAGGAGAATATCTTCTCGTAGTGGTCGAGAATAGAATAGCCGTGGCAGACGGGATGGATCTTGATGCCAAGAGTAAGAGGGGACTTAAGAAGCTCCTCTGCCTGTCGGAAGGTTTCATCCCGTTCGGGATGAATTACCACCCACTGACGCATTCGCGGTGTGATCTTAACAAGCTCGCTAAGATAATCGTTCTCCTCCTTTATCCTATCGGTAATAAGCACCGATGAGTAGGTTGAGTAGCCACCGTATTCTATCCCCACAGAGTCGTGCTCAAGGAAGGAATGCTCAAGAGGACCGAGCTGCATATTCGCCCTCTGTGCATCTCTTATTCCGTAGGCGTCCCCCTTGACTCCGTGGTCAAAATGCGAATGTATATCTATGGGTTTGTAGCCGAGAATGTCACTTATAGTTGTCATTTTATTTGTTTTTTCCTCCACATCATCGATAATAGTTCTCTCTTCGCCAAGATTTTCTCCGTCTCTCCGAAATATACCGCCTAGTTTTTTCATCATAACAAACGCCACCGATTTTATCAACCGCATATAAAGACAAAATCCAAAAAAATGTCTTAATTCAGTGCATTCCGACAACTTTTCTTTTCTTAACTCAAGCAGTATGTTTTTCCACAAGTGTTCGCTTCTTCTTGTAGGTCAAAATCACCACAAAACAGCATAAATATGCCCGTTGATTTATTATAACATATAGTTTATAATAGAGTCAACAAAAAACAAAAAAAGCGAAAAATGGGAAGACTATTTTCACAGTGCGGGCAGCGAGGAATTTCTGTGGCTTGTGGGTTAGCATTACGGTGATTGACTTGCACCGAAGCCAGACAAAAGGCTTGGATTTGCAAACGCATCGATCACTCGCTGCGGAAGTATCAAGGCAAAGTGGTACTACAAGAGCGAGACGGTCTGCTATGAGTTTGATATTCCCGAGAGCATCAAGGCAAGACTATCGCTCCCTTCCGGTTACAAGGCAACACTCGGCAGTGCTCATACCTGTTCGCAGAATAACCCCTGATGCCGTCTTGACATCCGTATCTTTTTAAGTTTTCTTTTTTATATTTTTATCATTGACAAAGCCTTGAAGATTTGTTATACTCTCATTAAACAAACTCCGGAGGGCGAAAAAATGGAAAGATGGTATTGGATAGAGCTTATTGGCTTTGACAACGAAAAGGAAGATTTCGGTGTCGGTGCGTTTCTTTCAAGGAACGTAAGCACCACGGGAGTATCCATACTTTTTTCGCATATTGATATACTGTTCCACAAGGAAGACCGCCTGCCCGAGAGAGCCTGCTCATACTTTGGCCACGAATACAACCGTGAAAGACGACGCCAGGATTGGACGAGAGCACAGCTTCGGGGATTGGTGAGAGAGCTTAAGTCAAGAGGGATCAAGGTATTCTTCTCCTGCTTTGACATGACCTCGGACATCACCGATCAGTCCCGGCTCTGCTTCAATTCAAACGGAAATCCCGAAAAGCTTTTATACGTGATAAAGCCCTTGGACGAGTCCTTACGTGTGGGAGACAAGGTCATAGAGGCAATTGCTGAATTTATTGACGAGTTCGGGTTTGACGGTCTCCAGCTTGCTGACGGTCTTTCGTCTAACCGTCTGTCAATCGAAAACGGTGACTTCTCCCTGCCCTTATGCAAGGATTCACCAATAGCTATTCCGAAGCGTCTTATGAAGGACGGCGCCGACGTCTACGTAAAAAGGCGTGAGTGGATATTAAAAAATGCAAGGTATGAGTGGACCTGCTATCTTGCCGACCTTTGGGCAGAGCTTTATAAGAAGCTCTTTGACAGAATAAAAAAGCCTATCATTTTCAACAACGCATGGACGAGAGATAGCTTTGAAGCATTTTACCGTTACGGTCTCGATTATTCCTTGTGCGAGCTTGATAAAGCCTATGGAATAATGATAGAGGAGAACTCCGCAACCCGTGCCATAACGAATGTCAGAGACGAGGGAGGCGTTGAGTTTCCGCTTTCCCACCGTAACAGCTTTACCTACGAGTATGCCCTTATGCAGCAGAATATCCGCCTTGTCACAGACGGTCTTAAGCAGATATCCCTCACCCCGATAAGCGACACAATGGAGCAATGGGATGCTATCAGACACTGCCCCACCGAGCTTTCGCGTGCTATTGTCAGAAGATACAACAACTTCGTTTACCGAAAGGGAAAATTCGAGGTCTGCTGCGATGCTCCCCATTACTGCCTCTCGGACGGTGTGCCCCGCTCGGATTGGGAATGGCTTGCAAAGCAGGAGAGCTACCGCATCCCCACCCCAGACCTTATTGACGGATTCGCAGCGGTATGCAACCCCTCTTGCCTACACGCTGACGTTAAGCAATTCTGCGAAAAAAGGGATTACTTCGGCTCGGCTCTTCTTAATGAATTAGTCTATGGAGGTTTAAACCTCGGCGCATCGGTATCACTTTCGGAGGTTGAGGGCTTTAACGGTGCGAGGGCACTCCTTGTCACCGACCTTAACGCCTACTCCGAGGAGGACAAGGCAATGCTTGCAAAATCCTCGCTTCCAATACTCGTCGTCGGCACGGAGATTGAGCTTTCTCTCGAATGCTCGGCAAAATACAGCGGAAAATATCTGTCGGTAGCCCTCTATGGCACCCATATTTCGCCAAAGCTCGACTCACTCTCGGAAAAAGAAAAAATAAAGAGAGCAAAAAAATGCTCTCACGGTGAAATATGGACCGAGCCGCTTTCATACAGAAGAGTAGACGAAGGTTTCTTCGCTGAGCTTTGCCGTATAATGAACGAAGCGTTCGGGCTTGACAGATGCGGCAATTCCGAGCTGAAGATAACCTCGTTTATATCGCAGGGGGAAAAATACATCCTTATTTCAAGCGACTCTTACACCTACGAGCTCCCCACTGTCATAACCAAGGATGAAATAAAATCAGCAACGGCTCTTATGAAGGACATGGGCTACAAGGTAAGGATCTCCGAAGCGGGCTTTACCGTCCGTATTCCTCCCAGGTCTCTTGAGATCATAAAGCTAGAGGCATAAACACAACATAAAACAAGCGGCGTTTCCGTATTTGCGAAACGTCGCTTATTTTTGTGTTGTTTTGTAAACAATTCTTCTCGTTTTTTACATTTTGTCAGATTTTGCCGAGTCGCGGTATTCCTTCGGAGTCATACCGTACTGCTTCTTAAACGCAAAGAAAAAGCTTCTTGTAGCGAAATATCCACAGCCGATGATATGTACGAAATGCCGGACAAGTACCCCCACTTCGGTTATATGAGAGGAAGGTATTCCACCGAGGAGCTCAAGGAGCTTGACGATTACGCCTACTCTATCGGTATCGAGATCGTTCCCTGCATTCAGACACTCGGTCATATGAACAAATACCTTCGTTGGTCGGAAGCGGCAAAATACCGTGAAACTCCCATCATACTTAAGCCGGGTGACGAGGCGGTAGACGAGCTTATAAGAGATATGCTAGTCTGGGCTTCAAAGCCCTTCCGTTCAAAGAGAATACACGTAGGTCTTGACGAGGCTCGTCAGCTTGGTCTTGGAACTTCCTTAAAGCGTGACGGATACAGAAATCAGCTTGACATATTCCTCGAGCATGTCAATAAAGTCGCAAAAATGTGCGAGGAGCTTGGTCTGCACCCAATGATGTGGAACGACCTTGTGTTCTGCTTCTGTTCGAAAAATCATAAAAATACGATCCCGATACCGTTCTCTCCGATTACCTCTCCGGCAAGATCGATGCTCTTGCCGAGCTTGAGTGCCCAAGATTCGACGAGGGCGTCTCTGCTTGGGGCTGGGCCTTCGACAATCTGGCGTTTATTTATTTGACTAGTTTAGTTTGCATAAATGCAAGAATGGCTGTCTCAAATTTTACATTTGAGACAGCCCATATTTTTTTGTAATTAATCATAATACCCCGGCAAGGGCACGCCTATCTTCTGGGCGACGGCACGAGTGTAAAGGAAGAGATCGAACACCTTATGATATTCCATCTCCCTCTCCGAAAGGAAGTTGCGAAGCTCTGCAAATATTTCTCTTGCGAACTCCATATTTCCCTCTGCTCCCGCCTTAAGTATTCTGCCGTGGTAACGGACGATCTCTGCGTGGATAAGGAGATACATCCAGGAATCTCTTCTGGCAGGCTCCATAGAATCAATGATATTCTGCTTTATAACGGGGATAAATGAATCGAGAAGCTCGGGAAGCTTTTCCGCCCTCTTTGCCACGTGGGGATTGTTTATCCAAGGCTGCTTTGTTGTATCGGGGAAGCCTACGCCCTCCTCTTCAATTCCACCATTACCGCCAACACGGAAATTTGCGGGAGAAAGCAGTCTTGACATCTCTTCAAGGTATTCTCTCACCCTTCCGCCATCATTACCGAAGGCACCTTCAAAGTAGCTTTCGCAAAGTTCTTCGTACTCGATACTGTTGTCAAAGAGGGTTCTGCCCATAGTGACAAGAGGAAAAGCGGTAGGCATATACATTCTGTGAGTCTGATCGCTCATGCAACCGTTGAAGGACACCTCTGAGAGTGCCTTCATGTCTCGGTAGGTCTCCCTTGCAACTCTCATCTGAGAGAGATCACAGTACATATCGCAATAGTAGCGGTACTCGTAAATTATACTGTTAATATTCCCCGAAAGCTTCTTCCATTCTCTGTGGCACTTCATACGAAGGGGTGCGGAGAAGCTCGTAAAGTTATTTCTCTCATAAGGGGGTATTTCTTCGGTACATTCCTCGTTCTTGTATCCTTCCTCATAGAAGCTGCCAATAGCCGAGAGAAGAATGAATCTTCCGGGATTATTAAGCCTCTCGGTTATCGGAGGTCTAACCGTGTCAACGTAGGAAATAAACACTATTTTGGCATCAGAGCCAAGAGCCGCAAGCCTTGCGTCAAGCTCGTTGAGGAAAATAACGTACCAATCCGAGGGCTCGCGATTTCTGCACTCAGTACACTCGCACTGATTATTGGTTGAATCGGCAAGCCATGCGTGGATAAAGTCTACGTGGGGCTTTTTTTCAGCATACTCTACCATAAAGTCAACGAGCATCTTTCTTGCATCGGGGTTAGAGTAGCAGAAGTGGGTGAAGAAGGTACTTCCCGCGTGAATCCCCCTCTTGCCGTCAACCTCGGCAAGAAGCCTTCTGTACTCGTCGCGAAGATTTTCCTCAGCCTTCTTTGTAGTAGCTGTGTCAGCATGGCGAATTCCCATTTTCTCGAACATCCACCCGTGACCGAGGGTATGAAGTTGAAGTCCCGCACGCTTAACGTCTCTTTCAAGACGGGATATGTATTTTTCAAGCATAGCGTAATCGGTGACCTGACCGGGACGTCTTAATTTCGTGCTGTAAACGTGACCGTACCACTTGTGCATATAGGTGTAGGGTACAACGCCCTCGATCATATACATATTCATGCCTATCTTGGGCATGTAGTAGACGGTGTCACGCATATCCTCGTAGCTAATAGCTCCCTCACAGCACTCGCCTCTGAAGGTGTAGTCCGCCTTTTTTCTGTACTTGAAGGAATGCTTATAAAGATCAGCCGAGGGAATATAGTCTCCGTCCTCACCGGGGCGGATATATCGTACACCCGCTGCCTCGCAGTAGCGGTACACGCCCATAAGAACACTTCTCTCATTGCTTCCCGCAATATAGCCGCAAAGTGCATCCACCTTAACGTCGATAATATCGTCAAGCATCGAATCGGTAAGGTCGCTCATATCAAGACCGAGATCCGAAAGAAGTGCAAGAACGATCTCCTCTCCCTCGGTTGGTATTTTTGCCTCGGCTCCGTAAGCGATCTCGGGACAAATGGCACCGCCGGACATTGCGACGACGTATTTTTTTAGCTCCTCGGCAGCGTAAGAGGTACATTCGCCACTGTTACAAACCAAAATCTTCATTTTACTTTCCTTCGTCAAGTATTATTGTTTTTATGTTGCTTATTCGAATTCTTCGCGGTGCTTCATAAAAAAGTCATAATATTTTCTCACGTTGGGAAGCTCCGTCCACTCACAAAGTGTTGCGGGATGATCGTCAAGATTGTATATTCTCGCACCCTTCATCGAAAGAAGCAGTGGTGAATGAGTAGCTATGATAAACTGGCTTTTTGTCGATCTCGCTGTGGAGAGGATATAATCGGCAAGATCAGCTTGATACTCGATAGACAGACTGTTCTCCGGTTCATCGAGGAGGTAAAGCCCGTCACCGTCCACTCTGTCGATAAAATAACGTATAGCCGTCTGACCGTTTGAGTAGAGATCAATATCTCTTGCCACTCGTTTTTTTACGTAGCACGACTGAGTACGTCTTGGCGAAAGTATCTCCCTGGTCTCGCTCCACCTTTCGTAATCGTCGAGATCTTTTAAAAGTCCCTTCTCGGGGTTGTTCAACACGTCACTTCTGACTGTGATATACTTTTCTATCAGCTCTTCCCTTTTGCCGTCTATATCTCCGTTGACCGAACGAGCGGTAAGTGCATAATCGAAAACGTCGTCACTCGTCAGGGCAAACGCCTTGTCGGGCCGCCTCTCAAATTCCGCATAACACATTTCAACAAAGCGATCAAAGAATGGCGAGCCGTTAAAGCTTGAAAATCTAGATGCTCCGATCTTCCTTGCAATAACATTAAGAAGAGTGCTTTTTCCCGAGCCGTTGCCGCCGTAAAGTAAAGTTATGTTGTCAAAAGTCAGAGTTCTTAAAGATTTTTCGGTAAATATCTTAAAGGGATAAAAAGTGTGATAGCAGGTGCGACTTTCGCCTTTTATAAAGCCGATCTCCGCACTCTCGCTTGGAAGGACGAATCTTTTAAGGTAAACCATAAGCCTCCTTTAAGTAGCGTGTAATAGTGCCGATTATTGACCAAAGCAGGCTTAAAGAATTATTTTACCATCCCTTATATCGTAGATGATTCTGGCGATAGCATCCTCTTCGTTGCTTACCGTAACAAGATCTGCCGCAGCCTTCGCCTCATCACAGGCATTGCCTACCGCAACACCCAGCCCTGCCGCACGCAGCATGGGAACGTCGTTAAAATAGTCTCCAATGGCAACAGTCTTGCTTATATCAATATTCAAATGCTCCGAAAGCTTGGTAATCGACATGCCCTTGTTTACTCCTCTGGGAAGAATCTCAAAGAGTGTCTGCTCGGAACGGATAAAATCGAATTTGTCGGCCAAGGGATGAGATCTGAGTGCCTTCTCAACACCCCTTATCTCCTCCTCAACAAAGGTGGCAAAGATCACCTTGCCAATCGTTTCCTCAATCTCTCTGTAATGGCACTCAAGGTCAGGGAGGCGAGCAACCGTTTTGAAGTGAATCATCGCATCATTGTACCGATAAAAGAAGGTATGATAAAAGGAGCTTACCTGTATTCCGACCTCGGGAAACAGCTTCTCAATATGCTCAACAAGATCGAACGCCTCTCTGTCAAGCCTGGTATTCCACACGTATTCTCCGCTTCTGTGGTCGAAAAGGCCGCCGCCGTTGACGCAGCCAAATGGAGCATTAGGCTCTATAAGCCTCAGAGCGTCACCGGCATAATAAGGCATACGCCCCGTGATGAAGGTAAAATATCCACCCTCTCTTTTGAAGTATTCGATAGCAGAAAGATTTTCTTTTGATACCGTTTTGTCATTACGGTAAAGCGTTCCGTCCAGATCCGTGCATATTAAAATTCCGTCAAATCTCCCCATCATTCTCTCCTCACTTAAAGCTAACGTCCGCCCATAATATGACGTGATCGTACATCCATTCATCGGCTTGCACACCCGCATTCTCAATAGTAATATTCGGGGTGGTTATGATGTTATCAAGAGGTGCGGGCATAGCGGCTGTATCAAGATAAGTATGGAATACTCCGAACTCACCGCAGTTAGCAAGATTGAAGCCTGCATCGGTAAAGTTCTGATAATCCACCTCGTGTGTTGCGTTATTGTCGATCTTCACCCCATTCTCGTAATTGCAGGGGTTGAAGTCGCCCATGATTATTGCGTATTCTGCATTCTTTGCATAAGATATGACCTGCTTGATCTGCTCGAATCTAGTTGCCTTATCCTGCCAATCAAGATGAAGGCTGATAAGCGTAACGTCTCTATCTTGGATGCGTGCTACGCCCGATAAGAACCAAGGGTGATTAAATACTCTTTCTCCGACGTAAAAGACTCTCTTCACCTCATAGATCTCAAAATTTGCAAGAAACGCCTTGTAATTATATCTGTGACTTCCAACTCTCTCATAGTTAGAATAGCTATCGTAAAGGATGCCATAGGGATATGCCCCGTTCTTGTCACCGTAGCAGCACACGTCCTCTTGAAGCGCCCACAGCTCGGCTCCAACCGACGCCATGGAGGCTCGGATTGCTGCTATTCCCTCTTTACTTCCTCGCGCAAATCCTCGGCCTGTATAATCACCAATATTATAGCTTGCGATTCTCATTTTAAAAAACTCCGTTCATTTGATATTTTCACATGCCTATCATACCACAAAACTTGGGGCTTTTCAACCCTATTTTATTTTTTTACTGTTATAGTCAAATATTAGTTTGTTTATTGGCTATACGCTCATTAAGCTTTTTCTCGGTTGCCTTCACGGCAAACGTCACGCTGAACCAAATTATAAAATATGATACCAGAAAAACACCGCTGAATATAAGTATAACGATGGGCTCAAAGGGTATCCATGTGTTGACGATATAGCAGCAAAGATAGGCAAGATAGATCGAGCTGAAATGGAACAGAAGCGACTTGGCAAGCGGCCAATGCTCGATCTGATTAAACACGCTTGCCCCCCCTTGAATAAAGGCAAGAAGGTAGGTGGAAACAATAGCAACAAGCACCTCTGTGCCACCGACCGAGAAATCCTCGATAGTCAGATCAAGAATTCCGTAAATTATTCCCATAACGATGGGACCGAAGCCCGCAAATATCATTCCTCTGTACAAAAACGCCTTAAAATATCTGTTCATTATAACCCCAACCTTTCCTTTACCGCTTTAAGCTGCCTGCGGGAAACGTAATCACGGTATCCGTTCTCCAAAATTACAAGAAGCGAGCCGCCAATCGACGTTCTGAATTTCTTTATTTTGGATAGGTTCACAAGACAGGATTGATTTATCCTTACGAAATCATTACCACACTGCTCTTCAAGTCGGTAAAGCCTTTCCCTTACGGAAAGCTTCCCCTCGTCACACTCGGCAAACACTCTGCCGCCTTCGGTATAGAAGCAGTAAACGTTTTTTACATCGAGCCTTACAATGTCACCGCCAATATAACCGACAAGCGGCTCCTCCGAGGAGCAAAGCAAAGCCTCTATTGCGAGAAGAGTATCCGATTTCTCCTTAGCATAAACGACTATATCCTCGTCCTGCCCGTCCTTTATCTCTATTTTGTACCGCATCAGCACCTCCAAAAATAGCGCAAAAAGTGTCGGAACACTCCAACACTTTTATTTTATCCTAAAAATATTTCCCTGTCAATAACTTTTTATTATGCGGAACTTCATATAAACTATTCGGCAAAGAGCCATAAAAAAATGCGTTTAATACTTGGTGCACCTCATGAGTTGATCTTGTCAACTCGGTTACTCGAACCCGGACCCTTGCATACCGCGAATGCGGTACCCCGCGTTTGCGTGGGAATACCTTCTATTCTGTACCGCAGCTTTCGATTATCATAAATTACCCGCACGCTAGCTCTTTCAGAGTCGGTTGCGACCTGTGATTACACAAATAATATAGTGAAACGCCAAAATAGTGTAATCGAACAATGTAGATATAATAAAATATGCGTTTAACACTTGGTGCACCTCCAGGGACTCGAACCCTGGACCCACTGATTAAGAGTCAGTTGCTCTACCAACTGAGCTAGAGGTGCATAAAGTATTAAACGCATATTTTATTAAATGGCTCCCCGAACTGGGCTCGAACCAGTGACATCATGATTAACAGTCATGCGCTCTACCGACTGAGCTATCGAGGAATATTGCAAGCAAATGCTCACAGAAAACCGAACAAGAAGAAACGAAGCTCAAGAAATTTGCTGCTTGAGTATTGTTTCATGC
>JAZRMT010000011.1:0-12363 GCA_045647805.1 Eubacteriales bacterium | reverse complement strand
TATTTTGTCTTCCTAAGACCGCTTGGCCTCCGACTTGGCTTTAAGCCTTCCCTGTTGGGGAAGGGGGACCGCTTGCGGTGGATGAGGTTGCCCCCTCACTCGTTTTGCCTAGTCTTGGACAATTTCTCCTCCCTCAGCATTATGCCTTAGGCTTCGAAACAAATAATCCCGATGGAGACAACTCGGTTGTCTCCATCTTTTAAAAAAGGACAAAGCTATGAAAACCTGCAAAGAAATACTCAGTGAAAACGAGTCTTGGGCACGTGAGGTCTTTTCTAAAATCGACGAAAAATTATCACACGTCACCATCCGCTCCCGCACAAAGCTTCCCGACGGTGTTGACGAAAACGGCATACACGTTGACCGTGATCCCAATTGGTGGACTACCGGATTTTGGGGAGGTCTTAACTGGCTGATGTATAAGCAGACCGGCAAGGAGGATTACCTTCTTACCGCTCGCGAGAGTGAGAAGCTTCTTGATGCGGCACTTGCAAATTACGATAGACTTGACCATGACGTCGGATTTATCTGGCATCTGACCGCAGGTGCTTCCAGCCGTCTTTTATGTGATGCCTCTTCCCGCAAGCGTAATCTTTACGCCGCGTCTGTATTATCCTCACGCTTCATTCTTGGCGGTAACTTCATCCGTGCATGGGATCACGATTCCAAGTACTGTGGAGAGACCTCCGGCGGCACGATAATCGACACCATGATGAATCTCCCTCTTCTTTACTGGGCATCCGAGGATAAAAAGGACGATCGCTTCAAAAAAATTGCTATGGCTCACGCCGACACCACTATAAAGACTCACATTCGCGAGGATGGCTCGGTAGCACACGTGGTCAAGCATGACAGAAACGATGGCTCGGTGCTTGCGACCTATGGCGGTCAGGGATGTGCTGTCGGTTCCTCTTGGACAAGAGGTCAGGGCTGGGCAATCTACGGCTTTGCTCTCTCTTATCTTCACACGGGTGAGAAAAGGTATCTCGACACCGCAAGAAAGGTTGCCGATTACTTTATCTCCGAGCTTGAGGCGGACTACCTTGTGCCGGTTGACTTCCGTCAGCCGAAGGAGCCCGTGTGGTATGACGCCACAGCCCAGGCAATAGCCGTCTGCGGTATGCTCGAGATAGCTAAGCTCCTTCCCGAAGACGAGGGCGGTGTATATGCCGAGGCCGCTGTTAAGCTACTTCGTGCAATGGAGGAAAAATTCGTTTCCTACGATCCGTCAAGAGACGATCTCGTTCGCTTCTGCTCGGTTCGTTATCCCGCTCTTGAGGGTGACGAGGATCCCGAGATTGTCAAGCGCCTGATTCACATTTCGATAATCTACGGTGATTTCTTCTTCACTGAGGCTATACTTAAGCTTCTTGATTCTGATTTTAATATTTGGTAAATGATACAAAAAACGCAGTAAATGCAAATCTAAGTTTGCAAATACTGCGTTTTTTATTAAATATCGTCTCTTGTCATCGTTGATTTGAAGGGCGGGAGGTTTCTCTCGGCTCTTTTTATTTTTATCGCCTGATCGGTCCATTCCACCTTGTCGGAGGAATTTTCAAGATAAACATTCTCCGCGCAAAGATCAAATCTTTCACAGTTCTCGTGAACTATCGCAAGCCTCTTCACGTTCTCAAGATAGCCGTTCCTTACCTTCATATTCTTTATGTAATCCCCCTCTTGCATGTAAGGGAAGTCGATCACAGAGGATTCATTACCCGCGGGGTTCATAAACAGTCCGTCAAGCAGAACGTTCTCCATCTTCACACCGTAAACGTCATCGCCCCAATTGTCACCGATAACGGTTATAGCCGAGCGAGCCTCACCTGACGCATGGATGTTCGATACCAGCATATTCTTAACCGTACCTCCAACCTGAACAGCCGAGACGGTATGATTCAGATAAACGTCCTTGATAGTAATATCGTGGGTGTCGCCCATTACCTGGCGGCTTTTGCGGAAATAGATGTTATCTCCTATATGTACCATAGCGTACCGCTCTCTCTCGCCCTCGTGAGCGGGGTAGAGCATGGGACAGTCGTGGAGGTTTTCAATATGAATATTATACATCTTCGCGCCGTTGTGGTTTCTGAGTGCGACCAGCGGGTGAGTTACGGGCGAGCCGTAAATATTTTTTATTGTAACGTCGTGAATATCCCAATCGTGATCCTTGACGATGACCGAGTAATCGTTACCGCTCTCCCCGAATCCGGTAGGCATGTCGGTATCTATTGCGGAAAGAGCTATAAGATCGTCCCCCGACTGACCGGAAATATTCTCGATAAGAATATTGTGGCATCCGTTCCTGAGATCTATTCCGTCCTGGTTTCTTCTGTCACGAATCACTTTGAAGGAAATATCCCTTACAGTACCTCTTGAACAGAATTCAAATCTCATTCCCCAGTATCTCTGGTGATGAATCTTGATATTCTCGACCGAGAAGAACTCAACGTTCATAAAGAAGATAGGCGTGTTAAGTCTTACGGGCATACCGATCCTTAACTGTGTCTCTTCGTTGATCTCGGTAGGTCTTCCGCCGTCGAGAATTGCCTCGCCAACGCCGATTATATGAATGTTCTTCATTCTGTATTTGAGATCGTTGCCTTTATCGGTAAACAGCGTCTCGTTGCAGAAAAATCCGCCTACAACGTCGTCAGCCATCTGCATAAAGCAGTTGTCGAGTATAATTGTCATGTCTGAAGGAAGCCTTACGGTCTTTTCAATTAGCCAAAGTGCCTTGCCCGTCCTCTTGTTTATTCTCGGAATAACGACCTTGTTTATTCCAAGCTCAGCGGCAAGCATGACCGCCTTTTGTATCGATTCGGAATCGGAGCCGCAAATGGTTTCGTTGGGAGTAATAAACTGTTTTGTCATAGTAGCCTCCTATTTTTTTATAGTATATCATAAGACACTAAAAAAAGCAAGTTGTTTAATCCTTTTTGAAAACTTTTTCGTTCTTGAGCATTTTTTTGTAAGCTAGGGGTGTTGTGCCGGTCTTCTCCTTGAAAATACGGCTGAAATGTGACGCTGAACAAAAGCCGCAGTTAAGAGCCGTCTCGGTGACGGTTGCACCTCTGTTATTTAATAGTGCCTTTGCCAGAATAATGCGTGTTTTCAGTATGTATTCGCTTACCGTCAATCCGCACTGTTTTTTGAACTCTCGGCAGAAGTGATATTTGCTTAAGTGCGCCGCCCTCGCAATATCATCAAGGGTGAAGGAAGAGGCGATATTCTCGTTGATATATTCCACAGCCCTGTGAATACCGCTGAAGCCTCCGACGGGTTCTCCCGCCTTTTTTAATAGGATGATCATCAGTCTGAGATATGCTGATAACATAGTCACTCTTGGAAGCTCTTTGGCTTCAGATGACAATTCACGAATGATTTCCTCACAAGCGTCTTTGTCCTCTCCCGAATCCTCCGCAAAAACTACCGTGTTTCCCGAAAATTTTTCGAATACGTCTCTCTCGGCAGAAAAAAGCCTTAAAATATCGACAAGCTCTCCCGAAGAAACGAACAGCTTGCTCCTTATGTATCTTTGGGGGTCATTTGGCATGGTATAATGATATTTGTCCGCTCCTACAAAGGCGAGAGTACCGCTTCGGAAGGGATAGATTTTCTCACTTGTTACAAGACTCCCTTCTCCCGAATGAACGAAAATTATCATATACCGTCCCGATCTGTGCCAGGTTTTGTATAAGGGATCCTTTCCCACTTCTCTTATAATAACCGAGTTCATACCGCCACCGCCATTTTCCTTGCTTTACTTAAATTATACCACTCTTTTTTCTAAATAGCAATATTAGTAAAAAAATAAGCAATAACTTTATATATTTTTTCTAAAAATTGCGTTAGAATTGAATAAAACTATAATTGGGAGAAAAGAAATGAAAGATTTTAAAGGTATATTCACAGCGCTCCTCACCCCATTTGATAAAAATGATAAGATCAACGCAAAGACGCTTGAAAAGCTTGTAAAGTACAACGTGGATATGGGCGTTGCCGGCTTCTATGTCGGCGGTAGCACCGGAGAGGGGCTTATGCTTTCCACCGAGGAGAGGATTGAGATCTTGGAGATCGTCAAGGCGACCGCTCCTGATAAGACACTTATTGCCCATGTAGGCTCGCTTTCTGAGAATCAGGCAACCGCTCTCGCACGCCGAGCGAGAGATTTAGGCTACGACTCGATATCCTCGGTTACGCCTTTTTATTATAAGTTCACCTTCTCTGAAATAAAGGATTATTATTACCGTCTTGCGGATGCGGCGTCCCTTCCCATGCTGGTCTATTATCTTCCCGCCCTATCCGGCGTAAATCTCGGGGTTTCGGAGATGTCGGAATTTCTCGGTGATGAGCGTGTCCTCGGTATCAAGTTTACCTCAAACGATTTCTTCTCCCTCGAGCGCTGCAAGACTGCCTTCCCCGACAAAATTATCTATAACGGCTACGATGAAATGTTCCTTTCCGGTAAGATAATGGGTGCCGACGGAGCCATAGGCAGTACCTATAATTTCATGGCAGATAAGTTCGTTAAGATCGACAGGCTCTTTGCCGAGGGAAAGATAGACGAAGCGAAGAATTTACAGTCAGAAGTTAACAGAATCATAACTATACTTTGCAAATACGGCGTTATGCATTCGGAAAAGGAGATCCTTAATCAGCTTGGGTTTGACTTCGGTTGCTGCCGTAGGCCCTTCAAGGAAATATCCGACGAGGGCAGGGAAACCATAAAAAAGGAGATAATTCCTTTTATCTGACGAGCGGTATTTAATTGTTCATTCTTTTTAAAAAAAACGGTAAGACTTTGTGCTAATCCCCGAATATGGAAGCACATTGTCTTACCGTTTTTTATTTACTTTTTATTCCGCACTCCGCATTTGGACTTATTTTATAACGACCTCGTGACCTGTGCTTGCCGATTCGTAGATCGCATCGAGAATCTTCATCAGCGTGCAACCGTCCTCGGCGATAGAGGAAAGGTCTCTGTCCTCGATAAGCGAATCAACGAAGTAGTGAATCTCTCTCTCAAACAGACCGTCGAAGGACAAAGCCGTAGGTCTGACAAGCGAAAGGTCGGCAAGGTAACCGTTCACCTCGGTGAAGAGCTCAAACTCGGGAGAAAGGGTAGAGCCGCCATTAGTACCGAAGAGCTGAATATTTCCGGTGTCCTTCTTGATATGCATGTTGAAGGATGCCTCGACTGAAAGAACGGCACCGTTATCAAAGCGGATAAGAGCGGTTGCCATATCCTCAACGTCGTGAACGTCCTTCTCGGAAGCGCCGGTAGCAATATATCCGGGCTTATCCTTAAGCGCCTCTCTTTTGCCCATTCCGGAGAAAGTCGCACCGAATACCGACACAGGCTTCGGACCGCCCATAAGGAAGCGGACAAGGTCGATAACGTGAACGCCAAGGTCGATCAGAGGACCGCCGCCGGAGCGGGATTTATCGGCGAACCATCCGCCGGGACAGCCGTTTCTTCTTAAGTAGGTAGCCTTTGCGTAGTAGATATCTCCGAGATTACCTGCATCAATAAAGCTTTTGGTGATATCCGCATCGTTTCCAAAGCGTCTAACGAAGCCGACCATAAGCTTTCTGTTATTCTTCTTTGCGGCATCAATCATTGCCTGAGCCTCGGTTGCGTTGAGTGCCATGGGCTTTTCGCAGAGAACGTGCTTTCCTGCGTTGAGAGCCATGATAGTAGCGGGAGCGTGTCCGTTGTTCCAGGTGCAAACGCTTACCGCATCGATCTCGGGAAGCTCCTTAAGCATAGTAGCTTCATCTGTGTAGAGCCTTGTAACACCGTGCTTTTCTCCCTTCTTTTCGAGGGTGTCCTTGTTGATGTCGCAGAAGGCATAAAGCTCGACCTCGGGGTGAGTGAGATAGCCCTTGATGTGATTCTCGGAAATATTGCCAACGCCGATAACAGCAATCTTCAACTTGCTCATTTTCTCTATTTTCTCCTTAATATATAAACTGTTATTTAGTTATCTTACTTTATATCCGTCGAGGAATTTCACAGCCTCGGCAATGTCCTTGGTAGGGGTATCACCGCACTCTCTCTCGATAGTAAGGTAACCATCGTAGCCAATGCCTCTGAGAGCCGCAAGGTAGGTGTCAAAGTTGACTCCGCCCTTTCCAAGAGGAACCTCTTCGAAGTTGCCTGCCGCACCGATAGGCTCGACTCCATAGAATTTGGAACAATAAAAGCCCTTGGTATCGAATTTTCTGAGCTGGATGCCGTCCTTGGCGTGAGTGTGGACTATGTAGTCCTTAAGATTGTTAACCGCATTCACAGGATCGTCACCGGCACACATAACAAGGTTTGCGGGATCGAGGTTGACCGCAACACCGTCCGAGCCGAGATCACGAAGGAAGTCGAGAAGCAGCTCGCTCTTCTCGGGGCCTGTTTCTACCGCAAAATGACCGCCCATGGATTTTGCATACTCTGCAAGCTCAAGGCATACCTCGTGCATTGATTCGTACTGGGTGCAATTCTTTGTCTCGGGAACCACACCGATGTGGGTGGTAACTATATTTGTACCAAGCTCCTTAGCCATCTCGAGAAGTCGCTTCTCAACGTCGATAAGCCGCCTGTCTTTAGTATAATACATAGCACATCCGAAATCTCCGCATATAGCCGACACCTCAATACCGGTATCTGCGAGGATCTTCTTTGCCTCGGGGATAGAGATCATTGCCTCGCCATCTCCCTTTAAAAGCTCGTCACGTTTTCCGACGAGGAACTGAGCTCCGATCTGGACACCGTCGGCCCCAACTGCACATGCCGCCTCGACAGAAGTCTTGAAGTCCTGCCTAAAGCTGTCAATAATTACGCCAATCTTCATGATTACCTCCAAATATTGTTTTGATTAAATAATACACCAAACCTTATTGTGCGTAAAGACTAAAATTTGCCATTATACTATCAAAAATTGTGTTTCATTTCATCGCTATATTTATTAAACGCTCTGTAAAAGGTATTTTCGCTGATAAATCCGCATTCCCTTGCCAGCTTGTATATAGGTTCGTCGGGATTTTTGCTCTTAAGCTTTAAAAATTCGGATATTCTGTAACGGTTCAGATATTCTCTGAGATTCATACCGAAAAAGCTGTTAAAGGTTCTGGAAAGGTAGGTGGCTTCGTATTTTACCTCCCGAGCCAGCAACTCGAGAGTAATATCCTCGTTGAAATGCTCGGAAATATATTTCATTATTCCAACGAGCATTCGGTCGCTCCTCTCCTCCGTCTTTTCGGTGAATGGAACGTGCTTTTTAAGTATCCCGAGAAGTGATGTGACGAAGCCCATTTTCATTTCCTCATTTATACTGTCAAGCCTTTTATAATTCCACTCTGCAAGCTCAAGCACTTCCTGAAAGCATTCTTTGTCGTCTATAAATGCAGGGAAGGTCTTTTTATCTATATCAATTATCTTTGAAAGATATGCGTCGCTTACTACCATGACGTAGACGAGAAGCCCGTCGTCGTTGCCCGAGCTTCCTGAGGTATGAGGCTTAAAGCTCTCGACGAAATTGATAGAGCCGGCCTTAAGCGTTCTTTTTTCTCCGTTTGTGTAGACAGAATATTCGCCCCCGGCAATTATCAGTATCTCGGTGCTTTTATGGAAATGAGGAATAGGGTTGTAGCTTGGACGGGTATCCTTGTCTGCCTTTCTGAATGAAAAATATCCTAAATAATCCGCTTCCTTTTCGTATTGCATAGCTTCTACCTTTTATTATATAACCTTATATTACCGCCGATTGGAATGCAACGGCTTTACCTATTATTTTAATGCTGTTCAGCTCATCCTTTACATAGACAAGCGGTGCGTATCTCGGATTTTCAGGCGAAAGAACAAGCTTTCCCTCATCGGGATAATAATAAACTCTTTTCAGAGTGGCCTCGTCGTTTATAATAACTGCAGCAATCTCTCCGTTGTCAACCGAGTCCTGTGCACGTATAAATACCATATCTCCGTCGAATATCCTGGCTCCGGTCATAGAATCTCCGTGAGCCAGAAGACAAAAGTCCGCATCAATATTGCTTCCGAGCGAAACGTAGCTTTCATGCTCTTCGCTGGCGTAGATAGGCTCACCGCAGGCTATCTCGCCAAGTATTGGCAATCGCTTTGTGGTAATCGGAGTCAGGTTGTCGTAGATTGATAAAATATCCGAGCCTTCCCATCCCATAAGAAATGAGGGAGTAGTTCCCAACGCCTCTGCAAGGCTCACGACCTTTTCGGGCGGAACGTTGGATATCGTACCGTTCTCGTAGCGGTGTATGGTCTGTCTTGATGTTCCGACCAGGTCTGCAAGCTCCTCGAGAGTAAGCCCTTTAGACTTTCTGAGCTCCTTTAATTTGTTGGATAGCATATTGTCCCTCCGTCAGTCACCTGTTAGGCGACTTTTTCTTTTGTCAGTTTTTCCCGAAAAAATGAGAAAATTGCTGGATTTGATTATATTGTAGCATATTGTCACTTGATATGCAATAGGTTTTTTGAAAAAACTCAAAAAATCACTTGACAAGTTACAAAACATTTGCTATAATTGTCACGCAAGAGGTTACAAAAGCCCCGTTTGTAAACTTCTTGGGTGACAAAACGTGTTACAGGACATAAAAGGACAAGGAGAAGAAAAGAAATGTTTGTTGAAGCAGACAGCTACGAAGGTGTACCCTCCAGGCTATATAGAACTCCTTTGGTGATAAGGGAGGATATTGCCTCGGTGAAGGAAAAAATAGAAGAAATAAACGATACTTTATCAATACATAATTTTTTAATGGAATTTTTGACTGAATGGTCTAAGGAGGAGCCGGAGCGTTGGATTGCCGAGCTTGAGGAGCTTCTTTCCGAGGCGAGGGATTCTCTTTTGCGGCTTGGCGAGCTTAAGAGCACGCTTGATTTGCTTAAGGAAGAGCTGGAGGATTCGAGATGGGTGTTCGGGCAGTAAGGCAAGACACTGTTTCGGAGCTTGTAACGGCTCTTTGCAGAGATTATGACAGGCGGCTTGAGGGAATAAAGCAGAATCGCTTTTCTCACAGAGTTACCGTCGAATTGAAATTCATAAATTACAAAATGCTGGAGGCGGCGCGAGAGATCGTGGGATGCGAGGCTGAGCTGTATATAAGAGAAATTGGGCGAGGCATTGGCTATGCTAAGAGTCTTTCAGAGGAGGTAAGCGAGGCGTTTTATAAGCAAAAAAAGGCGGAGGTGAAGGTGAACATTGCGAAAAAACTTTATTTTATAGATTAATTTTTATCTTCGCCCCGGTGCGACATATTTTTCGCTTAAGGTATGATAAAATATCCGAGAAAGAAAGCGTCCTTGAAAGGAAATATAAAAATGAAGGAAGACGTAATTTTTATTGAAAGAAAGGGAGAGCTGGTTGCAAGGCTTCTGCCGGATATAGATCACCATACCTGCCGAATAATGCGAGAAAAGATAGATCTTAAGCTTTTTGAAAATAAGCCCGAGCGGTTGGTGCTTGATTTTACCGAGGTGGGATTTATGGACAGCTCAGGTCTTGGTCTGATACTCGGAAGAGTAGAGAAGGCATCATCGCTCAACGCTACTGTGGTGGTAAGGGGCTTATCAGAGAGCCATATGAGGATAGTCAGGCTGTCCGGGCTCGACAGGGTGAAAAACCTTACCCTGAAATAATATTAATAAGGAAGGATCTTTAAATGAAAAGGATAATAAATGAGCTGAAGCTTCGATTGCCTGCCGTAAGCGTCAACGAGGCGGTGGCACGCTCGGTCATCTCCGCATTTACCGCAAGTGCAAATCCCACCGTAGAGGAGCTTGGCGACCTGCGATGTGCGGTAAGCGAGGCGGTTACTAATTGTATAGTCCACGCCTATAAGGATATTCCCGATAGATCGGTTGGCTACATATACATATCCGCAAGGCTTTACGATACCAGAGAGGTTACCGTTGAAATTTCCGATAACGGCTGTGGTATTGAAAACGTGGAGGAGGCTCGTACACCCGCCTTTTCCACGGGAGAGCCGTCGGAAAGATGCGGCATGGGCTTTCTCGTAATGGAGAGCTTCACCGACTCCTTAAGCGTAAAATCACGTCCGGGGAAGGGAACAACCGTCCTGATGAGAAAAATACTTAAACCGTGACCGAAGGGAATAAATGAACAAGTTATGTGAAAAAAAGAAGCCTTACGACAGAAATCTCGAGCTGCTTCGACGTTACAGAGAGGGTGACGAGGCGGCGGGGGAGAGCCTTGCCGATCTGAACACTCCTCTGGTTTACAGCATTGCGGGAAGGTTTTCCGGCAGGGGTGCAGATATGAGCGATTTAATTGAGTGCGGAAATATCGGTTTGGTCAAGGCAATGAAAACCTTTGACTTTTCTCATGGGACCGCATTTTCCACCTATGCCGTACCGCTTATTTTCGGTGAGATCAGAAGATTTCTCCGTGATGACGGGATAATAAAGGTTTCGAGGGAGGAAAAAAGGCTGTGCGCGCTTCTTTCCGCCGAAAGGGAAAGAAGGATATCGTTAGGAGAGGATTCAAGCATCTCGGCGGTAGCCGAGGCGGTAGGTATTTCGGTTCAGGATGCGGCATCGGCTCTGTTTTCGGGCGCTGCGGTACGCTCGCTTGATGAAAAGGCATATGATGACGACGACACGGCAACGCTTGGCAGTGTCATTTCCGATGAGGAAGAGGAAATAAAAAGCTTCGACCGTCTTGCACTTCATCTGGCCATCGAGAAGCTCACTCCGGAGCACAGAAGGCTTATACTTTTACGTTATTTCCGTGATCTTTCCCAAACCGAGACCGCCAAAATACTCGGCTTATCTCAAGTGAAGGTTTCCAGAGAGGAAAAGAAAATTATGGAGATCCTGAGAAGAGAGATGAGCTGAAATGGTTGATTATCTCCAAATGTTAACAATTTGTGAAAAAAGCGGAAAACTATTGATTTTTTCAGAACAGTAGTATAGAATATATGCAGTGATGTTAGCACTCATGCTTTCAGAGTGCTAAAATGAGAATCAAAGGAGAAAAATAGAATGAAACTCAGACCTTTACTTGATAAAGTAGTGCTTAAGCAGGTTGAAGCTGTTGAGACCACCAAGGCAGGAATAATCCTTCCCGGCTCCGCTCAGGAGAAGCCCGAGGTGTTCGAGGTTGTTGCAGTAGGTCCCGGCGGACTTGTTGACGGAAACGAGGTCGTTATGACTCTTAACGTCGGAGATAAGGTTATCACCGGCAAATACAGCGGCACCGAGATAAAGCTTGACGGCGTTGAGTATACAATAGTCAGTCAGTCGGCCGTTCTTGCCGTTATCGACTAATTTTAACTAAAGGAGAATTTTAAAATGTCTAAAGAAATACTTTACGGCATGGAGGCAAGAGCTGCTCTTCTTAACGGAGTTGATAAGCTTGCCGACACCGTTAAAATCACACTTGGCCCTAAGGGCAGAAACGTAGTTCTCGAGAAGAAGTTTGGGGCTCCCCTCATCACCAACGACGGTGTTACCATCGCTAAGGAGATCGAGCTTGAGTGCTCTGCTGAGAATATGGGTGCGCAGCTCGTACGTGAGGTTGCTACCAAGACTAACGATGCGGCAGGAGACGGTACAACCACCGCAACCCTTCTTGCTCAGGCTCTCATTCACGAGGGTATGAAGAACGTTACTGCGGGTGCAAACCCCATGATCCTTCGTAAGGGTATCTTCAAGGCTGTTGATGCGGCTGTTGCTGAGCTTGCAAAGCAGTCTAAGAAGGTTTCCGGCTCCGAGGATATCGCAAGAGTAGGTGCTATCTCTGCATCCGATGAGGAGATCGGCAGACTTATTGCAGATGCTATGGAGAAGGTTACCTCCGACGGCGTTATAACCGTTGAGGAGTCCAAGTCCGCAGAGACTTACAGCGAGGTTGTCGAGGGTATGCAGTTCGACAGAGGCTATCTCTCCCCCTACCTTGCAACCGATACCGATAAGATGGAGGCTGTTCTTGATGACGCTCTCAACCTTAACACCGATAAGAAAATATCCAACATTCAGGACATCCTTCCCCTTCTTGAGCAGATCGTTCAGTCGGGTAAGAAGCTCCTTATCATTGCCGAGGACGTAGAGGGTGAGGCTCTTACCACTCTTGTTCTTAACAAGCTCCGCGGTACCTTCACCGTAGTTGCGGTTAAGGCTCCCGGATTTGGCGACAGACGTAAGGAAATGCTCATCGACATCGCAACCCTCACCGGTGGCGAGGTTATCACCAGCGACCTTGGTCTTGAGCTTAAGGATGCTACCGTTGCTCAGCTTGGTAGAGCAAGACAGGTTAAGGTAAACAAGGAAAACACCATCATCGTTGGCGGTGCAGGCGACAAGCAGGCTATTTCTGACAGAGT
>JAZRMT010000010.1:0-6355 GCA_045647805.1 Eubacteriales bacterium | reverse complement strand
CCCACCGACGAGCCTACCGATGAGCCTACTGATGAGCCTACCGATGAGCCTACTGATGAGCCCACCGACGAGCCTACCGATGAGCCCACTGATGAGCCCACCGATGAGCCCACCGATGAGCCCACCGATGAGCCTGAGGCTTAATCCATTGTGAGAAAGGAAAAACGGAACTATGAAGAATAATAGATTTGCAAGACTTCTCGCTCTTCTTCTCTCCTGCCTTTTCATGATGGGAGCGATGTGCGGAATTGTCGCTTACGCTGATGAAGCGGCAGAAGATGACGGGGCATCTGCACCCGGTACACCCGACGAGGGTACTGATGGAGACGTCGGTGAGGATGCCGGCGAGGAGGAAGTTGTACCTCCTACTGTTAACATTAAGTATAAGAACCTTGCGTACGAGGATGCGGTTCAGCTTATCTTTTACGTAGAGAGTGCCAACGTTGCTGAGGGCCAGAGCGTAAAGCTCATCCTCTCCGATGAGGCTCTTACCGAGGTTGTTATAGATGAGAACACCGCTATTTATTCTCCCTTAGGCAAGCTTACCGTAGGCGAGGGTGATACTGCCGTAGCTTACGATGCTTTCGCATCCGAGGAGATTGCTCCCACAGAGCTTCGTGTAAACGTTTATGCGATTGCGGTTGTTGTTGATGCTGATAATAACGTTCTTGCTCAGTCCGACGTGCTTGAATACAACGTATTCCAGTACTGCATGGACCGTATAGATAAGAATCCTACCGCTGATCAGCTTGCTCTTTATACCGCTCTTCTTGATTTCGGTGCATCCGTTCAGGAGATCGTTGGTTACACCGACGAGACTATCGATGAGGTTGGCGGATGGGCTAACGCTTACTACGGCGTAAAGGTTAACACCGTTGTTGACGAAAATGTAATTGCTACCGAAAAGCACTATTTCACCGAGTCAAACATCGGAGATACCGTTCAGCTCCCCGTTGATAAATTCTATTCGATAGGTGACGGAGTTGCCCGTGTTTCTAACGTTAGCGCTGACCGTAAATTTGATGCGGTGCTTGCAGGCGGCATACTCAGCGTAACGGTAAGAGGTAAGATCGGCTTCTCCTCCTGCGACGTTATTTACGCAGGCGGCGGAAATTATACTAACTTTGAAAACGACACTAAGCTTCCTTCGTATATAACCTCCGGTGCGTTCAAGGATGATCCTTCCGCTGCTACCGGTATTTGGGAGGGCTTTGTTTCAGAAACTCTTGAGGACGGCAGCGAGAACACCTTCCTTCGTATATCTAACTCGGCCAAGGGCTCTAACGCGGTTCGTATCGGTGATGTTGCCGCTGCTGCAGAGGCAAGCAAGATTACCCTTGAGTTAAAGATGCGCTTCGCAAGCGTTCAGACCGGCTTGACCTCTGATTCCGGTATGCTTCTGCTTAAGTTCTGCGATTCGACCGGTAAGGCTGAAATCTCCAATGGCAAAGGATCTTCCTACACGATCGGCGATTTCAATGCGAATTCTGCCGGTACTAAGGCGGGCTACTTCGAAGTTGGTCAGTGGCATGATGTTAGCTTTGAGATGATCAAGACCGAGGACGGAACTGCATGGGATGTAACTATGTCCATCGACGGTGTTAATAAATATTCTACAAAAGTAAGCAATCCCGGAGTTACCGGTATCAGATTTGAGCCCAGATATAAGTACTCCGTAGTGCTCGACCTTGACGACGTTTATCTCGGATTTGAATAATAGTAATTCCAATAATATACCGAACGGACTTCCTTGAGAGGTCCGTTCTTTTTTAGTATATTTATTGACTTTTGAGAGGCTTTATTATATAATTAATGTAGTATGCTGAAAGGGGAGCAGGGTATGAAGCTCATAAAGAACGTAAGACACAAGGGCGAGCTTGTAGATATTGCCGTTTGTGACGGAAAAATATTCGGTATAGGAAAATATGAGGGCGAGGGAATTGATTTCGGAGGGAATAAAATTTACCCCGGACTTATTGATACCCATAGCCACGGACTTCAAGGTATGGATACCATGGATGCCGATTATTCCAAAATGGCAAGGATCTATCTCGAGGGAGGAACCACCACCTGGTACCCCACAACAATGACCGTAAGTGCCGATGCAATAATAAGATCCACCGAGGCGCAAATAAAGATTGAGGGAGGAGCAAACATTCCCGGATTTCATCTTGAAGGCCCCTTCATTAACGTAAAATATAAGGGAGCGCAGAATGAAAAATACGTGATCAAGCCCACTCTTGAGCTGCTAAAAAAGGCGAAGCTTGTAAAGAAGATAACCGTTGCCCCCGAGACTGAGGGAGCGATCGATTTCATTAAGGAGTGTCCTTGCCTCGTTTCCATAGGTCATACCGACACCGATTACGATACCGCCAAGGCGGCTTTCGAGGCGGGTGCAAAGTGCCTTACTCACACCTTCAACTGTATGCCGGGCATGCATCACAGAAATCCCGGCCCCATTCCTGCCGGAGCAGAATGTGGAGCCTATGCCGAGCTTATCTGTGACGGTGTGCACGTTCATCCTTCGATGGTTAAGCTGCTTATCTCTATGTACGGAGTTGACAGAGTAGTTCTTATAAGCGATTCTGTAAGACCTTGCGGTCTTGGCGACGGAATGTACGAGCTTGGAGGTCTGCCAACACAGGTTATCGACGGAAAGGCATATACTATGGGCGGCAATCTTGCCGGCTCGACCTCTATGCTTATAGATTGCGTAAGATGTGCCATTAAGTTTGGCATTGCCGAGGAGGATGCTGTGAAAATGGCGACCGAGGTTCCTGCACGTATGATGGGACTTGATACAAAGGGCAGAATAGAGGTTGGAATGGATGCCGACTTTATCATCGTTGACGATGACTTCAATCTGATCAAGGCTATTGCCAGGGGCGAATTCTGATGCAGACGAGAGATTCAAGGACAGAGATGCTTATCGGCAAGGAAGCCACCCAAAGAATAAAGTCAGCAAGGGTGGCAGTCTTCGGCATCGGCGGTGTCGGCGGTTACGCACTCGAGGCACTTTGCAGAGCCGGTGTCGGTGAATTTCTGCTCGTTGATTCGGACAGGGTGTGCGAATCCAACATTAACAGACAGATCATAGCAACAGAACGTACTATCGGGCAGTATAAAACCGATGCGGCAAAGGACAGAGTGCTGGAAATCAACTCGAATGCCAAGGTTGAAACCAGAGCCGAGTTTTTCACTCCCGAGAACGAAAATAGCTTCGATTTGTCAACATATGATTACATTATCGATGCAATTGACAGCCTTCCGTCCAAGCTCGCCTTGATTGCAAAGGCGAAAAGAGAGGGCGTTAGGATCATTTCCGCAATGGGTGCGGGCAACAAGCTTGATCCCACTCGTTTCGAGGTTTCGGATATTTCAAAGACCACCGTTTGTCCTCTTGCAAGAGCGGTTCGCCTCGGGCTTCGGAAAATGGGAATCAATCACCTTAAGGTGGTGTATTCCAAGGAGCTGCCTGTAAGAGCCTTTGCGGACGGGGAGGAAAAAGCTCCCGCCAGCATATCCTTTGTTCCGTCTGCTATGGGGCTGATCATTGGCGGTGAGGTTATTAAGGATATTGCCTTTGGAAAGGGGGAGGAGAATTTATGAGAACGAAGGTTATTTTGGTTCGTCACGGCCAAAGTCTTGGAAACGCGAAAAGAGTGCTTCTTGGCCACACCGACCTTGACCTTTCCGAGCTTGGCTTTGCACAGGCCGAGGCTACTGCCGAGGCTTTGAAAAACGAGAAAATAGATTTTATCTATTCCAGCGATCTTAAAAGAGCTATGAGTACAGCTCTTCCTCATGCAAGAATGCGTGGCTTAGAGGTTATCGGTGACGAAAGGCTCCGTGAGGTCAGGCTCGGAGCTTGGGAAAACCGAAGCGCTGAAAGCATAATGGAGGAATACGGCGAGTCGGTTTACAACGTGGATTGGCTCGGAGACTTCGGTACCTTCACCTTCCCGGGCGGCGGTGACAGAGTAATGGACAGAGCAAAGATAATTTACGGTAGGATAGAAGAGCTTTGCCGTGAGCATCCCGGATCGACGCTTCTTATCGCCTCGCATGCGGCGGCACTCAGAGGATTTTTCGGTCTGGTTCGGGGACTTTCTGATGAACAGATTTCAAAGGAAACTGTATTTCCTTCCAATGCTTCCTACTCGGTAGTTTATTACGAGGATGGAAAATTCACAGAGGATGCCTTTTCGGTTGACGGACATCTTTCTGAGATAGGCATTACGAAACTTAATTGAAACTACTTTTAACGGAGTAATTTGTAAATATGAAAACTACCGAAATATATATAATCAGACACGGTGAAAGTATTGCCAATCTTGAGCACAGAGTCGCCGGACATACCGATACTCCGCTCTCGGAGCTGGGTATCAGACAAGCAGAGGCTGCCGCCGACGCTCTTGCGGATATTCCTTTTGACGCAATATATTCAAGCGACCTTTCGAGAGCTTATGATACTGCTCTGCCGCACGCGAAAAGGCGTGGGCTTACGGTGGAGAAAAGAGTGGGGCTCAGGGAGATCCATCTCGGAGAATGGGAGTATCTGTCTGTGGATGAGGTCGTTGGCCGTTACGGAAAAGAGGCTTACTATGACGGCTGGAGAGAAAACTTCGGCACCTATATAATACCCGGCGGCGAGGGGGCAGTCAAATGCGGAAAGCGTATCTACGGTGAGATAGAGAGCATATGTAAAGAGCATCCCGGAGAGCGTATCCTCATCACTTGTCACGGTGCGGCAATACGTACTTTTTGTCTTGAAATAATGGGTGTAGCTCCCGAAAAGTATGCCGAGACTCTTTCGTATCCTTCAAACGCTTCCTTCACCCGTGTTTCCTATAACGGTGAGAAATTTGAGATTTTAGAGTTTTCAAACGACGATTATCTGTCAGAGGTAGGAAAAACCGTGGTGAATTGGTAACAGAGGTTTTTTAGCTAAAGATTATATGAGAAAAGTCCTTCTTTTTCGGAAGGACTTTTTGTTTTGTGAAAGTGGGTGCTGTTTTATAAAAAATAGGACGGCTTAGGTTATCAGAACTTAAGCCGGCCTTGAAAAATTATTTATTAAACAGCTTTTTAAAGAAACTCTGCTTCTTGCCGCCGTTGCCCTCACTGAGAGAGTTTCCGAATGCCTCAAGCAGCTTTTTCTGCTCTGCGTTCAGATTCTTCGGTGTTTCTACGGTGACGGTGATGATAAGATCGCCCTTTCTGCCCGAATTGATATGGGGGATGCCCTTACCGCGAAGTGTGAAATCGGTACCGCTCTGTGTACCCTCGGGGATCTTGAACTTTTCGGTTCCTCCACCGAGAACGGGAACGTCTATCTCTGCACCGAGTGCCGCCTCCACAAAGGAGATCGGAATCTCGCAGTAGATGTTGTTGCCATCTCGCTCGAAGATCTTATCCTCCTTAACTCTTACCTCGATTACAAGGTCACCGCTTGGCCCGCCGTTAAGTCCTGCCGAGCCCTGGCCACGGAGAATAATATTCTGTCTGTTGTCAATTCCTGCGGGGATATTGACCTCCAGCTTTTTGTTGATTTTGATTCTGCCCTTACCGTTACAGTTCTTGCAGGGGGTTTTAATTATCTTACCCGTACCTCGACAGTCAGAGCAGGCACGCTGTGTCTGCATATAACCGAGCATGGTCTGCTGCTGAACGGTAACTCTTCCCGTGCCTCGGCAGGTCTTACAGGTTTCGGGCGTGGTACCCTTCTCGGCACCGCTTCCCGAGCATTCGGGACAGCCCTCAATTCTTGCGAAGGAAACCTCCTTCTTGCAGCCAAAGGCAGCCTCCTCGAAGCTGATCGTAACTCTTGCGGCAATGTCGTCGCCCTCAATAGGTGCGTTCTGTCTTGACCGAGAAGATCCTCCTCCGCCAAAGAACGAGGAGAATATATCGCCAAAATCAAAGTCGGCACCGCCGAAGCCGCCAAATCCGCCAAAGCCCGAGCCTCCTCCCTGGGTGGGATCGAATGCCGCATGGCCAAATCGATCGTACTTCGAGCGTTTTTCGCTGTCGGAGAGGACTGCGTACGCCTCGTTGACCTCCTTAAACTTCACCTCGGCTTCCTTGTCGCCGGGGTTCATATCGGGGTGATATTTCTTTGCAAGAGAACGGTACGCCTTTTTTATCTCGTCCTCGGTAGCCGATTTTCCAACGCCGAGAACCTCATAATAATCACGTTTGTTTTCTGCCATAATTACAGCCTTTTTGTTGTTAAATGTAATGTGTAATTGTCAATATAAGGTAAAAATCCTACCCTATATAACCGATTCGTAGGGCAAGACGATTTGCATCCTGCCCTACTTGTTATGATCAGTTGCCGGTCTTATCCTCGAAG
>JAZRMT010000009.1:0-1622 GCA_045647805.1 Eubacteriales bacterium | reverse complement strand
CGTTTCCGAGTCGCTTGAAAAGCTCAAATGCACCCGTATCGTCATTGCTCACCGACTTTCCACAATCAAGGAATGCGACCGCATTATCTATCTTGAAAAAGGAAAGATCGTTGAGGACGGAACCTATGACGAGCTGATCGCTCTGAACGGTAAGTTTGCAGAATTGGTAGAAAGACAGAGATTGGATACCTAATCTGCTCGTTAAAAGAAAAATGCAGAATTGAAAATAATTTTGTATTTTCTTCTAACCTTTTGACGCTTGCTGTGTATAAATAGACGAGGTGATAAATATGGGGCTTAAAATACGCAAGATAGAGAAAAATGAATATCCTTCGTTTGCGCCGACGGCTGACAAAATCTCAGAAATGTGCTTTTCCGCGGAATACGGAGTAATGCTCATGGCAGAAACCGAAACGGGGTACCCGATCGGATATGTGGCGGCAAGGGAGAACTTATTTGTTGCCGAGCTGATGTATATCTACATAAAGCCACTTTTCAGAGGAAGGGGAATAGCAACTGAACTGTTTTCACAGCTGATGGAATTTTCGCGTAACCCTGTTTCCATATGCGTATACGACGATCATCCGCATAAAGAAATTTTGCTGGCTTTCGTAAGAAAATTTGAGCTGGAACATAATTTTTCAGCATCCACATATACATCTGAAGTTCAAAAATGTGTTCAGGTACACGAAAGATTTTGTGAAAACAGATATAAAAGGATATCCGACCGTATTTTTAAAAGAGGATACACTCTTAGGCGTTTTGATGAGTGCGGAGAGGGAATTGTTGATCTTCTAAGCGATATGGTGGGCGAGGAATTTGCCTATAACACAAATCCCGCGCTTTACTCTTCATACGACGGACGATATTCCTACTGCCTTTTTGATAAAAACGAAGTGCCGGTTGCATTTTCCTTTATTAATACCAATGGCGATACTGCCGTTTTTAACTTACTTTCAAGGGCAAAGCATTCACCTCCGGGCGCATTCTTATGTCCTCTTTACCAGACATATACCGATCTCGTTGCCGGCGGCTTCAAAACAGTTACATTTACGGTTTATACCAATAACAGTAAAATGCGTGCGCTTTCGGACAATGATTTCATAGCCGAATATGTAAATAAGGTTCGGCATTATAGCACCTATACTGAAAAGGTAGGTAAAAAATAATAGTTTAAATATCCCGAAAGGGAATAAAAAAAGGAGGCATATATTATGTCAATTTTAGCAAAACTCACACCCGAGCAGATCGTTGCATTTGACGACTGCACCACCAAGGAAGAGCTCGCAGCTAAGGCTAAGGAACTCGGTCTTGAACCTACAGAGGCAGACCTCGACGAGGCAATGGCACTTATCAGTGCAGAAAGCGGAGAGCTTTCCGATGACGCTCTCGATGCAGTTGCCGGAGGTAAAGATGAGTACACCAAGAAGGGCTACAAGAAGGTTGGCAAGAAGGATACCTGCACCGTTCCCGACAAGTATGTTCCTGCTCCTGCAGATCTCAAGCTTTGGCCCAAGGCAGAATACTTGCAGTGCGGCGGTTGCGATAACTGCAGATCTATGAACAACAAGATCGTTTGTATCGCACAGCCCGGAAAAGACTAAGAAATTATTATAATTTAA
>JAZRMT010000008.1:0-12304 GCA_045647805.1 Eubacteriales bacterium | reverse complement strand
ATATTTTGTCTTCCTAAGACCGCTTGGCCTCCGACTTACCCAGTTGATACTGATGGATCATAGTTCATTCTCCTTTAGGGTCATATCAAAAAAAATGCCGCCTGAAACGGCGGCATTTTTAATATTGCAATTACTTGCTCTCGCACTTCTGATTGGCGATGCCGCAGCTGGTCTTGCAAGCAGACTGGCAGGAAGTCTGGCACTCACCGCATCCGCCGTTCTTTGCGCTCTGGCAAAGGTTCTTGGTCTCAATGGTCTTGATATGCTTCATTATGATAGCCTCCCAAAAAATATTTACTCTCAAATTATAACACAACAAAATTGACTTGTCAATATCTAAGGAAAAAATATTGCCGTGCAGAAACTTAATTTTGAAAAATATTGACTTGAAGTATCCTTTGTGCTATAATGATGGCAAAATAATAAAGATATTTCTTGCGCACAATATATTTTTGCGTGTGGTATGAGAATCAAGGGCAAAGAAAGGAAAGAAAATGAAAATTCTGCTGCAAAATCTGACGAAAAAATTTGTGAGCCGTCAAAAGAAGGGCGCTGAGGTGATCGCTGTAAACGATTTTAACCTCGAGATACCCGACGGAAGCTTAGTGGGACTTCTCGGTCCCTCAGGCTGCGGTAAAAGCACTACGCTTAATATGATCTGCGGCCTCCAAAAGCCCACAGACGGTAAGATATTCTTCGGTGAGGACGATGTAACCGAGCTTTCTCCCGAGCGTCGCGGAGTAGGAATGGTGTTCCAGAATTACGCTCTTTATCCTCATCTTACCGTTAAGCAGAATATCACGTTTCCGCTCGAGAACAGGAAGGGTGCGGACAAGCTCACTAAGGCAAAAATGTCCGAGATGGCACTCGAGATCGCAAAGCTTGTGCAGATAGATACTCTTATGGACAGAAAGCCCGCTGAGCTTTCCGGCGGTCAGCAGCAGCGTGTTGCGATAGCAAGAGCTCTTGTTAAGAATCCCAGAGTTCTTCTTCTTGATGAGCCGCTTTCAAATCTTGATGCCCGTCTCAGGCTCCAGACACGAGAGGAGATAAGACGTATTCAGCAGACTACGGGAATTACCACCGTGTTCGTTACTCACGACCAAGAAGAGGCTATGAGCATTTCAGATATCATCGTGGTAATGAAGGACGGTGTAGTTATGCAGGTCGGCGCACCGAGGTCGGTCTATGACGATCCCGAAAATCTCTTCGTTTCCAAATTCCTCGGCACTCCGAGAATAAACGTACTTTCCGGTAGAGTAGAGGGCGGAAGACTCTTTATTGGCGATGCTTGTATCCTTGAGGTAAACGGTGCTCCCGACGGCGAGGTTTACGTGGGGATTCGTCCCGAGGGCTTCGTATACGACAGAAACGGAGCATTTACTGCCGATCTTTCAGGTGTTGAGATAATGGGCAGAGATGTAAGCGTGGTTTGCTCCCATCCCGAGTCGGAGGAGAAGATAAGAGCGATCATTGATTCCGATGAGGATATTGATACGCAGTCTCCCACCGTCAGCTTCTCCCTTAAGCCGAATAAGGTTCTCCTCTTCGACAAAAAGACCGAGCAGCGAGTTTATTTTGAGGTCAAGGAGGGCAAAAAATGGACAAGAAAAGCCTGAAGGGCTGGCTCTATCTCCTTCCCGCCATACTCTTCCTCGGAGCATTCCTCGTCTATCCTTTGATCGACGTTCTTATCTACTCCTTTGAGGAGGGCTTTAATTTCGTAACGCAGAGCTCCTCCGGAACGGGCCTTCACAACTATAAATACGTGCTTTCCGATCCCTACTTCGCTCAGGCACTCAAAAACACACTTATACTTGTTTTTATCACCGTTCCGCTTTCAACTCTTATCGCACTTTTGATATCCGTAGGTCTTTCCTCGATCAAAGCGGTGAGAAATCTTTTTCAGACAATCTATTTTTTACCGTACGTCACCAATACTCTTGCCGTCGGACTTGTATTTATGATACTCTTTAAGCCCACGGCATACTCGGACGGTCTTGCAAATATCCTTTTGGGAGCCTTCGGTGTGTCTCCGATAGACTTTATAGGCGGCCCCTACGCCGCAAAGATGTTCGTGCTTTGCTTTTACACAATATGGGTGGTAATGCCCTTTAAGATTCTCATTTTGACCAGTGCCATTGCATCGGTAAAGCAGGACTATTATAATGCGGCTATGATCGACGGTACGTCAAAGTGGCGTATGTTCAGAAAGATCACCCTGCCTATGATATCTCCCTCGATCTTCTATCTAGTTATCACCGGATTCATCGGTGCGTTCAAGGCATACAGCGATGCCGTTGCTCTTTTCGGAACGAATTTGAACGTAGCTGAGATGAATACCATAGTCGGCTACGTTTACGATATGCTTTACGGAGACGGAGGCGGTTATCCCTCCTACGCATCGGCTGCGGCGATCATTCTCTTCGTAATAGTTCTTACCATAACCTGCATTAACCTTCTAATCAGTAAGAAGAAGGTTCATTATTGAGAAAGGAGGGACAGTCATGGTTAAAGTAACCGGTTTTGACAAAACAAACCGCAAAAAGCTCATAATCAGCATAAAAACGAATGATTATGATAAGGAGCAAAAAAGAGAAAAGGTCAGAAGCAGATCGGCAAAAACCGCGATATATATCCTTCTCTCACTGTGGGCACTTATGGTGCTGTTCCCCTTCTATTGGATGATCCTTTCCTCGGTAAAGGGCTTTGCAGAGTACAATTCGGAGGCAATACCGAAGTTCTTTGCGGAGAATCCTACCTTTGAAAATTACACCACTGCGTTTACCTCCGTTCCTCTTGTCGATTATTTCGTTAATACGATAATCTTTACGGTCGTGACAACTGCTCTTATGCTTGCGGTTACCATTCCCGCCGCCTTTGCATTTTCACGCCTTGAATTCAGAGGGAAAAACTTGGTATTCGTAATCTTCCTCTCGCTCATGATGATCCCCTCCGAGCTGGTAGTAATAACCAACTTCGTGACCGTTACTACGTTCGATCTTCGTAATACGTTTATGGGACTTATCCTTCCGTCGGTCACCTCGGTGTTCTATATCTACCTTTTGAAGGAGAATTTCTCGAGTATACCAGACGAGCTGTATTACGCCGCTAAGGTTGACGGAACCTCCGACTTCAAGTATATGATGAAGGTAATGGTTCCTATCTGCCGTCCTACAATTATCACAATAACGATTCTTAAGGTCATCGAGTGCTGGAACTCTTATATATGGCCGAGACTTGTCACCGATGACGAGGGCTATTTCCTTGTTTCTGTCGGTATTCAGGAAATAAGAGAAAACGGCTTTGGACGTGAGAATATTCCCGCAATGATGGCGGCAGTCGTGGTGATCAGCCTTCCTCTTATAATACTATTCTTAGCCTTCCGTAAGAGAATTATGGCGGGTGTCGCAAGAGGAGGTACAAAGGGATGAGGATTGCCAGAAAAATTACACTTCTTTTGCTTTTTATTGCATTATTAACGGTGTTCCTTGCCTCCTGCCACGGAAGAAAAAATTACGATCCTTTTGTAATGCCCTCTGATTTCAATGAGGGGAAGACCTATGAGATCACCTTCTGGGCGAAAAATGAGAATAATGCTAATCAAAGAGCGGTTTACGATAATGCTATTGCCGAGTTCGAGAAGCTTTATCCTAACATTGATGTAACTATAAAGCACTATACCGATTACGGTGAAATTTATAACGACGTTATTACAAACATTCAGACCGGAACCACTCCCAACGTCTGTATCACATATCCCGACCATATAGCGACCTATAAAACGGGCGAAAATATTGTCGTACCGCTTGAGGAGCTTGCCGCTGATGAAAGATACGGTCTCGGGGGGGATGCTTTGCGGTTCGATTCTCCCGCAGTGTCGGAAATTATTCCCGAATTTCTTGAGGAGTGTTATGTAGACGGAACGTTGTACGCACTTCCTTATATGCGTTCTACCGAGGTGTGTTATATCAATAAAACACTTCTTGCCTCTCTCGGTTATACCGAAGTGCCGGAGGTATTGACTTGGGATTTCATTTTTGAGGTATCCAATAAGGCACTTGCAATGGGCAAGGAGTCTGTCAAGGATGAAAACGGAAAGGATGTTGAGCTGTATAAAGCTAACGGAAAGACCGTTTTGAAGCCGATAATTTACAAATCCACGGACAATATGATGGTACAGATGCTTCGTCAGAAGGGGGCGGATTATTCTACCTCCGAGGGTGAGGTTCTTGTGTTTAACGATACTACGAAGGAGCTACTTAATATGGTGAAGGACAATACCGCGACCGGAGCCTTCACTACCTTCAAGATCGACAGCTATCCCGGCAATTTCCTTAATAGAGGAGAGTGCATCTTCGCCATAGATTCGACAGCCGGTGCTACTTGGATGGGCACAGATGCTCCTCTTATGGATATACACTCAAGTCTTGTCGCTGATTTTGAAACCGTGGTAAGACCTGTTCCGCAGTTCGATACCGAGAACGTTCAGATGATATCTCAGGGCCCCTCGCTGTGTATCTTCAATAAGGAGGATCCCGAAGAGGTGCTTGCATCTTGGATTTTTGCTCAATATCTTCTGACAAACGATGTGCAGATGGCATATTCCGAGACCGAGGGCTATGCTCCCGTAACCTCCAAGGCACAGAATTCCGCCGAGTATCTTGACTATCTTTCAAGAAGCGGTGAGAATAACGATCGTTACTACAATGTGAAGATTGAAGCGACGAAATTGCTTATCGACAACGTAGAAAACACCTTCGTTACTCCTGTATTCAACGGTTCAACGTCTCTGCGTGATGCCTCGGGACAGATGATCGAGAATGTCACAAAGTCTGTAAAAAGACGTCAGACGGTAGATGATAAGTATATAGAAGAACTGTACTTTGAGATGAAGATGCTATATAAGCTTGACCGTCTGGTCATTGATAGCAAATCAGAGGTTGGAGAGAGAGGGCCTTTGCCGCTTTCCGTAGCTCTTATTGCAATCATCGTTGTAACCTGGATTGGTATAATAGGTTATCTCATAATTGCTTATATCAGGAAAAAACGAAATAAATTGATTAAAAAATCTTAAAAAATAGTCATATATATTGACAAACCAAAAAAAACGAGTATAATTATACTATGCGTTAGAAAAACGCAAAAACAAAGGAGAAAATAGAAAAATGAAAAAGATTATTGCATTGCTTTTGATCGTTGCATCCGCTTGCTGCCTTCTTGTAGGCTGTGGCGAGGTTGATCCCAACGAGAAGTCCAAGGGCGTTATGACTTACGAGGAGTACGACAAGGCTGCTCTTGAAACCGAGGTTACCATTGAGGGATTTGTTCAGGCAACCCAGGCTTGGTGGGAGGACAAGATCACCGTTTATCTTCAGGACGGCGACGGCGCTTACTTCGTATACGAAATGGAGTGTTCCAAGTCTGACGCTGAAAAGCTTACCAAGGGTACCAAGATTCAGGTAAAGGGCTATAAGGCTGCATGGGAAGGCGAAGTAGAGATCGTTGACGCTACCTTCGATTTCGTTGATACCAAGGATACTTGGACAGCCGGTGCTACCGACGTTACCTCTCTTCTCGGCAAGGATGAGCTTATCAAGCACCAGAACAAGTTCGTTATATTCACCGGTATGACCGTAAAGTCGGTTTCTTACAAGAACGGCGAGGTTGGCAATGATATTTACGTAACCCTTACTAAGGACGGTGCTGATTACGACTTCTGCGTAGAGAGCTACCTTACCGACAAGGATACCGACGTTTACAAGGCAGTAGGCGAGCTTAAGGCAGGCGACGTTATCGACGTAGAGGGCTTCCTTTACTGGTATGCGGGCGTTAACCCCCACATCACTTCTGTTACCAAGAAGTAATTAATTTACATAGCAAAAAGGACGAGGCATGACCTCGTCCTTTTTTGATTAAAAACAAGAAAAATCTTTTTCTGAAAGAGTACAACAAATTTTAAAGCTGCATTTCCTCTGCGTCGATCTTTGAAACTACGATCTCAAGGTTGCCGTTTCTTTCTCTAAGCTTGTCTATAAGCTCCTTTTCAGCGGCATCCTTTTTAAGTAAAACGCTGTACGTAAGCTTGAACATACTGCCCATATTGGTGCTTTTTACTCTTGTAAGCTCGCATCCGTCGGCATACTCTTTGAACACGTCCTCGAAGGCTCCCGTGTAATCAAGCTCCTCGGGAACGGTGATCTTGAATATCTTCGTTCTCTCTTCCTTGGGATCTTTGCCAAGACCGCTTACATTATAAATAAGGTTGATACCGCCGAGAATCAGAGCGAAAAGAATTGAATATGCAATATATCCCATTCCCGAGATAAGTCCTGCTCCCATAGCAACGAACAGCATGCCGATCTCTCTTGCCGTTCCCGGAATTGATCTGAATCTGACAAGGCTGAACGCTCCCGCCACTGCAACTCCTGTTCCAACGTTTCCGTTTACCATCATGATAACTACGCAGACTACTGCGGGAAGTGTTGCCAGCGTAATGACAAAGCTCCTTGTATATTTGGATTTAAACATATAAGCAAATGCGAGAATCAGTCCTACCGCCAGAGATGCC
The DNA here is from genome assembly GCA_045647805.1 of Eubacteriales bacterium. Taxonomy (GTDB): domain Bacteria; phylum Bacillota; class Clostridia; order Oscillospirales; family CAG-272; genus UBA1740. The sequence goes on along the minus strand of JAZRMT010000008.1, from coordinate 5,733 downwards.
GCAATGCATAGAATGAAGTGCCAGGGCTCGATTACCGAGGTCGTGCTGGTGTCAAAAATACCGTTAAACATTTGTAAAAACTCTCCTGTTATTAAGTATGATCGTTTTATATGCAACTCCGTATTTTGAGAAGGAGGTTTTGTATATACCCGCCTCCGAAAGAAGATGAACCATCCACAAGGGAATACCACCCGAGCATTTTATCTCCATCAGCGTTATACCCGTCTCAAGGATACTTTCACCGTATGCCTTCCCCTCCAGGGTAAGACGTTCATCTCTTGCGAGTATATTGTCATCGAAGGTGACACGGAAATCGCTTCCTTCCTTGTCAAAGTAAGCCTCTCTCTCGTAGGACAGAAACATCTTCGGAGAAAGCCTTGGGTACATTGAAAGAAAATAATTGATTTCGTGAGAAATCTGGGATTCCCTGGGACAGCCGCGCCCGTCGGTCAGCCATGAAAGAGCCTCGCCCTCGGTCATGACGGTACGCCGCTTGTATACGACGGAGTTGTATTTTCTCTTAAGCTCTACAAAAACGTCTCTGTCACAGGATGCGGCACCGTAACTTCTGAGTCTCAGCTTTTCCTTGTAAATAGGCTTCTGAATCGAACGCCTTACCAAAAGATAATCGTCCGTGTCAAAGTAAAGGCTGCGTATCTCGCTTCTTCCGTACTTATCTAATGCCATATGTAGAGGTAAAAGAGCCATGACGCGACTCTTTTTTTCTTCATCAAGCAAATATTTTAATTCGTGACGCAAAAAAACATTGCCCGCCATTTTTTACCTCCGTTTTATATTTTTTTGCTTGTTTTGATAATAATTGTTTGCAAAACTACATTAAAAGTGCAGCTGCGCCGAGAATTCCTGCCTTGTTGCCAAGCTCGGCAATGAGTATCTCAACGGCAGGTCCCTTTTCGCCTGCATAGATTTCTCGAGCCATGAATTCCTTAAGAGGAGCGGTAAGACGCTCACCCTCCGCGCATACTCCGCCGCCAAGCATTATCGCCTCGGGACGAAAAACGTTTGCTATGTTAACGAGCCCAACACCAAGCATATCGGTGTAATTTTTAATTACTCCCTTTGCAGTCTCGTCGGTTTCGAGATAGTCGAATGCGGTTTTTCCGTCTACCGCATCAATAGAGCCAACCTGCCACATTTTGCTTTCGGGATCGTTCTTCATAGCCTTTTTCGTTTCTCTTATAAGAGCGGTTGCTGATGCGTACGCCTCAAGACAGCCTCTTCTTCCGCAGGTGCACGCCTCGCCTCCTGCTAAGATTACCGAGTGTCCAAGCTCCGCTCCGGCAGAGCGGTTACCCTCGAAGAGCTTTCCGTCAATTACGATTCCTCCGCCAACTCCCGTACCGAGAGTAATGAGGACTGTGTTCTTGTAATTCCTTCCGCAGCCAAATCTGGTTTCTCCGAGAGCGGCTACGTTTGCGTCATTTGCAATTTTTACGGGAAGTCCGGTAAGCTCACCGACTCTTTCTCCGATCATGAAGTGCTTCCAGCCGAGATTGTTGGAATAAACGACCTCACCTCTTTCGGAATCGATCATTCCGGGGACGCCCATTCCTATTCCTACCACGTCGGATGCGGTCATATTTGCCTTTTTCAGCAAAGCACAAACGAGAGAAGCGATGTTTTTCGCAACCGTCTCCGAGCCGCCCTCGCTTTCGGTAGGAACCTTGTCGTCAACAAGTATATCTCCGAGATCGTCAACTATTCCGCCCTTTATGAACGTGCCTCCGAGATCTATACCGATGTAATATTTACGAACCTCAGTCATGATAATCTCCATATCTCCTTCCAGAGTAAATTTTCCGTAGCCTGCGGGGATGAAATAGCTGTCACCAAGCCCGATTTCCATTCCCTCTATCCTTCCGTGACCGCCTACGCAGCATAGGCATTTAAAGCTGCCCGTGTCGGCGGTGAAGCTCTCTTTTTTTATTCTTGCCCTTTTGACAGTGAAATATTTGCTCACGCCGAGAGCGGTCGAGAGACCGCATTCAGCCTTGAATTTACCGAGATTTGTGACCGCCAGAGCCTTGTCAACGTGAAGCTCTCTCTCCTTGCCGTCTTTTCCGACTCTTCCGTAATCATATACCCTGTAAGTAAGGTTGGAATTCTGCTGTATCTCGCAAATGAGGCAACCCTTGCCAATGGCGTGAATGGTTCCCGAGGGGATGAAGAAGCAGTCTCCCGCCTTAACCTCGTAAAAGTTAAGCAGTTCGGTAAGCCGCTTTTCCTTTATAGCTTGGGAGAGCTGTTCCTTGGTGATCTCTTCCTTAAATCCGAGGTATATTCCCGCACCGGTCTCCGCTTCGACAATATACCACATTTCGGTTTTGCCAAAGGAATTTTCGTTTTTTAGAGCATACTCGTCGGAAGGGTGAACCTGAACCGACAGATCGTCTCTTGCGTCAATAAATTTGATAAGGGTAGGGAAAAATGGGAAGTCTCTGAGATTTTCACCAAGCTCCTTGTCACTTACCGCCTCGGAAAGCAGCCTGCCGTCTGCGATCCTCGTAGGTCCGTCGGGATGAAAAGACAGCTCCCAGCTCTCGGCGATCACGTCGCCCTCGCCCTGTTTGCCGTATTTTTCTCTTAATTTGTTTCCGCCCCAAAGGTAATCCTTTGTTTGGCCGTATAGCTTTGTGATCTCCATAACACCGCTCCGATTAATGTTAAACTGTATTATTATAACATAATAATATGAATAAATCAACAGTGACTCAAATTTTTCCGTCAGCTCACCGCCTATCCGATGCTTTGACGGCAATTCGTAGGTTCAAGTCGTTATATTTTGACTTTAAAAATAACAAATTTGATATCTAATCAGCTTTTTATTGACAAATTTCTTATTATATGATAGACTTCTTATGTAATTAATTATCGTGAGGTATGTAATTTGAAGGAACCGCTTGCTTTGGGCTTTGAGGATTTTTCCGTTCTCCCGATGTGCGTTCTTAAGGATGTAATGATAGGTGGGGAAAGGATAGGCAAGGTCTGTGTAAACGACGTATTCAAGCCAACGGGGAAGATGCTTCCGAGGGCGCTTGGCGGTGAATACGTATTTACGAAATATCATTTTCATGACGGAATAGAAATACTCCGTATTATCTCGGGCAATGCTACCGCAGTGGTGAACAACCGTGCCTATGACGTGAAGAGCGGTGATATTCTGATAATCAACCCATACGAGGCACACGCAATCTATCTTGATTCAAAGGATGCGCCGTTTTCACGAAGCTGCGTTATTTTTAAGCCTCGGGATATCTTCCCCTCGGGCAAGGGAGATACTGTTTTTGACAGACTTCGGGCATTGCGGTTTAGAAATTATCTGCCGGGCGGCGGTAAGGACGGCGCTCTTGCCGAATGTCTTGATCTTATGGTGAAAATCGCAGAGCAGGGAGGAGAGGCAAGCTCGGTTGAGGAAATATCGGAGCTTGTTCGTTTTTATTCCTTTGCGATAGCAGAGGGAGCCGTAACCGAAGCCGACACCGATTCCCCTTACCGCAGAGAATTCGTCGCAGGGATAGCCGATTACGTCGAAAACGGTCTTTTAGGCGATCTCACGACGGCAAAGGCGGCTGACTATTGTAAATACACCACCGAGCATTTTTGCAGACTTTTCAAGGAATGCTTCGGCACTACCTTCAAGGATTACGTAACGTCCTGCCGCATCAAGCTTGCCAAGGACAGAATAGATTCCGGCGAGACGGTTAGTGTAAGTGAGCTTGCGGCATCCTCGGGATTCTTAAGCATTAATCATTTTACCGGTATGTTTTCACGCCACCTCGGCGTAACTCCATCCGAATATATAAAAAGAAAGGTAAAAAGACAATGAAATTCGAGCAATATGACCTTCTCGGTGATGCACGCCGAGCCCTCTCTTATATTGATAACATGACCGATAAGGCGCTCGGCAGACTCCCTTATTGGCTCGTCCTTCCTCATAAGAAGCCTGCGGAGGCAGAGCATTGTAAGGTTGATGATGCCGAGCTTGTAGGCTCTTGGTTTGAGGCGGTTGACAGCCTGGAAACCATTCTTGGTGAAACCGATACCACAAAGGAGCTATATTCAGCTCTTAGAGCCCACCTTATGGAATCCTGGGGCGAGCACGGTCTCAGATATCACAAAAAATATCCTTGGACTCACACCATCCACTCCTCGTTCCACGAAATGGGCTACATACTTCCCGCTCTTAACCGACTTGTCAGAAATGATCCGAATGATAAGGAGGCTGAGAAGAGAGCATCCGAACTTGTCCGTGGTATGCGTTCTCTTGTTTACGAGAGAAAGATCAGAAGCTTCTGGTCGGGTGACACGGTTGAGACTGAGCCGCTTTACGAATTCCCGAACGACGTTTACGTAAAGGGACGTGGCTTTGATTTTTCGCATCATACCGGCAGAGGAGAGCAGCCGATAAGAAACGGTGTGTCTATGCACGCCCTCGTTGACAGATACGTTCTTGCAGGCGACGAGGTTGCTTTGGAGCTTGCTATCGGACTTGCCAACTTCCTGCTTGGGCCCTCAAGATACTTCAACTATAAATTCGAGTTCTTCGGTCACGTTCATTCTTCTGTATGGATTGCCGCAGGTCTTGTTTATCTCGGAAGAGTCACAGATTGTGACAGATACATTAATGCCGGTGAAAGAATTTACGGCTACGTCCGCTCGATGTCCTCGGATTACGGATGGATACCCGAGTTTGCTCAGTGGCGAGCTCCCGAGCTTGAGCATTGTGAGACCTGCTGTATAAAGGATATGATCCTCTGCTGCGAGGAGCTGATCAAGTGCGGAAAGACTTCTTATTGGGAGGATATCTACCGCTTCTCACGTAACCAGCTTACCGAAAATCAGATAAAGTACACAGGATACGTTGTTTCGGATGACACCCTTCCCGATAAGGACGGCAAGACCTTTGTCGAGCTTGGCAGAAGACTTATCGGCGGATATACCGGTGGAGCTGAGCCCAATTCCGTATCCTTAACCCGCTTCCGCTCTATTGCCGGCTGCTGCGTTGGAACCGCTCCTATCGCTCTTGAGATCGTATGGAAAAACACGGTTACCGATAAGGATGGTTGCCTTGTTGTTAATATTCATACCGATAAGAATACCGCTGAATATACCCTTACTCACTCGCTTCCCAACGAGGGCAGGGTAACCCTAATGCCGAAAAAAGCGGCACGCATCGGATTCAGGCTCTATTCCTTCATGAGCTCTCCTGTTCTTACCGTAAACGGAAAGGCTATTCCCACTGAAATTTCAGATGGAATAATATATACCGTCGACACTATCAGCATAAACACATCGGTTACACTTGAATTTAATGTGGAAACGGTAGAAAAGAAGGAATTCTTTGCGGGCAAGGAATATACCGAATTCTGGCGTGGCGGTGACGTTGTGGATATCCTTCCCCGAGGAGAACACGTAAGACTTTATCAGAGAGATAACGAGCAAGAAAAATACTATCCGCTCCCCGAGGACGTTGAGTTTACCGGCGCATCCGACAGAGGCCCCACCCAGCAGTCTCCAGACCAGTAAAAACAAAATATTGTGCCATGTTCATTGTGCAATATTACGCCTAGTGAGCGGGGTATGTGAACCCGATTCGCCAAGGGACATTTGAGCTAACAAATCGGAGCGGGTAAACAAGTCGGCACAAAGCTATGGTGGCGAGCGAGTTCAACGACCAAGTCGGTCCCACCACACAAAAAAAGCACCGCTCTT
>JAZRMT010000007.1:0-7682 GCA_045647805.1 Eubacteriales bacterium | reverse complement strand
AGAAGCTTTCTAAGGTTATTATCAAGTCTGCTACCGACGTTAACGGCCTTCCCGTTGCTGATGAGATCGTATATGAGATTCCCTTCGGTATGCGCCTTTGCATCGAGGACGGACAGCAGGTTAAGCGCGGTCAGCAGCTTACTGAGGGCTTCCTTAACCCCGCTGACGTTCTTCACATGAGCGGTATCGATGCAGTTTATGACTACATCATCCGTGAGGTACAGAAGGTGTACCGCGGAGAGGACGTTGAGATCAATGATAAGCACGTTGAGTGTATCACTCGTCAGATGACTCGTAAGGTTGAGATCGAGGATGCCGGTGATACCGACCTTCTTGTTGGTACTAAGGTTGATATCGTTGAGTTCCGTGAGGCTAACGAGAAGATCGAGGAGAGAATTGCCAATGGCGAGATCGCTCTTCGCAAGGCAGAGGGTGCGCCCCTCCTTCTCGGTATAACCAAGGCGGCTCTTATGACCGATTCCTTCCTTTCTGCAGCATCCTTCCAGGAGACCACAAGAGTTCTTACCGAAGCTGCCATCAACGGCAAGCAGGACAGACTCCTTGGTCTTAAGGAGAACGTTATCATCGGTAAGCTTATCCCTGCGGGTACAGGTCTTGGCAAGTATCGCGCTGTTGAGGTCGAGGACGAGGGAGAGACAAACGATAATGTCGTTTACGTTACCGAACCCACTACCTTTGATGCAAAAGAGTCCGAAACTATGGAGCTCGCTGCAGCAGAGATAGCAGAATAATTTTGTAAAATAATCATAAAAACACGCAGATTGTAAGCTTCTATTTGCAATCTGCGTGTTTTTTTGCTTAAAATTAAAATATTGTGGGGAGATTTCGTTATATCCTTTACATCGCAAGCTGTGGGTGGCAGACTCCTTTGATATCATGCAGGATCTATTTGATTGTAAAAGAAGACTGCTCAAGCGATAGCAAGAGCAGTCTTCTTTATGTATTCGAAAAAATTATTTACATAACTTGCACTTATGCTTTGAAACCTCTGCAAGGAATTTGTTAAGATGCTCCTTGCCGAAAAGAGGAATAACAAAGTCCGAAAGCTCAAGTGCTCTGAAAATCTTATCAATAGTCTCAGAGGATAAGAGTATTGTAGCGTTTACGTCGCCCTCGTTGGTTCCCTTGACTGCGACGTGCGCCGCCTGAGAAACGTAGGAGCTTTCACGCTTGTTGTAGGAGAATGAGCCGTCGGGCTTTCTGAAGTCGAGAGCCTTTTTCGCCGTGGCACGTATTGCCTCGGGGGCTCTCTTAATAAGCCCTTTGGCAATAGTCTCTGCAAGCTCGTCGTTTTCCTTTCCGCCAATGGTGCGGAAAAGGTGCTGGAGATTTCCAAGTGCAAACCAGGTGTTGTATTGGAATGTGGCGGTAAGACAGTCATTGTCGGATGTGAGAAGATCCATTGTGGACATAGCCGCATTGTAAGCATGATTGATCTGTGCCTTAGCCTCAACGTAGAAGCTGGTTATCTTCAGGTATCCGTTAATAGCAAAATAGCCTTCCTCGCAACCCCAGAAGCCGGTCTCTTTGTTTTGTATTGAATTGAGAAAATCTATCGCTACCGGAGCAAGCCCGGCAGCTACTACCTGGTTTGCCTGAGCTACAAGGTTATTTCCCGAGGCATAAGCACTTTTTTCCCAGTCATAGCTCTCAAGATAATTAAGGAAGGCGTCCTTGCTCTTCAGATAGTCGGGAAGCTCTTTGACCGCATCATCATTTTTGTTTTCTGCCATGGCTTTAAGCCTTTCGATAGCCGTGGGAGCGGGAAGCTTTATTCCAAGCTCTCTGCATAGTGAGCTTGACCACATAAGGTCTCTTCCTCGTCTTGAGTCGATGATGTTTTTTCCCCAATGGGGATGATAGAAATAACCGTCCTCGGCGTCAAACCTCTCGAGTAAGAAGCGTCTCATCTGCTCCTGCATTTCCTCGGGTAGATCGGTAGGCTTTTCGATTATCTTTTCGTGCTTAAGTATATTCACAGCCTGACGAGTACTCTCTATGTCGGGCTGGAACCAGTCGTTGTCTCTGGCGGAATTCGAGTAGTAGAAGCCGCCTGCCGTAGGACAGTAAAGCCTTGCCAGCCAGAGATACATATCCTCTGTGTAAAGTGAATAAAGCTCACGGAGCGCCGAAACAAAATCCTCTCCGTCACCGCCCCGTCGTGTCACCTCTGAAGAGAGCTTTTCCCAAGTCTTGTTAACTTTTGTTTCCATTTTGCCGTTTATTCCTCAATGTTTGAATAATAAATATTATCGAAGTATACTACGCCGTTTCTTTCACTCCAGGCGAATCTAGCAAGAATTCCGCCGAGATTAATACTTCTGCCAAGCTCTGCCGTAGTGATAGTTATACCGTTTACCTTAAGGGTGAGCGATGCGGAGCCTGTGGTATCCTTTATTTCGAGCCGTATGTTGTACCATTCGCCCACATTAAGCTTTACAACGTCGGTTGAGCCGGAGAGGGCAAGATAAAATTCGTCGTATGCGTTCTTGTTAATGACAAGTGTGGCACCGAGATCTGTGTACTTATCAACGGTTTGGCTGAGATAGAATACGAAGTAGTTACCGTTGCCGTTCGTTGCATTCAGTGAGTCGAAGCGATAGTCAAACTCCAGAACGTAGCTGTCGTTTCCTGCTCCCGTAACTCCTTCTCCCGAATTAAGGAAGGTCAGATAGGGATCTCCATTCGCCTTTGAACCAAATTCAAGAACACCGTCTCCGTCAAGCTCGGAGCGCTTTACGTATTGCACTCCCTTTTCGTCGTCATCGTCAAAGAAGATTCCGTAGTAGCCGCTTTCAACCGTGCCTGTGTTGATAGCACCGAGTATACCGTCTTCCTTAAGATCGGCAGCGTTGTTATCGGTAAATCCGAAAGCGTTGTCCGCCTCGTCTCCGCTTCCCTTGACGTAATCGGGTAATTCTATATAATTGTTAGGATCAACGTAGACCTCACCGGTCTCGTTCACTGAGTTGACGTAGGTGTTGTCGAAGAATATTCTGCCGTCTGAAACGTCGAATCTGTGACGGACAGCAAAGGCATCTATCTGTCTTGCGGAGGTTGTGGCAGTCTTTTCTCCGATAAGCTCTCCGTTAAGATAGAGCTTAAGAGATGCACTGCCGCTTCTGGTGTCGTTTATTTCCAGACGCATATTATACCATTTTCCAAGGTCAATGGTATAATCGGTAACTCCAAAACCGGAGAGCGTATGCTTTTCGCTATCGACGTCATACTTTATTACAATACTTGCATCATACCAAATGCTTGATGCATTGGTTCTGCTGGTAAGGAGGAACATCTGGAATACATCTCCGCTATCCTTACGGGTACCGTATTCGTAAAGAAAATCGGTTTCAATGATGTAGCTGTCGTTCTTATCCCATACGGTTTTGTCCATAACGTTGAACATAAGCATGGGATCTCTTTGGTAGTGATAGTTCTTGAATTCAAGAACAGCCCCCGCTCCAAAGCTGCGAATGTTTGCCGAGATATCCGCCTTGTTGTCGTCAAATAGCAGATATTCCTTATAGTTTGTGCCGATATATCCGTTCTCTTCAAGCTTCGAGACGGTGGTTTCGTCGTAGCTTAGAGCACTGTCCAGATATTCGCCGCTTCCAAGGAAGCTGTCGTCGATTACGTCGGGCTCAATAAACTCAATAGTAGGTTTTTCAAACGGAGCAAGATCTTCAAGAAGCTCTCTGTAACGAATTGCATCGCCTCTTGTATAAATGGGAACGAAGTAATCTGAAAGTCCGAGTGAGCCGTAAAGGTCGGTGATGGTCTGAACAGCTATTCTGGTTGCATTTATGTCACCTTCGTTTGTGTTAGGTACTGCAACGGGCGCATTCTGCGAGGTACTTGACGAGGATTCCGGAGCCTGTGAGAAGGATCCGTCTATTTTAAGGAATGTAGCAAGCTTATCTCTGGTAACGATAAGCGCCGAGGGAGCCATCTCGTAGAGCCTTTCCTTAAGAGTCTCGTATTCTGCCTTGCCCTCATTACCGCCATAGTTTACGAGATTGCGTCTTATGCAATTCACGCAGAACCAGGTGTTGTAGATATCAACGATTGCCAAAACCTTTTCTTCGGAGGTGATCGCACCGACTGCCGTTTCGGTAGCCTCGGTTATCCTCGGCATCTTGTAGCCAAGGGTATTATATACGTTAATTATCTTAAGAAGGCCGTTGTTGGCGTAATAATTAGTAAGGGGGATATAATTGCCAAGCTCGTCTGTCACAAGATTGCCGTCCTCATCAGTCACGTAATGCCAGTGACCAAGCTCGTTCTGTCTTTCGTTAAGCCATTCGATAAGCACGGGAGCGATTGTGGGCTCACCTAACTGCTCCAGCTCCTTGTCTCTTGCAAGAATAACGTTACACATGGTTGAAAGCTCGTTACCCGCAACGTAGGAGTATTTCTCGATAGGTTGATTTCCGCTTTCGCCAAATCTACCCTCCAGATATTCAAGGAAGCTCTCTACGCTTTCGAATCTGGAGTCGGTTGCGGAAACGGCTAGCACCTTGGATACCGCCTTTACCGCTTCTGTTCCAAGCCTAAAGGAAAGAGAACCTGCGAGTGATACGGTGCTGCCATCCGCGAGAATTCCGTCGCCCTTAACACCGTTTGGTGCGTCATAGGTGGGAGCCGAGCCGAAGCTAGAGAGAACACCGGTTGCCCAAGAGAGGTCTCTCGTCTTTCGGGATGATGCAATAGCCTTGCCCCACTGAGGATGGTAAAAGTACCCGTCGCCGGGATCCTGAAGACTCTTTGCGAAGGCTATTATTTCCTTCTGCATCTTCTCGGGTATGAAATCTGCAATACTTTCACCCGTTTGCATCAGCATGCCCGAGGCGGTAACGTATCCGAGCGCCTGAGAGGTGGATTCGATATCGGGAAGGAAGTCCTGTCCGTCTCTTCCCGAATTGGAGAAATAATAACCTCCCACACCGGGATCGTAGAGATTGGCGAACCAATCCAGGACCTCGTCTCCGAATATCATATAAAGCTGCTTCATTGCGGCGGTTAATTCCGCTCCCGCTTCACGCTCAAGCTCTGCCCATTTTTCCTGAATGAATTTCTCATCCTCGGAGTCTATATAATCCGAAAGGACAATGTATGATCTGTAAGCCACGCCGCTTTCAAGGATCAATTCTTCCTTTATGTAATTGGCAATAAAATACCGTGCTGCCGCGAGGAAAGTGGCATCGGCTACGTCATTTTCGTAAGCTATTGCAACAGAGGAGCCGTCCGAGTAGATAAGGAAGCGGTACTCACCTTCCTCTACCTCTCTCTTCTTAAGTGCTTCGTAAGCCGCAACGGAAATAGGACGTGAGGTCATGCCGATAACTATCTCATGCTCGACTTCGTCATCGTTGTCATAGCCGATAATAGGGTAGTTTCCGGTTGCTTCACCGAAACCGTTGAGTATATCAAACAGAATGTCATTCGGATAATCCGAGTTTGGTCTGATTATTTTGACCTCAACCCCGTTGCCGTAAATAAGGTTTTCTTTTTCGGTATCGGTATTTACGTCATCATCGGTCTTACCGTCGTCATCGTCGGTCTTGCCGTCGTCATCATCGGTCTTGCCGCCGTCATCATCGGTCTTGCCGTCGTCATCATCGGTCTTACCGCCGTCATCATCGGTCTTGCCGTCGTCATCATCGGTCTTACCGTCGTTATCGTCCTTGTCGTCTTTATCGTCCTTGTCGTCGGAGTTGTCAGAAGAGTCTTTGTCTCCGTTATTTGTAGGTTGCATTACGCATGACGTACAAACTCCCAGACATAAGAATATGGCAAGAATTGCCGCGAGTAGTATTGTTTTCATAAATTTCACCCTCCGTTATTCAAGTCTTTAAAATTATGATACGCTACTTTTAAATAAAAGTAAATGTTAAAAATTGATTATTGCCTGTCATTTTTTGTGTTGGTTACTATTCGTTTGTTTTAATTATAACATAAATCTCGGAGTTTTCAAGACAAAAAATAAAATGTTATAAAAAACACACAAGTAAAAAAATTCAAGCAGGCAAATAGTAATACGAATGCTATTGACATTTGATAAAAAAAATGTTAAAATAATAACAAATATGTAATAAGCCTACAAAGGTTGATTTTATGGAAAGCACGAACATAAAGGTTTCGGTAATTATTCCTATATACAATGCTTACGACTATCTAAGGCCTGCTATGGACAGCGTGATAGATCAGACCTTGCGTGAGATTGAGATCATCTGTATAGATGACGGTTCGACAGACCATTCGCTCGATATTGTTAAGGCATATCAGGCGGCGGATCAGCGAGTAAGAATTGTTACGGAGAATAATGCCGGAGTATCTATTGCAAGAAATAAAGGAATTATCAGAGCCAGAGGAGAATATCTTATTTTCTTAGACGCCGATGATTTCTTCGAGCCGAATCTTTTGGAGAGACTTTACGACACGGCAAAGAGGTACGATCTTGACATAGCCGTTTCAAAGTTTGATTTTTATAATAATAAAAGCTCCAGCTTCACCTCTCAGATCGAGGAGGATCATGGGCATATCTTTACTCCCGGTGCGGTTGTCTCCAAGAGTGAGTATCCCGACTATATCCTTCAGAGCACGTCCGGATATGTGTGGAATAAAATGTTCAGAACCTCTTTTGTTAAGGGAAAGGAGCTGACCTTCGCTCCCGAGCTTTACGTCTTTGAGGATGTACATTTCGTTTCTACCGCTCTTTCGCTTGCCGAGCGAGTTGGCAGAATAGATGACGTTCTGGTTCATCACCGTATCTATTCCGATCAGTCCCGTTCTAAGCTCTTTAAGAAGTATTATTCTCAGGTACCTATCGTTTATCTTAAGGTAAAGGACTTTCTTGCTCAGCACGGAATGTACGTTCCGTTGTCCCGCTCATTCTTGAACTTTTCTGCCAGCAGATGCTATAAGATATATAATCTTCTTTGGAGCGATGCCAAGTCGGATTTCTGGAATCTTCTTCACTCAGGATACGCTGACAGCCTCGGTTGGTTCCAGCATGAGCCCTCTGATTACGAATCGGAGGAGGTCTGTGAGTTCTGTGCCAACGTCGGTTTATACGAGCACCGTCAGTATGAATCAAGAAGCCGTAAGGGCAAGAAGATCAATACAGAGAATATTACTGCGGAAAAGCTTAATAAGCGAATGAAGAGCGCGAAGGCAAGCGCTAAGCTTAAGGGCTTTTTCTCAAAGCTGATCTCGCTTTTTAGAAAAAAGAGGAGCGAGGAATGAACATTTAAGCAGATGAGTGTCTGTAAAAATCGGTAGTAAAAAGCGATATCGGACTTTTTTGTTGCGGATAAAGACGATGTAAAATCCTTCCTTTCAAAAATGGATCACTTTTATGTGATTACAAGAATGAATAGAAGCGATAATACTTACATAGTTAAAAATAATTCTACCATAGAAGTTCACTCAAATCTATCACATTGCGTTCTATCGTTTTATGACCTTCTGCCGAGCATTGATGGAAAACTTTCCTTGAAGCAGTTGGATACCTTTTTTGCTGAAATACATGTTGACTACTTACCACATTCCGAAATATACGGCATGGATTCATTTTGCCCCGAAGGAATTACGTGTGCTATGTTTGAAGACAATGTAAGGAAGCTCTCGGAATATTTTGATAAGAAACTCAACAAATAAAA
>JAZRMT010000006.1:0-4824 GCA_045647805.1 Eubacteriales bacterium | reverse complement strand
GAACTTGTACTTTTCAAAATTCGAGAGATTGTGAAGGCTTGCTCTATGTACTCGCGTGCCGTCGATGACCACCTCATCGAAAAGCCCTACGATGCTGACAACACCCGTTCTTGTGGTGCGAAGCTCAACCCCACGGAACTTGGTTTCCTTGACCTCGTCCTTCCATTTGAGTGCCATCATGCGCTTTTCGTGATGCGCTGTTGCGCCAAGGCTTTTGCCGTATACAAGATCGTCAAACTCGGCAACAATGCCGTCGACGGGGTAAGCAAAGCCCTCGGGTGTCCACGCAGAGATACATTCTGAAAGATCGTCGTGTCGGTCAGCGGGGCTGACAAGTTTGTGCTCAACCACCGCAAAATTGTTTTCGGCAAGGAATTCAAGTTGACCGATCTTGGTGGCGTGAGAATCTTCCTTGATCAACTCAAATGCGAAGAAGTCAAGGTGTGCAAGCTTACCGAGATTTTCGGTGACGCTTCGTACCGCTCCCGAAGCGATGTTTCTTGGGTGTGTAGCGTTACTCTCGCCAAGCTTTGTGAGAATGTTTGCATCCTCCCATGAAAGAACGCCCTCACCTCTGACCTCAAAGCTTTCCTTACAAGGAACTATCATGGGAATATTGCGAAAATGCTTGACGGTGTGCGTTACGTCCTCACCGATCACACCTTCCGCTCCGCGAGTAATTGCTTGCACGAGCTTGCCTTTCTCGTAGCGGAGAACAAGCGTAAGCCCGTCCATTTTCCAAGAGAGAACGATATCCCGCTCACCCGCAAACTCGATAAGCTCATTTACATCCTTAGTCTTCTGACATGACAGCATAGGCTTTGTGTGCTGTACCGTCTTAAGTCCTTCCTTATCATCGCTCGGAACCTTACCGATAGGCGAATTTGCAAAATGAATACCCGTCGCACGCTCAAGCATTTTAAGCTCAAGCACCAGCTTGTCGTATTCCATGTCGCTCATAATCGGCTCATCCTTCTGAAAGTAGGCAACGTCTGCTGCATTGATTTTTTCAATCAGTTCCTTCATTTTCTGAATATCGTTCATAATCTTCATCCTTTCACTTCTTCACTAACTTTAAATCGTGCACATTTGCCCCAATGCGGAAGCGGAGCTTCCTGATTATTGATCAACCAAAGCACCGGCACATCCATAGCTTCTTCTTCCTTTGGGTATCTATCATATCCATCGGTTAAAATAACGATACTTGACGGTAGGTTATCCATCATATTTCGCTGCATATATCTGAATATCTCTCCAAAATCAGTTCCTCCGCCGCCTGTTGGAACAATGGATAGCAATTCTTCGGGATCACAAAACGGAATAGGATCTGTAACAAACACCTCTGTAAAACTAAGTAACCCCTCAAGCTTATTATTAAAAGCGTCCATTGCGCTGATAATTTCGGAATATGCCGCCGCAATTTGTTTGTCACCGATAGACCCCGACGTGTCTATCAAGAACCATATGTTTTTGACGCTTTCATTCTTCTCATTAAAGTCGGGAAGAAAAAATGGGCAGTCATCCATTCGTTTATCGGGCGGTGCGAAAGAGTAATCGTTAATCTCTTCTTGCACAAAAGTGTTCAACAAAGCTCTCCAATCTACCTCCGGTTCTCGCAATGCCTTTACAAGACGCTTTGCACATAGCGGAGGTCCTCCGTAACCGACATGAGCATCCTCTTTCTCCATAATCATGTCGGTTGCACGCATTATTCTGTCGTTCCATTGATCGCGCCGACTTTTATCCTCGTCATCGCCCTCCCAAAAGGTATGGTCGTCAAAGTGTTGCTTTTGAGATTGGTTTTCTCGCTTTTCTTCTTCCGCTTTTTTTAAGAGTTTCATGGAAAGTGCCTTGTTTTTTGCAAGCATTGCAGCCTTAACAGCTTCGAGTGAAGCGTATTTTTCGCTACTTTTATTATCATTTATGCTTTCAGAAGAAGCATCATTGTTGATTTCATCTGCGCAGTCCTCACCCTCGCTTTCCGACCTGTCAGAGCATTCCTCGCCATTCATCTTGCCTGAGTCTTTTGGTTTGGATTTAGGCTTTTTACCTTTCGCATGCACAAGCTCGTTATAGACCTGCTCCAAGGTAAGCTCGTAGCCCTCCTTGCCGCTTGGGGTAAGGTGAGGCATTACTCCGTATTTTTTCAGCGTAATCTTGCGTTTATCCTTACCAAAGCTATAAAGTATATTGGAATTTACAACGATGTCACAAGCCTCATCAAACACCTCAAGGTCATAGTCGGCTTGCACACGGAAGGGATGCGAGAGGGCAGCGTGCAGCACGTTGTGCATCAGCACGAATTCAAGCTCAGTATCGTCAATCTCGTCAAGAAAATCGGGATTGAATGCAATTCGGTCACCGTCCGTATAAGAATACTCGCAGGTTTTGTCAATAGCAAATTTCATATTCATCAAAAGCAGAGCATAGAACGGTTGCTTTCGCAAAAGATCAAGGCGCGCATTCTGTAACCTCTTTACTACCTCAAGAGTTTTCTTATCGGGCAATGCCATTTCTCATGGCTCCTTTCTTGCTGATGAGGCGGTTATACTCGGGAATATTGCAAAGCACGTCCCTTGCATAGTTTTCTTCTATATTGCCGTAATTTTCAAGCAGGATTGCAACGTAATCTGCAGGAAACTTTTCAATGTAAATAAGTGAGTTTGCAATCTTATCGGTTTCGTATTTGTGCTCCTTTGCGTAAGAACACATCGAATTGACTACGGCATACATTGAATCGGAGGTCTTGGGAATCCCCCTCTCCGTTCCTTCAAAGATGCCCTCGATGTCGGGAAGCTCACCGTGCATTCCACACCATGAACGGAACTCCATGGCAAGTCCGCTTCCGATAAGACCTGCAATCATCGGGTAGACCTCGTTTACGTTATTTGAGACATTATTGAGAATGTTGGAAACCATTTCCCACGAACGAGGCGTTGCAAAGGCAAGGTCATCATTCTTGGCATCAAATCCGAAGAGCTTATCAGTGCGGAAGGAAAGGAATCCTATGACCTTCTGATTGATACCGCTTTTTTCTGCCCAAGTGAGCCACGAATCAAAGCTGCCCTCGATCTCAATATGCAGCAGACGGTTGGCAAGAGCTTTTGGCATTTTGAAAGACACCGATTTATCTGTCACTCGGTTACCCGCAGCAATGACGATACAGTTATCGGGAAGCTTGTGCTCACCAACCACACGGTCAAGGGTGATCTGATAAGCCGCCGCCTGCACCGATTGAGGTGCGGCGGAGATCTCGTCAAGAAAGAGGATGTTTATGATGTTTTCGCTGTCATCCATCTGAAATATCTGAGGTTTGAGCCAGATGGCAAGCGTTTTATCTGCATTGGCGGTAGGGATTCCTCGCAGGTCAATTGGGTTAAAAAGAAGAAGTCTGACGTCTGTAATCTTTACAGTTTTGCCGGTTTCCTTTTCAATTTCCTTTGCAATCTGTCGCACGCCCTGCGATTTACCGACACCGGGAGGCCCCCACAGCATGACGGAGGGCAAAATTTTCGGTGAAATATTATTTTTAATGACCGAGCAATACGATCTTTTCAGTATCATGACCATTCTTTCGATGGTAAGTGTAGGCATATTGTTACTCATGATGCTTTATTTAACCCCAATTCTTTATCAATATTTTCAATCTGCTTTGCTAAGTTTCTGATTTCATTTTCATACGAAAGATCTTCAACCGCAACTTCCTTCTGAATCTCTTCTTTCTTGAAAATAAGCTTTTCAAGCTCTTTTTCCTGCAGCGTTTTAAAATCCTCAAGCTTTTCGAGAAGATTGTTCAGTCTCCTGGTGATTCCACGTTCACTTTCAATCTCCATATAGTAACTGCCGCAGTGTTTTACGAACACATACGGAATTTTTCTGCCCATTTCGGTTTCCTTGGGACGCATTCTTGCGGGAACTACCACGTCAAAGCCCTGATAGGTGAGCACTTTTTTCTCAAATGGAGCATTAACGTGCAACTCTACGGCTTTGAAAATTTCACTTCTGATCTTTGCCGTTTCTTCATCCTCCATTGTTTTATAGTCAATTCGGTTTTTAGCAAAGTAATCGATGTCCTTTTCGGTGTTTTCAATGCGATGACGTTGCATCAAAATCTTTTCGGGAAGCTCTTCAAGAATCTTCTGCTTTTGCATCTTTTCTTCAATGTATCCACGGTGAAGTACCTTGTACTTGTCAAGTTCGTTGATCAGCTCCACTCTCTGTTTGATGAGAGGATTTCCTACCGCGAGAGCCTTGACCTCGGCGTAATTAAGCACCGTTTCGTCAACGTCATCACCCTCACGAACCGAGATGTGTCCCGAAAGGATCTGACTGATGAATTTCTGCTTTGCTTCAAGCAACTGCCACGAATACGCATCAAATGAGCCCTTCGTGATATAGCGGAAGATCTGCACCGATTTGCAGGTGTTGCCTTGACGGAGAATACGTCCCTCTCGTTGTACCATATCTGCGGGACGCCACGGCACGTCTAAATGATGCACGGCGTATAACCTTTCTTGAACATTAACGCCTAGTCCTAACTTTTGCGTTGAACCGATTAGAACGCGAATTTCACCACTTCTAGTTTTTCTAAAAAGCTCGTCACGCTTTTTGTCAGTGGTGGCGTCGTGCACGTAGGCGATTTCGTCGTTAGGAATACCCATTCTCATTAAAATTCTTCTAAGCTCGTCGTAAATATTAAAGCCGATTTTTGGGGTCGACGAATCACAAAATACCAGTTGAGCAGACTTTTCTTGCCCCTTTTGGCAGTAAATATCGGCAATATTTTCCGCGCAACGATAAGTCGGAGGCCAAGCGGGCTTAGGA
>JAZRMT010000005.1:0-2647 GCA_045647805.1 Eubacteriales bacterium | reverse complement strand
GGTATGCGCCAACCTCGTCAGCGATCTCACGGAACTTCTTGAAGTCAATGATTCTGGGGTATGCGCTTGCACCCGCAAGGATCATCTTCGGGCGGCATTCGAGTGCCATACGGCGAACCTCATCATAATTTATAAGGCCTGTTTCGGCATCAACACCGTACTGATAAATAGTAAAATATTTACCCGAGATATTGATAGGCAGACCATGAGAGATATGTCCGCCGTGAGCGAGATTCATGGAAAGAACCTTGTCACCGGGATTGAGAAGTGCAAAGAAAGCTGCGAGGTTTGCATTCGCACCGCTATGAGGCTGAACGTTTGCATGATCCGCTCCCCAAAGCTTGCAAGCACGTTCGCGGGCGATATTTTCGACCTCGTCAACAAACTCGCATCCACCATAATAACGCTTTCCGGGATAGCCCTCTGCATACTTATTTGTGAGAACACCGCCTGCGGCGAGAAGAACCGCTTCGGATACGATATTCTCGGACGCGATAAGCTCAATGTTGCCGCACTGACGTGCAAATTCTCTGCCGCACGCCGCGCCGACTTCTGCATCGAAATCCTTTACTCTTTCAAAAAACATATCTATATCCTCCGAAATAAAAATATGCTTTATTTTATCATATTTTGAACGATATGTCAATAGCATATTGCAAAAAATCAGTCGCTTGCCCCATATAATTTGAGGCAAGCGACAAAAATATGCAATTTAATTTTCGTAACCCTTCATAATTTCCTTGATCTTGTTGTTGATAACTCTTTCACTCTTCTTAAGAGCAGAAAGGAATCCGGAGGGGTTACCCGAGAGACATGTATCGCTGAATATCTTAGCGGGGAGCTTTTCGGTTGCGTAGTAGTAAAGCTGACCAACGTCGAAGGATACATTATCCTTAAGAATGTCGAACATCTCTGCCACCTGAGCATCATCGGTATATCTAACCTTCATAGCTACCTCGAATACCGCGGGAGTTACAGAGCGGTAGTTCTCAGATGCCATAGCCTCCAGAGTTGTAGCGGTAGCTTCAAGCTCCTTGGACTGTGCATTGATAGCATACATAGTGTAGGGGTTACCGAGGTTGGTCTTATAGCTCTGCTGAGTTTCATCAAACTTCGGAACAGGAACTACGCCTGTAGCAAAGTCAAGGCCTTCGCTACCAGTATCGGTACCGGCGATAATGAATACACGGTCCATATGGAAGATGGACTGATGAGTACGGAATGTAGTTCTGTCATCAGTGCAGCTGATACCGGTGAGTTTCATAGCTTCACCAACGGTCTCGCAAATATCAGCACAACGCTGGCTGTTCCACTTTTCGGAGATACGAAGGCTGCCGTCCTCTGCCTTTTCAAAGGATGTAATGCCCGCACCGATCATAAAAGCAGTAATATCGGTGGAATAGATGGATGCGCCGTAGAAGTCGGTAACATCCTTCTGACCGTTGTTATCGGTATCTACGTAGATATCCTGAACGATCTGGAGGAAGTTCTGAAGAGTCCACTCATTGTTGGAGACCATATCCATAGGAGTCTTTTCTTCGCCAATGTGATCTTTATAAAGATCCTTGTTATACATAAAGCCTACCATGTACCAAAGCATGCTGGTTGCGATGTCACCGGTTGCAAAGAAGAGCTTGTCGTTAATGGTGCACTCTGTGGTAAGAGCCTCAGGCCACCAGGGCTTTTCAACGCTGAAAGCGGGCTGTGCGAGAAGGTTTGCGGACATATTTCTGAGAGTCAGAAGCGGGATGGTACGGCTGTAACCTGCATAGATATCGAAGTCGTTATCTGCTGCCCAGTCGTTTTCTGCCTTGGTAAGCCAATCCTTGTAGTCACCGGAGTCACCGGGAGCCTCTACCCATTCGAAGGTAACGCCAAGTCTGTTCTGAACTCTTTCGTTACGGTGATAGATAGCATCGTCGATAAGGTCGCCGGTCTCATCGGAGTAGAACTCCATCATGCGCCAGTCATCCCAAATGAAGAAGGTGATGGTCTGGTCAAAATTGTAAGACTCTTCAAGGTCATCGGGAGCATAAAGAGTCTCCTCTGCCGTGGTGTCCGCATTAGCTGCTGTGGTGGTTGCTCCTGCTCCTGCACCTGTGGTCTCTTCAGGTGTGCCTGTGTTAGCGCAGGAAACCGCAACGCCCATAAGAGTAACAAGCGCAAGGAGCATTGCGATCAATCTGACATACTTTTTCATAGTAAGCCTCCGTTTTGTAATAAAGATATACGGCATAATCCAAAATAAGACACGCCGTAATTGTTACATAAATTGTATCATATTTATTCAAATTTGTCAAGCATTTTGCACAAAAAAGAGTGATAAAAATTAATTGTTTTGATAAACCATTCAAGATTCACATACAAAAAGCAGACCCGCAAAGCGAGCCTGCTTGAATAATCTAATTATTTGCCGTAAACATCCATAAGGTCCGCAATACCCTTCTTGATGATTCTTTCGCTCATCTTGAGCTGAGAAAGGAACGTGGTGTAGTTAGCGGAGTTTGCGGTGTTCGGGAAGAGGTTTGCGGTTACATCGCCGAAGCTTGCGGCATAAAGCTTACCGAAGTCGAAGGATACGCCCTCCTTGAGGATGCCGAAGACCTGAGAGGTCTGCGCGTCATCGCTATATCTTACCTTCATTGCT
>JAZRMT010000004.1:0-6007 GCA_045647805.1 Eubacteriales bacterium | reverse complement strand
TCCACGCCATCGGTGCGGCAAATAACCTTCTTGCCGCAATGCTTGACAACACATATATCAGGGTAACGCTCTCAACATTGACCCCAGACGTATTACATGGAAGAGATGCGTTGATATGAATGACCGTCAGCTCAGATTCGTTACCGACGGACTTGGCGGCAGAGTAAATGGTGTACCCCGCGAGGACGGCTATGATATAACCGTTGCCTCCGAGATAATGGCGGTGCTTTGCCTTGCAAGCTCTATCACCGACCTTAAGGAGCGTCTTGCAAGAATTATCGTAGGCTATACCTATGATGAGAAACCTGTTACCTGCGGTGATCTTAAGGCAGAGGGTGCTATGACCGCTCTTCTCAAGGATGCTCTTAAGCCTAACCTCGTTCAGACTCTTGAGGGAACTCCCGCATTTGTTCATGGCGGCCCCTTCGCTAACATAGCTCATGGATGTAACTCCGTCATTGCTACCAAAACGGCAATGAAGATGGCTGATTACGCAATCACCGAGGCGGGCTTTGGTGCAGATCTCGGTGCAGAGAAGTTCCTTGACATCAAGTGCCGTATGGCAGGACTTACCCCCTCTGCGGTGGTTATCGTTGCTACCGTAAGAGCTCTTAAGATGCATGGCGGTCTTGCTAAGACCGAGCTCGGTACCGAGAACCTCGAGGCGTTGGAGCGTGGTATTCCCAACCTTCTTCGCCACGTTTCCAATATCAAGAACGTCTATAAGCTTCCCTCCGTAGTTGCAGTAAATAGATTCCCTACCGACACCGATGCGGAGATCGAGTGCATAATCGAGAAGTGTAAGGCACTCGGTGTAAACGTCGTTCTTTCTACCGTTTGGGCAGAAGGCGGAAAGGGAGGCGAGGATCTTGCAAGAGAGGTTGTCAGACTTTGCGAAGAGGAAAAGGGCGACTTCACCTTCTCCTACGAGCTTGACGGTACTATCGAAGAAAAGATCGAGGCTGTAACCAAGAAGATCTACGGTGGTAACGGCATAACCGTTCTCCCTGCTGCAAAGAAGCAGATTGCCGCTCTTACCGCTCTCGGCTTTGATAAGGCTCCTATCTGTGTTGCGAAAACACAGTATTCCTTCTCCGACGATCCCACAAAGCTCGGTGCTCCCGAGGACTTCAAGATCACCGTCAAGAACGTAAAGGTTTCCGCAGGTGCGGGCTTCGTAGTCGTTCTCACAGGTGACATTATGACCATGCCCGGTCTTCCCAAGGTTCCCGCAGCAGAGAGAATAGACGTCGATGAGAGTGGAAAAATCACCGGACTCTTCTAATTCAACCGATGCTTTTTTGTTGAGATCGGCTTCTCCTATCGCCGTTTTCCTCGATTTGCCGCGTGAAATACGGCGGCAGGATAAATAACGACGCTTCTGAATCCGAAAGCATTCGGATAGCTAAACTATTAAAAAACATCAAGGTTTGACTTTCCTTTTGAATTAATAAAAAGTAAAAAAGCAAAAAGGTAAAACTATGAAGCTTATAATAGCCTCCAATAATGCACATAAAATATATGAGATAAAGAAGATCCTCTCGGGCAAGTTCGACGAGATAATTTCTCTCCGTGATGCGGGTATCGACCACGAGACGGTAGAGGATGGTAATACCTTTATCGAGAACGCTCTTAAAAAGGCTCGTGAGATATGCGAAATTTCGGGTGAGTGTGCTCTTGCTGATGACAGCGGTATTTGTGCCCATGCTCTCGGTGACGAGCCGGGAATTTACAGTGCAAGGTATGCAAGCACTACGGACGGGAATGCGAACGATGCGGATAATAACGCCCTTCTTCTTAAGAATCTTTCGGATAAAGAGGATAAGCGTGCTCACTATACCTCCGCAATAGCTCTTGTATATCCCTCCGGCAAAGAGGTTACGGCAGAGGGGTATATGTATGGCAAAATTATTGATACCCCTAGGGGTGAAAGAGGGTTCGGCTACGATCCCATATTCGTTATGGATGGAGAAAACAGAACGGTTGCCGAAATGACCGATGAGGAAAAAAATGCTGTTAGCCACCGTGCTAAAGCATTGAATGAATTGCTTAAAAAACTGTGATTTGGAGCTAAAATGGAAATAATAGTTAGCATTTTAGAGATTGTCGGCATAATTTCCTTCTCTGCGGCAGGCGCAATGGTTGCAATACATAAAGAGACGGACGTTTTTGGCGTAGTCTTTCTTTCCATTATTACCTGCTTTGGCGGAGGTATGCTCCGAGACGTAATTTGCGGCGGTGCTATCGGGCTCGACCGTCCTTGGTTCTTTTCCGGGCAGGACGATGCCAATCTTTATATTATCATTTCGATAGCAACCGCGCTTCTTGTGTTTGGCATTGCCGCAGTTTTCAAAAAGCAGTATGTAAGGGAAGAGGAAACTGTTGCCGCCATTAATAACATACTTGATGCCATAGGTATAGGTGTGTTTTCCGCTATCGGAACGGCAAATTATCTTTCCGCCGGTCCCTTTGTCGCCATAACGATGGGCATGATATCATCCATAGGCGGAGGACTTATTCGAGACGTCATTTTAAGGGACATTCCCTTTGTTCTCCGTAAGTACATATATGCACTCGCAACTCTTTTTGGCTCGGCTGTGTATTACCTTATCGCTGCAATCATCCTTGACGGCAGCGAATACGGCAGACCGGTCGCTATTGCTTCCTGTACGCTCGTGATATTCCTTATAAGAGTGTTTGCTACCTACTTTAAGTGGAATATGCCTAAGGCGATAGATTTTGGAAAAATGAAGGAGCTTACCCAAGAGGAGAACGAGTCCGAAAAAACGCAGAACAACGAAAAGGCGGAGACTGTATAATGAGTAAAAAACGAGTGGTCCTTATCAGCCTGCTTTCGCTTCTCGCCATTTTGATCCTATTCGCTCTTTCGGTTTTCATCTACGCCGTAACGGGGATCAATAAGGTTGGCGATACCGGGCTTCCGAGGCTTGACGTTACCACTGATTCGAGGCTGGTCTATATCGGCAGGAACAATTACGTTTCCTGCTCTGTCTCACTTGAGGGGGCGGGCGAGGAGTACGATTTTTCCGAGCTTGATGCTGAGATCCGAGGACGTGGCAACACCACTTGGAAGCTTTATCCCAAAAAGCCTTACAGAATAAGATTTTCGGAGAAGACCTCTATCTTTGGCGAGGAGGAAAACCGCAGTTGGGTTCTTCTTGCTATGTATAACGACTTTTCCTATATCAAGGACCGACTGGCTTTCGCTCTTGCTGACAGCATAGGCTCGGGTGATTTTGTTCCCTCCTATAACTACGTTGAGCTTTATCTCAACGGTAAATACAAAGGGCTGTATCTTTTGACCGATCAGGTAGATGAGAATGACGGCAGAACCGGTGTTGAATATGACTTCACCGCCGAGGATACCGAGGTACCGTTTCTTGTTGAGATTGACGAATATGCTCCGGACGAAGGCGAGGAGGGTATAGATTATTTTGTGGTATCGGGAAGATACTATACGGTAAAATACCCCGAGCCGGATGAACGCTATACCGATGCTCAGTTTGAGTACATCAAAAATTATATTGAAACCGTGGATGCGCTTACCCGTAAGAAGAACGTTGCACTTGCCGAGCTTTCCGAGTATATAGACATCAGAAGCTTAATCGACTTCTACATTGTAGAGGAGCTTATGGGGCAGACCGAGATCAACTATAAATCCGTTTTTATGAGTAAATCGGTTGACGGAAAGCTGAAAATGGGCCCGGTCTGGGATTTTGACTGGGCGGTCAACGGCCCTTATCTCACAAAATACAAGAATATTAATATTGACAGAATTGAGGGGCTCTGCTCTGGCGATAACTTTTTCGGCAATCTTTACAGAGGCTCCCCCGAGTTTAAAGCCGCACTTTCGGAGCGTTACCTTGAAATAAGGCCGCGTCTTCAGACTGCGATAGATACGGTGGCAGCCGAAAAGGAGATGCTTGATAAAGCAACGCAAAAGGATAAGCTGCGCTGGCATCTCATTCATTTTAACGCTGATTTTGAAGAACGCTCCGACGAGGTCATCGATTGGGTAAGCCGTCGGCTCTTGTGGATGGATAAGGCTTTTGCCGTGAATAAGTGACGGTATGAAAATTATAACTAAAAAAAGAGTTCTGATAGCCGTTCTATCCGTTTTAGCTGTCGCTCTGCTGGTCTTTCTTGCAATTTTCTTGTCTTATTTTACAAAATTCAAGAGTATTGATCCGGAGCTTCCGAGGCTTGATATCTATACCGAAAATCGAGCTAAGATCAAGTCAAAGACAACGTATATAAAATGTACGGTTTCCCTGTCTGAAACAGAGAGTGAATATGAATTTACCGATCTTGCCGCCGAGGTGCGTGGCAGAGGTAATTCCACTTGGCTTCTGTTCCCCAAAAAGCCGTATAGGATAAAATTTGAAGAAAAACAGTCTTTTTTTGGTGAGGCGGAGAACCGAAGCTGGGTACTTCTTGCCATGTATAACGACCTCTCTTACGTTAAGGACAGGCTCGGACTTGCTTTGGCGGAAAGCATAGCGGCAGAGGACGAATTTGTCCCCTCTACAAGATACGTTGAGCTTTATATTAATGGAAAATATAAGGGTTTATATCTTCTGACAGACCAAATCGACGAAAATAGCGGAAGGGTAGACGTTAAGGAGGATTTTGCTCCTACCGACGTAGAGATTCCCTTCTTGGTAGAAATAGATTCCTTTGCTCCCGACGAGGGGGTGGAGGGAGTTGATTATTTTTCAATAGGTGATTTCCATTTCAATATCAAATATCCCGAGAGTGATGAAAGATATACCGAGGCACAGTTTGATTATGTTGAGGATTATATAAAAACGGTAGACGGACTTTGCAGAAAGAAGAACGTTACGGTAGCCGAGCTTTCCGAGTATATAGATCTTGAGAGCTTTATAGATTATTATATCGTACAGGAGCTTATGGGGCAGACAGATATGGACGATGACGCAAAATCGGTTTATATGAGTAAGTCTTCCTCCGGTAAACTGAAAATGGGGCCGGTCTGGGATTTTGACTGGGCTGTGAACGGGCCGTATTTCGGACAGTATAAGAATAAATATCTTGATAAGACAGAGGGATTGCGTTCAAAGATAAATTGGTTTAGTTCGCTTTACAATAATTCTCCGGAATTCAGGGCTGCTCTTGCTGAGCGGTATTTGGAGATAAGAGACGTCCTCGAGGCAACAATAGATGCGGTAGCTTCAGAAAAAGACGCAATAGTAAACGCTGTCGAGCGTGACAGAATTTTCTGGCATCGTACACATGAGGATCACGATTTTGAAAAGCGTTTCGACGAGGTCATCGATTGGGTAAGCCGTCGGCTCTTGTGGATGGATAAGGCTTTTGGGGGACGGTGAAAGCCTTCTATTAGGACAGGTTATATAAATAAACTAAAAAGATTTTAAACAAATTTCACAAAAACCCTTTACAAACCGAAAAAAATGTGTTATAATAACCCTCGGCCTTTAACTAGGTATGGTGTATGGCTCTGCTCTGTTTGGACGTAGTCCCTGCGTGGCTTATGCATTTCACCCGCACCACACTTGGTTTTTGGAATAAATTTTAAGAAAGGTGAAGAACAATGATTTCTAAGGAAACAAAGACCGCCCTCATCGCTGAGTACAAGACTAACGAGAAGGATACCGGTTCCCCTGAGGTTCAGGTTGCTATTCTCACTACGAGAATCAACGAGCTCACCGAGCACATGAAGAAGAACCCCAAGGACTTCCACTCTCAGAGAGGTCTCTCCAAGATGGTTGGTCACAGAAAGCAGCTTCTCGCTTACCTTGCTAAGAAGGATATCGAAAGATACAGAGAGATAATCAAGAAGCTCGGTCTCAGAAAGTAATTTATATCTACTTCCCGAGATGCATGAATTTGTAATAGACGGGAACGTTCATCGTTCCCGTTTGTTATGAATAAACACTAACAAAAAAATTAAAATCAGGGTGCGGAAGTAGCAGTTAAATATGTACTCGCAGGACGAGTGGATATT
>JAZRMT010000003.1:0-2671 GCA_045647805.1 Eubacteriales bacterium | reverse complement strand
ATCGAGTTACCTCCCTCCCATTTACTCACCGCCTTCTCAGTGTAACCAAGTCTTCCTGCAAGTTGCTCCTGAGTCATCGAACGATGCTTTCTGAGTTTTCTTAAATTCTCTGCAAAAATTTTCGCACAATTCTCCATAATGCCTCCAAAAATCTCTTGTTGGTTCTATTATATACCGACTTTTCTTGGTTGTCAACCTATAATTTGTAGATATAACGATAAAAATCCTACCATCGGTAGGATTTTTATAATTTCTATTTGATTTCGCATGAAAATTTGGTTGCACCGAGCTTCAAAGCAAGATCTATAAGGTAGCACTCATGATTTTCGGTAACCTTTTTTTCGATATGGCAGCTTTCTACTTCGTCACCGAAGATCAGAGTTACACCGTCAACCTCTATTTTGCCGTTCTCTGTAAGACTAGGCTCGGCACGGGTAACAAAACGCTCTGTGATAGCTAGGTCTTTCTTTACGTCAAAGCTATCGGTCATAGAGATCTTATCTAAGGAAATATTAAAGCATCTGACGATCGAATTGATATTCTCTGATCCGTACGCGCCGCCAATGTCAAGAGTAAATACCGACTCGTTTGCCTCAATTACCTTCGCCGCATACTCTGCTCCGAAGAGCTGTCCTTCACCGTCTATTATCGGAATTGAATGGCTGAAAGATGAAGGCTCAAAGATTTCATAACGTCTCGTGCTAAAGTAGTCCTTAGTGTAAACCCCGCTGCCGAGATCGGTGAAGATCTGCCTTCCCTGCTTTGCAAAAATAAAACTTCCGATGTCATTGTGGTTGTGAGGCTCTTTATTGTGTCCTCCCTTTGCCGCAAAGGCATATTGACTAGTTTTGTTTACATACCACTGACTTTTAGGTGCATAGTAATAATTAGAGGAACTTTCAACCTCGTTAAAATCACGGTATTTTTCATCTGCCCACGTTGCGGCTCTGAGAATATAAGCAAAGCGGCTTCCGTATACTCCGTTACTACGGTATTCAGCCTTCGGGAGCTTTACTGCATCCGGGTAACAAGACTTAAGATACTGGATAATTCCTGACGAATGATTGAATTTTTCAAAAGCATCGGAAAAGTTGGCAACTAGATTTTCTGTCAGGAACATATTCTGAGGGAAGGAAGCAATCGCCTTGACGTCTGCTCTTTCAAAGTAGTCTTCCTCACCGTCGGTATAACGCTTTAACATATCGGCATACACCGTGAAGAAGCCAAAACCATAGTCCCAATAGCTGCATCCCTCAAGACAGACCCCCTCGCCAAGGAAGCTATCAATATACTCCTCCATGCAATCGTCTATTCTTGCCTTTAGCTTTTCGAATTTCTTCGGAAAAAGCAGCATCGTGGTGCAGCCTATACAACCCGAGCATATCGCAAGCCAATTGTTCTTGTAATCTTTCCAAAACCAAGCCTCTTCGCCCTTAAGAGATGAGTCTATTAGTCTACGCTTGATTTCTTGTTTAATACGTGCGAGCAGAAGGGGCTCAAGGCGTTTTTTATGCAGGGTATATATTTCCGCAAGAGAAAAACCGGTCTCCGAAGCAAAAAGATCGACTACTACGGAATCGTTTTTCTCCAAAATCTGCTGATGTGCCGGCAGACACCAGGAATACTCGTTGCAAATTTCAAAAATTATGTCCTGAAGCTTAACAAAATACTTTTCCACGTCGGGATAAATAAGTGAAAGCACAGCGGATACGTTCAGAACTCTTCTACGATCAAAGTAGGGCTTCTCATATATTTTTCTGTCACCCGTAGCCCAGAAGAGCTTGTATTTACTGTAAGGAAGATCAGGAAAATCCTTGCCTTTGCAGAGTTCATCCCACACAGAAAGAAGCTCGTTTCTGTATTCTGAATAAAATTCGTCATTTCTCACTGTTTCCCAGAACTTAGGATCGGCTGCCTTGCCAAGTAGATTCATTTCTAGCTCCTTAATATTTCGTTTTTTTAATTATAGCACCTTACAGAAACCTTTTCAATAACATTTTAAAATATATTTACTGAAACTCATCGCAAATGCTATGTAAATACCCTGTCTCAGAAACATTTCGCTCCTTTATACCGCAGAGCGGTAGAGGAAAGCCCTATGACGACTTTGGCTGCTCGCAGACAAAAGACGGCATAGAAGGTCTTTACGCAGGAGCGAATGAAAAAGATCATGCTTAAATATTGTTATCGTCAACTCAAATCCTCATCCACCGTTACGCGGTCCCCCTTCTCGCTGCGGCTCGGTCACGCTCGAGGGAAAACAACACTCAGTTGTTTTCTAACACTCTCACGCCGCTTCGCTACCCCAACAGGGAAGGCATTAAAAAAGCCTCGCAAAAGCAAGACTGTTCTAAACTTAAATTAATCTATTACAATGAACATATATATACAACATCTTCCCTACAAGCTACGGTTAGAGGGACTGTGCTTCATACTAGACCAAAATTTTGCGAGCAAAATTTTACAAGGCGGAGCCTTGAAAGGACGTAGTCCTAGGGGTGAAGTATATTCGCATTTTGCGCAAAATATACGGACTTTTGGGAGAAGCAAAATGCGAAACACCTGCCAAAAAGCACAGGTGATGTTATCCCACCTTTTCCTTCGCTCCTTTATACCGCAGAGCGGTAGAGGAAAGCCCTATGACGGCTTTGGCTGCTCGCAGACAAAAGAC
>JAZRMT010000002.1:0-21193 GCA_045647805.1 Eubacteriales bacterium | reverse complement strand
CGTCAGCACCGTCCTTGCCGTCAGCACCGTCCTTGCCGTCAGCACCGTCCTTGCCGTCGGTACCGTCCTTACCGTTGACACCGTCCTTACCGTTGACACCGTCCTTGCCGTCGGTACCGTCCTTACCGTTGACACCGTCCTTGCCGTCGGTACCGTCCTTGCCGTCGGCACCGTCCTTGCCGTCGATACCATCCTTACCATCAGCACCGTTGGTAACTGTAAAATGCTGAGTAGTACCGTCAGAGAAAAGCATTTCGTACGTATCTGTAAGACCTTCGGTTTTTATCTTTGTCAGCGATACCACTGCGAATGATGCTCCGTTCTGTCCGTCGGCTCCCGCCGCACCCGCAGGGCCGCGGGCATATACACCGGTATCCTCTCCGTCAACCCACCAGTTTCCGTTTTCTCCGATGTAGGGTAGCTCGCTGTCCGAGTCACAGCTACAAAGACAAATAACAAATGCAAAGCATAAGCCGAACAATACTCGTACGATACGTTTCATAATCATCTCCCAAAAGTTTGGAAAAGTATAGAGCCGAGACTTTTGATCTCGGCTAAATTATTCTATCATAAGTGTCGAATAATGTCAATATTTGTTGTAAAATAAGTAGAGGTTCAAGTCTTTAAGCCGATTTAGCTCTCTTTCGATAACCCCCTTGGTTTCTAATGTTGCCTCGGAGAGAGGGAGTCTTATTTCAGCGGGAAGAACAGGTGACTTGAAGCCCTCCCAACTGCGTGATAGCAGATATTTTATAGGTGTCGGATTGGTTTCTGTAAATATTGCCTTAATTAGCGGTAAAAGTGCAAGTTGTACCGTAAGTGCTTCCTTAGTTTTTCCCTCGGAATAGCATCGGCAGATTTCGGATACAGCCCTCGGAAGGAAATTTGAGATAACCGAAATAACCCCTGCACCACCCAGAGAAAGAACGGTGTATGCCGCACTGTCATTACCTGCGTAAAGCGGGAGAGATTCGCCAAAATCTGCGAGGCTGACGAGCTTTTCCGTCGAATCCGACGCCTCCTTAATGCCGACTGCGTTGGGGATCTTTCTTAATTCTTCAAGAACCCCCATGCTCAGATCGACGCCCGTTCTTGACGGAACGTTATATAGAATAATCGGAATGTCACAGCTTTCCGCAATTGCCGAGTAATGGCGGATAATACCGTCCTTTGTGCCTTTGTTGTAATAAGGTGTCACAACAAGTGCTCCGTCGGCACCAAGCTCTTTTGCCGCTTTTGTGTGAGCTATGGCACCCCTAGTGTCATTCGTTCCGGTTCCGAATATAAGCGGAACCCTTCCTGATACCTTTTTGGCAGCAAATTCAAACAGGCTGTAACGCTCTGTGTCCGAAAGCGTTGCCGCTTCACCGGTGGTACCGCCTACCACAAGGGCGTCTATCCCCTCCTCTAGCTGAAAGTCTATAAGATTCGAGAATGCTTCATAGGATATCTTTCCGCCCGAGAAGGGGGTGATAAGCGCAGTGGCTGCGCCGTAAAACAGATGCTTCTTCTTCATTTTTCTTTTCTTTCGTCAAATAATATATTTTCTTATATCTCCTTGAAAAAAGCTTCATCATCGTGTATAATAAAAGTACTATTATTTTACGAAGGACAAGTCTTTCTTGTGAGTGGAACCGATGAAGGAATTAAAAGAAACGATAATCAACGAGCGTGTGAGTACCGAGCTTCTCACTAAGGATTTTTATTATGATCTGCCAGAGGCGCTTATTGCCCAATCGCCAAGCGAAGAGCGTGACGGCTGCCGCCTTATGGTACTCAACCGTGACAAGAAACAGATCGAACATAAAATTTTCAGGGATATAATCGACTTTCTTCGCCCGGAGGATATGCTCGTTGTCAATTCCTCGAAGGTAATTCCCGCAAGGCTTCTTGGCAAGACCGAGAAGACCGGCTCTGATATGGAGCTTCTTCTTCTGAGAATACTTGACTCGGGCGAGTGGGAAACTCTTGTAAGACCGGGCAAGCGTGCCAAGGTTGGTGCATCCTTTAATTTTGGCGGTATTCTTAAGGCTACCGTAACTAATATTGTCGATGGTGGCAACCGTACGGTAAAATTCGAGTACGATACTGAAAAATATTCAAGCATCTATGAGGTTCTTGACGAGATAGGCAATATGCCCCTGCCTCCTTATATAACTAAAAAGCTCGAAAACAAGAGCGACTACCAGACGGTTTATGCAAAGGAAGAGGGATCTGCGGCGGCACCCACTGCCGGGCTTCATTTTACCGATAAGCTTCTTGAAATGATCAAGGCAAAGGGCGTCGGATACGGTGAAGTAACGCTTCATGTCGGTCTTGGTACTTTCAGGCCCGTAAAGGCGGAAAAAATAACCGAGCATGAGATGCACGGCGAGTTCTTCCACATTAGTGACGAGGTTGCCTCCGAAATAAACGAGAGAAGGGCAAGAGGCGGAAGAATTATAGCCGTCGGCACCACTGCCTGCCGTGTTCTTGAGAGCGTTTCCACCGAAGACGGTAAGGTTCATCCCATAAAGGGCGAAACCTCGATATTCATCTACCCCGGCTATAAATTCAAAGCCGTAGATGCGCTGATAACCAATTTCCACCTTCCCGAAAGCACCCTCATAATGCTTGTAAGTGCCCTGTGCGGAAAAGAATTTACTATGTCTGCTTACAAAGAGGCAGTGAGGGAGGGGTATCGATTCTTCTCCTTCGGAGATGCGATGCTGATCGTATAAATTCCGCAATACTGCGTTAAAGCTTCGACTCGGTCAAATCGCCGTAGGTCGCTACGGCTTCATTTCCCTCGCTTGCTTTGCCTTGTCTTGCGAAATTTCTCCTGACCAGCATCCACATTCAGCGTCCCATAAACATCGCGGACGCGATGCTGATTGTATAAATCGTCCAATACTGCGTTAAAGCTTTGACTCGGTCAAATCGCCGTAGGTCGCTACGGCTTCATTTTCCTCGCTTGCTTTGCCTTGTCAACCGGCACAACCACTGTGTTTTTGCTTTGATACACCATTCTTGAGGAGTACGTTATGAATTATGATTTGAAAAGACTAAATAAGATCATAGCTTCAAGACGCATAGCATTTTTGCTTTGGCTATCTATAATTGCTGCTCTGATGTGTGTCTGCCTTGTTTTTATAATTCTCGGCATCAACGACACACTCACCTTCTTGTGCATTGCCTCGGAGTTCATTTTCATTTTTCTTCTGTACCGCCTTTACTGTAAATACAAGCCGACCGTGTTGTTTTCCCGTGAGATTTCGGGGGAGAATATTATGGAGGACGAATATATAGGTGTTAGGAGCGTTAATTATTTAGGCAGATACCGCGGTTTTGGCGGCAAGGTGAGACTTTTTCACACCGGAGCAAACAGAAAGCCTAGAGTTGATGGCAGCATCCGCTCTAAAGTTTATTTGAGGCTTGATGACGGCAGTGTGACCTGTCTTTCCGACTTGTATAAGTCGAATACCGACGTATATATCGAAGGTGATACACTTATAAAATATGCGGGTACGAAATATCCGGTGGTGATCGGCAGGGATGTGGAACGTCAGCCTTGTCCCCTTTGCGGTGAGGTCAATCTATCGGGCGAATCCGCCTGTCATACCTGCGGGCTGAGTATAGTTAATTAATTTTTGAAAGCAAACGGAATCTGAAAACCGTTTGCTTTTTTGATTTTCGGAATAAGATCCTCGCGATTTACTCATAATAATCAAAAAAAGCGAGGAAATATATGAAATCTATCTGGCAAGAGGGCGTGAAGCTTCCCACCTTTGATTCGCTTTGCGGAGATCATACAACCGAGGTAGCAATTGTAGGCGGTGGGCTTGCAGGTCTGCTTACAGCCTATTTTCTCGAAAAGAGAGGAATTCCGTATGTTCTTCTTGAACGTGGAAGGATAGGACAGGGAACTACCGCCCACACAACAGGTAAAATCACCGCCCAACACGGATTGGCCTACCATAAGATTTCAGGCCGTTATGGCATGAATACAGCCGAGGGATATTATCTTGCCAATACCGCCGCAATCGAAAAATATCTGGAAATAACCGATGGCATTGACTGCGATCTTGAGATGCGTGACAACTACGTTTATTCAACAAGCTCAAGAGAAAATCTCGAAAAGGAGATGGAGGTGCTTGATAAGCTCTGCATTCCCGCAATTTTTCATGAGAACATGGAGCTGCCGATAGACGTTTTGGGTGCAGTTTCTTTTCCTACGCAGGCACAGTTCCATCCTTTAAAATTCTTGTCACAGATATCGAAGGGGCTGAATATTTACGAGAATACTCACGTAAAAAAAATCGAAGACGGCATACTCTACTTTGAAAAAGGAACTCTTCGTGCGGGGAAGATCATTGTAGCAACTCATTTTCCGATAATAAACACCTCGGGCTTCTATTTTGTAAAGATGTACCAGCATCGTTCCTACGTTCTGGGGCTGAGCGGAGCAACACAAATTAACGGAATGTATGTTGATGAGGATAAAAAAGGCCTATCATTCAGAAGCTACGGAAGGCATCTGCTCCTTGGAGGCGGAGGACACAGAACGGGTAAAAACACAGGCGGACTTTCTGCTCTGATCACCGCTTGCGGTGAGCTTTATCCCGATGCTCAGATAGAATATTCCTTTGCTGCTGAGGACTGCATAACACTTGACGATATGCCATATATCGGTAAATATTCCTCGCGTAAAAATGATCTTTTCGTCGCCACGGGATTTAATAAATGGGGAATGTGCGGCTCGATGCTCTCGGCAATCCTTCTTACCGATGCTATAAGAGATGTGAAAAACGAATATGCCGAGGTATTCTTGCCTAACCGATCAATACTTCATCCCCGCCTTTTTTCAAACCTTTTCGAAACGACGAAAAACCTTCTGACTCCCACCGCGCCGAGATGCGCACATTTAGGATGTGCACTTAAGTGGAATAAGCAGGAGCATACCTGGGATTGTGCCTGCCACGGCTCCAGATTTACAGAGGATGGAGCACTTCTTAATAATCCCGCAAATAAAGATCTTAAATAATGATAAAAAGAGCCTTCCCGAACTTTTTTTGAGAAGACTCTTAATTATTATCCAAGCTTTTTTGTTTTTTCAAAGGCCTTTGCCACCGCTTCCATCGCAGTAGCCCTGAATCCGCCCTCTTCGAGAGCGTGTACTCCCTCAATTGTGCTTCCGCCGGGAGAACAAACCGCGTCCTTAAGTGCCTCGGGGTGCTCTCCGGTAGATAATACCGTCTGTGCCGCACCCTTGACAGTTTCTGCTGCGTAAAGAAGTGCCTTCTCTCTCGGAAGACCGCATCTCACCGCACCGTCGGCAAGAGCTTCAATAAACATATAAACAAATGCCGGACCGCATCCCGCAACAGCACACGCACAATCAATAAGAGCCTCGGGCAGCTTATCAAGCGTTCCCGTCGGCTTCATCACAGAAAGGAATTTTTCTTCGTCATCGGAATTCACACCGTCTGTCGCACACCAGGTGGTCATACCGCATCCAACCTTTACGGGGGTGTTAGGCATAATGCGAATTATTTTCTTATCCTTACCTAAGTATCCCGACAGCTTTTCGGTGTTGACACCTGCCGCCATAGAAACGATAACGGCAGTCGGCTTAATACTGCCGCATATTTCATCCGCAACCACCGAAACGTATGCGGGCTTTACTCCTATGAAAAGAATATCCGAGAGTGACGCAACACCGATGTTATCAGTGGCCTCCGCTCCGATCTCATTGGCGAAAGCCGCAGATTTTTCTTGATTGTTGTCGGAAATGTAAATATTTATAGTCGAATTACGGCTAATTGCTCGAGCTAAAGCTCCGCCCATGTTGCCGCATCCAATAAATCCAACGTTCATTTTTAAGTCTCCTAATGCTTATCTGATTTGTCCGTCACCCTTGATGACGTACTTGTAGGTGGTTAGTTCTTTAATGCCCAAGGGGCCTCTGGCATGCATCTTCTGAGTAGATATTCCCATTTCACATCCTAGACCGAATTCGCCTCCGTCGGTGAACCTTGTAGAAGCATTTACGTACAGAGCCGCAGAGTCAATAAGAGCTGTGAAGCGTGCCGCTGCATCCACTGATCGAGTAATTATAGCCTCGCTGTGATGAGTGGAGTGAGCCGAAATGTGATCTATCGCTTCGTCGATATCGTTTACCGTCTTTACAGCAAGTATATAGTCGAGGAACTCTGTGTCAAAGTCCTCTTCGCCCGCTTTAACACCGTCAATTACCTTAGAAGCTCTTTCGTCAAGCCTTAACTGTACTTTAGTGTCGGCTCTTTCGTCAACAAGCCTCTTTTTCAGCATAGGGAGGAATTCTGCTATTATATCCTTGTGTACCACACAGACCTCACAGGCGTTGCAAACGGAGGGACGGCTGGTCTTTGCATTCTCAATTATATTTACCGCCATATCAAGGTCGGCGTCTTTATCCACGTAAATATGGCATATGCCCGTTCCTGTTTCAAGGCAGGGAACAGTGGCGTTTTCCACGCAGGCACGTATAAGACCGGCACCTCCTCTGGGAATAAGAAGATCGACAAGTCCTCTTGCCTGCATCAGCTCGGTAGCACTCTGTCTTGTGGTGTCGCATACAAGTCCGATGGCGTCCTCGGGAATTCCCGTTCCCGAAAGCCCGTCTCTCATTGCTTCCACGATTGCCTTTGCCGAGCGGTATGCCTCCTTGCCACCTCGAAGAACGCAGGCGTTTCCGCTTTTAATAGCCAAAGCTGCTGCATCCGAGGTTACGTTGGGACGTGATTCGTAGATTATTGCAATAACTCCCATGGGCACACTCTTTTTTTCGATGATCAGACCGTTTGGTCTTGTCACGGTCTCGAGCGTTTTGCCTAGAGGAGAGGGAAGAGCTGCTATCTCTCTTATACCTGTCGCCATAGAAGATATTCTATCCTCGGTCAGTCTCAGTCGGTCAAGCATTACCTCCGAAATAATTCCCCTTGCAGCTTCTATGTCAAGAAGGTTTTCTCCAAGTATTATGTCGGTATTCTTAACAAGGGCATCCGCCATACCGAGAAGTGCCTTGTTAATTACCTCGTCCGAGATACAGCACAGTTCTCTTGATGCCGCCTTTGCTCTTTCGCAAAGAAGTACAGTTGAGCTTTTTTCCATCTTATATCTGCTTTCAGTTAGTCTTTTTCGAATAGAAACGGGTTCCTATCGATTTGCCGTCCGTAATATCGTAAAGCCTCTCGGGATATTCTCCGTTCGTAATTATCATATCACAGCCTGCCTCGGTAGTGATTTTTGCCGCCTTGAGCTTGGTTTGCATGCCACCGGTGCCGAGACTACTTCCCGAGCCGCCGGCAAGAGCCATAATATCATCGGTAAGCTCGGACACCTCCGATATAAGCCGTGCATTCTTATCCTTGTGCGGATCGGCGGTGTAAAGCCCCTCAATATCCGAGAGCAGTACCAGCAAGTCCGCATTGACACTCACAGCGATCTTTGCCGCAAGGGTATCGTTGTCACCGAATTCTATTTCCTCTGTTGCTACCGTGTCGTTTTCGTTGATGATCGGGAGAACGCCCAGCTCAAGTAGTCTTGTCATGGTGTTCTCGAATTTCTTGTGTCTGTCCTCGGAGGAAAGGTCGGGAGCGGTCAAAAGAAGCTGAGCGACAGTGTGATTATATTCTCCGAAAAGCTTGTCATAGGTATACATAAGCTCGCACTGTCCGACAGCCGCGCACGCCTGCTTGCCCGCAATATCCGAGGGACGGGAGGGAAGCCTGAGCTTGCCCACGCCCATACCTATTGCTCCCGAGGAAACGAGTATTATTTCATTTCCTGCATTTTTTATGTCGCTTACGACCTTACACAGCGACTCAATGCGTCTTATGTTGACACAACCGTTTTGATGTGTAAGGGTGGATGTACCGATTTTAATTACTATTTTCATGGCTTTGAGATTCCTGTTTATTTTTTTTGATTATACCTCGAGAGTATGTACCGTAGTGTTGAAGCATTCAAGAAGCTTCGGTGAGAAGCATCCGCATTCTCCGTTGTTTATCATTTGGATCGCTACCTCGGTAGAAAAGGCTTTTTTATAGCTTCTGTTGTGAGTAAGAGCATCGTAAACGTCAACGATTGCAACTATCTGCGCCCAGATGGGAGTCTCATCTCCCTTAAGCCCCTCCGGGTAACCTCTTCCGTCAAACCTTTCGTGATGATAACGGCAGATGTCGTAGCAATAACGGTAGAAGCTGTCTTCCTTGTTTTCGAATCTTCCGAGGATCTCGCAACCGTACAGAGGATGCTTCTTCATCTCGTCGAACTCCTCATCGGTAAGCTTTCCGGGCTTCATCAGAATACGGTCGGGAATAGCAATCTTTCCAACGTCGTGGAGTGCGGCAGCACTCGAGATCTGATGAATGTCCTCCTCTTTTATGTTGTATTCCGGATAACGCTTAAGAAATTCTCGCAGTATAGTTTCGGTAAATTTAGTAACACGGTTTACGTGATCTCCGGTTTCAAGGCTTCTGAACTCAACGGCAGAGCTTAAAACGTTAACAATGAATCCGTTCATTCTCTCAGCACGCTTCTTTTCCTCGAGTGCCTCAAGACTGCGGATCTTGTCGGTGTTATCGGTGATAAAGATAAGAAGGAGCTTATCCCCCTCATATTCCATTGAACGTATAGTTGTGGTATACCAGCCGAATCCTCCGTCGGGATGTGGGGTGGTACCCTTGTATCCGTAGGATAAGACGTCGCCCGTGCTTTCGCTTTCTATCATTTTTCCACAGCTTGAAATGATCTGTTCCCTGAATTCTTCTGCAATAGTGGATGAGAAGAAGCTCATATGCTCGTCGATGGTCTTTTCGGTATCCTCTTTTACGATCTTGCCGCTCTTGAAGCTGAGATTGTATACCCTGTTCTTTGTGACGTTTACCTGAATGATTTTTGAATAAACGTCTGCCGCAGCACCTGTAAACATGTTTTTATAGTAGGTGGAGCGTGCGATCTGCTTTTGCTCCTCGTCAACGTTGAGGAAACAGACTATCGCATTGTTGGAATCCGCACTGTCAAATGCAGAGGTGAGAACGACGTACATTCTGTACCATTTGTATGAATCACCGCAAAGCTGACGGTAGGTTACGTAATAGTTAGGGCTCTCCTCGGAAAGCCTTTCCTCAATATAGCCGAGATTAAGAACCTCCATAAAGGTGTTCCTGTCCTGAGGATGGACGTAATTTCTGGCATATTGTGTTATTGCCTTCTCGTAGGGACGGAGTCTTGCGTGCTTGTGCTCGGAAAACTGCGACTTCTTTTTTATAGCATCGGAAACGTCGATTCGCTCGATGGTTCTACGCTTCATATCAATGTAATAAGCACTGAGGAAAAGCTTACTGAAGCTCTGTATTTTTGCGAAGTTTGTCATCTGCTCACGCTCAAAGGTGTCGATGAAGAAATATGCCTGAATAATGCTGATCGCAATAGCAATGTTTATGAATGGAACCGAGTTCGGAACGAAGGATTGAAGCGTTCCGAGTGAGAGCAAAAGCCAGGAATAAAAGCTTATTGAGAATAAGCGGTTACGGGCGTAGGCGTTGTTCTGTGAAAAGGAAAGGACTATCGCCTTTGTTCCCGTAATAAGCAGGTATGCAGCTATTACGAGGCTCTGAAGAATATAAAGAGCACCTCGCTCGTGTATTCCGCTATCGGTAATTTCGAAAAACCAACCGGTCCATATGGAAGCAATCGAAAGACCGATTATCGTAAGAGCAGGTACCGTCATAAAACAGTAAAAGACCTTCTTTTTTAATGAGGCCTCGTCGTCGGTGCTCTTTTGCATCATCTCGGAATACATAAAGCTGAAATATGCAGCAATCCCCTTAATGGAATAATAGGAGGCGGCAAGTATTTTGTCCGGAATGAGATTATTGAAATTAAGAACGTTATCCTCCGAGAGCACCCAGAGAATATCTACCGCTATCAGCATTGCACCGATAATAATAATATATTTCAGACTTTTGCCTTTTTGAGTCGTGTGTAGCTCCTTTGCGGAAATCTTATAAACGAAGCATACGACGAAAAGAGTAATAAAGCTTACACCCCAATAAAGCTGAAGCATAAAATATCCCCCATCATAGAGTATTAAATATACTTTTTTATATTTTAACATATAATATTATATTTTTCAAGCCCTTTTTTTGCAACTTTACAGTTTCGTATAGGCTGTATATACATATGTGCAGTAAGCTTTAGAGGTATTGACTTTTTGTCTCTTTTATTGTATAATAATTCGAAAAGTAACAACGCAAAAATAAGACAACTTTGCATAACGGAATGGAGTGTTAAAAGCATGGAAATCAAAGAAATGAAGGATTTTAAGCTTCCGAAAAGAAAGCAGCCGATATTTTCGTTAGTGAAGAAAATAGCTAAGCTATTTATAAAGGTCGAGGTGGAGGCAAGATGCGACAGTATACCCGAAAAGGCGATAGTAGTAACCAACCACTCTGCAAAAATGGGTCCTTTTGTGCTTGAGCTTTATTATCCCAAATTTAACGTT
This sequence comes from Eubacteriales bacterium, assembly GCA_045647805.1. Classification (GTDB taxonomy): domain Bacteria; phylum Bacillota; class Clostridia; order Oscillospirales; family CAG-272; genus UBA1740. The sequence goes on along the minus strand of JAZRMT010000002.1, from coordinate 10,665 downwards.
GCCTGGGGTGCTCACGAGATGCTCGGCAACTATAAGTCCCGTTTCCTTTATCTCAGAAACGTTCTTTATATACAGAAGCTAGGTAAGAAGAAGCTTCCCGCAACCCTTAAGGCCGCTTTTGAAGCAATATTCTCTAAATTATTCTACAAGGGAATTAAAATTCTTCCCACTTACACCGACATGAGGTTCCTTTATACTGTCAGAAACAGTATGGATATACTCGATATGGGTGCTTCGGTAATGATATTCCCCGAGGACTCCTCTAAGGGATATTTTGATGAGCTGACCGGTGCCTTTCCCGGGTTTGTTATGCTCGCAGAGCAGTATTTCAGTAAGACCGGAGAGGATGTGCCGATCGTTGCCGCTTACTATCATAAGAAGTCGAAGAAGATTATAATCAATTCTCCTAAGTCGGTTCAGCAGCTTAAGGCAGAGGGACTTAACCGCTATCAGATTGCCGATTATTTCAAGGAGGAGATCAATAATATCTTCCGAAGCGAGTTTAAGGAAAAGAGCGAGAATGAATAAAAGATTTAAGCCTAAGCTGGATAAGTATTATTGGACACTTTGGGCTATAATCAATCTCGTTGTCGGAGTTCCGCTTGCCCTGTTATCAGTTTTTGAGCCCTTTACTCTGTTTATTTTTGTACCAACGATTCTTTTTTGCGATTATTTTCTTATCTCTCCGCTTTTCGGTTATGCGGAGCTGAGAGCCGATTCGCTTTTCATAAAGTACGGATTCTTTTTGAAAAAGACGATTCCTTATGATCGGATACGGGATCTGAAGATAGAGCGTAGGATAAATTCCGAGACTATGCTTTCTTTAAAAAATTCCTTGGAGCAAGTTACGGTCAAATACAATCGCTTTGACGTAACGGCGGTCAGCGTGGTTGATAACGCACGTTTCGTTGATGAGCTTAACGAAAGAATTAAAGCATCTAAATAAAAACTGTCTTGCACTAAAAAACACAAATCTGCTTTTTGCGATTTTGCTTGAATTTAGTGCAAGACAGTCTTTTTGTAACGTGTAGTTGTCATACAATCACTTTTCAAAGCAATTATATGCCTCAAGCACGGTTTTTCCTAACTCGAAAAGGCAACGCTCCATAGCCCTCTTTAATGCTAAAGGCTCCGCAAGCAGACGAGTGTCGGTGGAGAAGGGGCGCCTTTCCGTCGGAGGGGTAAATATTCCGCCCACCTCAAAGGTGAAATAACCATTGTAGCCGATATCAAAAAGTCCGTGAATGATCGCATCCATATTCATAGTTCCGAGAAAGGGCATCAGATGATCATCAAGGATCCCCTTGTTGTCCTGAATGTGAAGTGCCTTGACGTGTTTACCTACAATACGTAATTCCTCATCCTGCGACATTTCTTGGAGATTTGCGTGCCCCACGTCCCAAACGGCGTGGAAAAGCGGGTGGTCGATATATTCGATAAGCTCGAGAAGATCGGTGGCGTTATCGATCCAATATGTGTCGGGCAAGCACATTTTGTTGAAATTTTCCGTCAATATATTAATCCCGTATTTTTCTGCGTGCTCAAGTACAGGCTCAAAAAATTTCTTGTTTTCCTCGAAGGTCTCTTCTTTGCTGAGCCCGGCTAAGTATCCCGAATGGACTACAAGATTGGGAATCCCCCAAGCTCCGCAGGCATCAACGCACAGAATAGTGTCTTTAACAAAATCGGAAATATCTTCCGAGATTGGATCACCCATCGGAGCGTGAGCCTGAACGAGTTTTATTCCCGTTTCCTGTGCGTGATCTGCGATCTTGACGAAGTGACTCTCAAAATCTCGGGAATATACTCCGTTTTTACGAACATAATCCATATGAAAATTGTAGTCGGCGTAAGAAAAACCGGCTTCTTTTATATAAGTGAGTGCGTCAAGCTGTGACACCTCGTACCGAATAAAATCCCCGGTTGACGTAGCAAGCTTCATAATGTTCTCCTATCTGTTGCCATAGATGATTTTGTGAATGATATTAAATTTATTTAGTGTGTTTTCGGTATCCCGCGGGTCCGGTACCGGTTATTTTCCTGAATGTGTTTGAAAAATAATTATAGTTTGTAAATCCGCAAAGCTCAGAAATAGTATAAAGCGGTGAGTCGGTTGATAGAATCAGTTGCTTTGCTTTTTTCACACGTTCTTGATTTATGTACTCAGTGATAGTCATTCCTGTGTTTTTCTTGAAGAGGTAGCATATATACTGCGGCGCGAAATGCAGCAGCTCGGAAAGTGTGGTAAGGCAGATTTCTTTTGAGATGTTCTCCTTGATATAGTGCTTTATTTGCTTTACGTGCAAATTTTCATCAACATTTCTTGAGTCAAGCAAGCTGTTGTATATGTAGGTGAAAAGAGCTGCGCATTTGTCAGGCCTGCGCGGTGTTGTGGATATCCATTCAGACGAAAACAGCTCAATAAGATAGGCTAATTTGTTGTCTGCCGCACCAACGACAAGCCCGGATATCTCAATGTGGGTATCGCTCGGTACAATGACATTGAAGCTCGCATAGCTGACGGGAGTCTCGGACCGAGCTCGCATACGGGTCGAGCCTTTGGGAAAAACGATTGCGTCGCCTGCGTGAAGCTCTATACGCTCGCCGTTAAGATAATAGTTCATTTTACCTTCGAGGCAGACGGTAATATCAATGTATTCAAGGCAGCGTGTCTGCATAGAAAAGGCATATTTACGATGCACGAGAGTGAATAGTCGAAATTTAATATTTTCGGAAGAAACGCAAACCCTCGAAAATGTTTATTAATCTTAATTGTAGCAAAAATACTACGGTTTTGCAATATATTTTTAATAAATCGTGCAAAAAATGTTGTTAAGTTGCATTTGAGATAGTGCATAAAAAACATATCTTTTTACTATTAGGTATTACCTATTGCTTGTCTGAAATCGACAGGATCTTTTAGTGAAAAGTGAAGAGAAAAAATAAAATTCGACAAGTTTTGAAAGAAGCTTGTCGATTTTTTTGCAGAGGGCGGGCAAAATAACTGTTTTTCGTGACGCGCCCGAGCAAAACAAGGAGTATCAGAAGCGGCAAAGCTGCGCGTGAGACGACTATGCTTGCGAGCCGTCGGGGATGCGAAGCATTCTTCAAGTCCTCCAACCCCCGGTAAAAGAAAAAGAAACAGAACGCTATACGTCCTATTCCTATTTCTTTGGCAGGGGAAGAAGGCTTCTTTGCCTGCGGGCAAAGCCATTCCGCGGCTCTGACAGTCCACCGGACTGTCATTCACTACCGCTCCCCTTCAAGTCCTCCAACCCCCAGTAAAAGAAAAAGGAACAGAACGCTATACGTCCTATTCCTATTTCTTTGGCAGGGGCAGAAGGACTTGAACCCACGACCCATGGTTTTGGAGACCAGTACTCTACCAACTGAGCTATACCCCTACATACGCATGATATTATACTAAATTTTTTTCGGTTTGTCAAGGTGTTTTTGCTAAATTGTTTAAATATATTTTTTATCGAAAAGTTGTCCTGTTTTTTGAAAGAGACGGTTGAATAGCTATATTTCGGTTGCCATAATCAAAGAAAAACACGGGAAATACTCGAAAAAGCAGTAAAAAACGAAGGGAAGTGAACCTATACTGCTTTGATTCCGATTTATACGGTATGAACAGCGGGGCAAACATGGCTAGTGGTTTAACGATACAGGGGGGCGTATTATATGCTTACTGCCTTAGGTGAGGTGGATTTTTTTGAATCTTAATAAAGATATAAAAAAACAAAAAGACCGATCCTTCAATATGCCCCGAAACAGTGTTTAACCTTTGGGCTTGATACGCATTTTGAAGTCGGTCTCTTTATATTATTCTTTTCCGGGTACCTTCTGATAGGCAAGTCTCTCCTCACCGTTAAGAAGATGCGTAATTCCACAGTATTCAAAGCCGTTTTTCTCAAGGCTCTTACGCATAGGAAGATTGTCTTTGTGGGTGTCTATTTTTAGGTTAGGGAAGAGCTTGTAGCATTCGGAGTAAATGAAATCCGCAATTCCCCTGCCGTGATACTTGACGGCAACACGATGGATAACAGCGTACGGATCATCGTTTTTCCAGCTTCCGTCGTTAATAACCATATATGTAGGATCGGTACCTACGTGGAAGTGGAATACACCGACAATTTCACCCTCATCCTCTATAACGTAGCTTGTTCCCAGCGGGATATCATCAAGAATGTCCTTCACTCCGGGATATTCCAAAGGCCATTGATAAAGATTGCCGGAAGCCCTCATGTATTTTCTGGCTTCAACGTATATTTCGTTGGCGGCAGCGGCGTCCGCCTCGGTCGCTTTCCTGAAAATCATACTTTACCTCGGTATAATTGATAAGAATATTATACTAGAAGTCGGCGATTCTGTCAATCCGCAAATTAGACAAAAGCTATTGCTTTTTATGGCTTTTTATGGTAGAATAATGCCGAAAGAAAGGAGTAAAGACGATGATAAAGACCAAATATTCCCGTGCTTACGTTGAAATAACCACCGTTTGTAACCGTAATTGCTCCTTTTGTCCCGGTACGAAGCGATCTCACCGCTTTATTAGTCTCGATGAGTTTGCTTTGCTCTGTGAAAAGCTTCGGGGAATTACCGAGTATTTGTATCTTCACGTAATGGGTGAACCGCTGACTCATCCGGAGCTTCCGAGGATTGTCCGTACCGCCCGGGATATGGGGTTCAAGTGTGCTATAACCACCAACGGGACCCTGCTCTCCACAAGAGGAGAGGAGCTTCTTGACAGCGGTCTATACAAGATAAACATATCGGTTCATAGCTTTGAGGACGGAAGTGATGAGCGGTATTACTCATACCTTGCCGATATAGCAGATTTTGCATCCCGCTCGGCAGATGCCGGCATACTTACGGTTCTGCGTCTTTGGAACGAGGGGTATGACGAGGGCAGAAATATCAGGACGGAGGATTTCTTCCGCGAAAGACTTCCCGGGGAATGGAAGCGTGGCAGCAGAGGGGCAAGAATACGCCATAAACTGCATCTCGAGTACGGTGAACGCTTTGAATGGCCGGATAAAGAGGCTAAGGAAAACGGCGGTAAGGTGTTCTGCTATGGTCTTTTCGATCACTTCGGAATACTCTGTGACGGAACCGTTATCCCGTGTTGCCTTGACCGAGAGGGAGTGATATCGCTCGGTAACGCATATACCGATGATCTGTGCTCAATTTTGAACTCTCCTCGTGCCAATGCGATGCGTGAGGGCTTTCAAAAAAGATGCGCCACCGAGGAACTGTGCAAAAAATGCGGATATGCAACAAGATTTAAATAAAAATGCCGATAATGACAACTGAACGTGTCAAAATCGGCATTTTCCTATTTATTTCGGCATTTATCTATGTAATCCATATAGGCATTCCAGTCCTCACGGCTGAAATAATGCATGCCGTGTCTGATGTGGTAGCAGGAGTCACCTTCACCGAGAAGGCTCTTTGCCGTGGGAATCTCATCTTCATAGACCAACCCACGTTTTCCAAACAGCTGATAAGCATCGTTGACCGACGCAAGACAGAGAAATTCACTGATGGGATCTGCCCACAGATCTTCCTCGGCAGAACCGACGATGATATGCCTTGGTACCGAAAGGGTAAGAAGGAAATTCTGATCGTAGCCCCGTGACTCATATTTATCTCTGTTTTCAACGTATCGGGGGCAGAACCAGAAGGGGAATACTGTGGTAATACGCTCCACACTTTCTCCGCCCTTGCCTCTTGAAATCGCGGCACCGGAGCAACCCGAATCGTTGGATATTACGTATTTGAATCTTTCGTCAAATGCACCGGTAACAAGAGCCGTTTTTCCAAGCCTGGAGTGGCCGACCACTGCAATGCTGTCCTTGTCAATTTCGGGAAGCGTTTGAAGATGGTCCATAATACGCATTGCCGCCCAAGCCCACATCGCAATCTTTCCGGGAGCGTTCTTACGTCTTCTCGAGCCGCAAAGATACTTTGCCAAGGCGGATCTGAAATCCGGGGAATCCTTTGCTATATCCTCATAGTAGAATGAAAATACGGCGTATCCTCTGTCGGCGATCTCCTCGGAGAGCATATATTTATCCGGAACGTCAGGACGGAAGTTGATATGCACAAAGGCGGGGAGGTTGGTCTTATCCTTAGGAATGACAGCAGATACCGGAAAGGCGAATTCCTTATCTCCTATCCTGCAAATGAAGGAAAGCTTTTTCAAGGGAGCCTTTCCTGCGCAGAACCTCTCGTCCTCATTTATAAGCTCAACCTTCATACTGTCAGGTGCGGGAGGGATGATTCCGTATTCCTCCTCCATAAGAATTTTTTTGATTTCCTTACGCCGTGTCTCAAAGTCATTTATATCAGACACCCTTTTTCCCGAATTCATAATAAGTGCGTCGGGAACACCTCTATTAGCAAGTAGTTTCTTTACGTCAAGCATGCCGTAACCTCTTTTTTTAACAATATATACATATTATATCTCCTCGGGATCGCATTGTCAAGTTTTTTAGTATGATAATCCTAAACCTACGTTGACAAAAGTCCCGAGAAGTGATAGAATAGAAATAAAAAGGAGGTCGGCGTATGATACTTACCGATGACGTAAAATTCATAATTTCAAGGCTCGAGGCATTCGGTTATCGCGCCGACGTTGTAGGCGGGCCCGTCAGAGACTATCTTCTCGGCAAGATCCCTGATGACTATGATATAACCACCGCTGCTACCCCGGAAGAGACCAAGGCGGTGTTTTCGGATTTTAAAACCGTGGATACGGGTATAAAACACGGAACGGTAACGCTTATACTTAACGGCTCCCCTTATGAAATAACCACCTACCGTATTGACGGTGAATATAAGGATGCCCGTCATCCCGAGAGCGTATACTTCACTACCTTGATAGAGGAGGATCTTTCCCGCCGTGATTTTACGATGAATGCGATAGCATATAATCCTAAGGATGGTATTACCGATCCCTTCGGCGGAGAAAGAGATATTAATAGTGGGATAATCCGTACGGTCGGTGAGCCTGAAAAGAGGTTTACCGAGGATGCTCTCAGAATTCTCAGAGGAGTTCGCTTTGCCGCAAGGCTCGGCTTTGAGATAGAGGAGGCAACCGCTGCCGCTATGCACAAGCATAAGGAACTTCTCGGAATGGTTTCTGTCGAGAGGATATACACCGAGTGGCATAAGCTTTTGTCGGGTGACTTTGCGACCGGAGTATTATCCGAATTTTCGGACGTCATCAGAGTATTCCTTCCGGAAATTGCCGATGCGGAAATATCCGTGCTCCGAGATTTTTCAGAATACGATTATATGACACGGCTGATTTCACTCTTCTATATAAGCGGTAAGAGCTCCGAGGAATACCGAAGAGCAATGAAGAGGCTCAAGACCGATTCGAGAACAGTCGAGCTTGGAGCAGCCGCTCTTGATTCTGTCGGTGTGTATGATACCTTTTCTGAAGTCGGCATAGGTCGGCTTCTCAACTCTGTCGGAGAGGATGCGGCAGGTCTTACCGTGTCGGTAGAGAGGTTGGTTCTTAATAAAGGGGCAGATACCAAAGCGCTCCTTGAAAAATATATTGCCGAAAACCGTCCTTATAAAATATCGCATCTCAGGATAAACGGCAACGATCTTTTGGGCATGGGAGCTGTCGGAAGAGATATAGGCAGTGTATTACAAAGGCTTTTGACAGAGGTGATCGACGGTACTCTGATCAACGGTCGGGAGGAGTTAGCAATCCGTGCGTGCGAAATTATCAAGGAAGTCGCGGCAACTCTTTAACCACGACGGCACGTTCTTAATATAATGATAATGGGCATTGGAGCATGAAAGCTCCGATGCCCAACTCTTTTATAAAGGAGGGATAATAATTACTTCCTATACGATAGGAACGGGGTTTGATAGATTTGACGTTATCCCACTTTCGAATTTGCCGCAAAATTCAGCCCCGTTATCCGAAAAAAGCCCCAATATCCCGTTATATATAGCGCCCGATTTAAATGCCGATGTAGCTGTAAGCTCGCCTGCGTTTGTTGAAAACGATCCTGCCTCGCCGTTTTCGTTCGTTCTGGCGGCGGCAAAATTCATTCTTGATTACCGAGGACTACCGCTCGATGAGCTGACGGTGAAATGCGGAAACAAAATTCTCACGGCAATAAAAAAGGGAAATGACGGGGAAATATGTGTTTTGATTCCGAAATGTAAAGAATTATGTTCAAAAATGGCGATAAATGTAGATAATATAGAGCTTAATATTGCGGAATTCGTGCTTGAAAACATTTCCGCAAGAGTCGTCGAATGCTATGATACCGAGCTTTTTTCTGCCGAAAATCTGAAGAGGCTGCTTTACCGCAAGGAATGCGAAGGATGCGACATTGCCGTTTGCTATTCGATTTCCGAAGAGGGAGTGACAATGAGATGGGCGGCAAATACAAAAAAGACTACGTTTTTTGCCCTTGCATCTGCAGTTGCGGTGGCAACCGGGCTTTCTTATGGCAAGAGGTGCGATAAAATTCGAATATCTACCGATGAGGGAACTGTTTTCTTTGAAAATTTCGGAAAATATCTGCTATATTCTTTCGATCAAAGCTGATTTCAGAGATTTGCAAAGGAATAATTTTTAAGTCTGTTGACTATTTTTGCCTATTGTGCTAAAATAATAAAAGTAAAATTAAAAAGGAGGGGAAGTAATGGCTTTTGATGCTTGTATGATGCGTGCAGTATTGTCCGAGTTTGTCACGCAGTTCCCGGAGGCAAAAATTGAGAAGGTTCTTCAGCCGAGGAACGATGAGATAGATATGGTGATCCATTACGGAAGAAGCTCCAGGCGTCTGGTATTTAACGTTGGACCTAATGCACCGAGGCTTCAGCTTTCGGATAAGCAAAAGGAAAATCCTAAGTCTCCTCCTATGTTTTGTATGCTTCTTCGCAAATATTTTGTCGGAGCAAAGATCACCGGAGTAAGGCAAATAGGCTTTGACCGAATTGCTGAATTTACCGTTTCTTGCTATGACGAAATGGGCTTTTCGGCACAGAAAAAGGTAATTTGCGAGATAATGGGCAAATATGCTAATCTTGTAATTGTTGACGGTGACGAGAAGATACTTACGGCACTTAAAATAATAGATTTTGCGGCAAGCACCGTTCGTCAGGTTTTACCCGGTCTTAAGTATCAGATTCCCGACAAGCCGGATAAGCTTTCCCCTCTTGTTATCGATAGAGCGTTGTTCTTTGAAAAGCTTGCCTGCTTCGGAGGCGAGAGGAGCGGAGAAAAATTCATCACAGGCACCTATTCGGGTATTGCAACGCAGATAGCTCACGAGCTGGTCTACCGTGCATCGGGAGAAATAGATACTCCTATAATTAATATTGATCCCGAGAAATTCTACGAGGTGTTCCTTGAGTGGCAGAATCTGCTTATCGAGGAAAGGTATACTCCTACGGCGGCGGTTTCCGAGGACGGCAAGCCCATAGATTATTCATATATGGATATAACCTATCTGCCGAAGGCGAGAATAAAGCATTTTGAAAGTCTCGGCGAGCTCTTTGATTTCTATTTTGAAGAGAAGGATCGCCTCGAGCATATTCATCAGCGTGCAAGAGATATAACGAACCTCTTACAGAATGCCGTTGCCAGAACCGAAAGAAAGCTGGATATTCAGCGCTCGGCTCTCCGAGACAGTGAAAGAGGCGAGGAGTATAAAAAATACGGAGATCTTATAACCGCTAATCTGTATAAGCTTGAGAGGGGAATGGAGTCCTTTGTCACTGTGGACTACTATGACGAGCAATGTCCCGAAATAGAAATTAAGCTGGATCCACGTCTTTCCCCGTCTAAGAACGCACAAAAAATGTATAAGCAGTATAACAAATGCAAAACTGCAAAGGTTGTGTTGACCGAACAGATAAAAACCTGGGAGGACGAGCTTAAATATCTCGAGACCGTAAGAGATTTCCTCGAGCGTGCCGAGTGCGAAAGCGACGTTGCCGAAATAAGAGATGAACTGTATCGCTCGGGCTATTCCTCAAAGCTTAGAGGCTATAAGCCTCCAAAGCAGATAAAGCCAACGCCGCTTCGGCTTGCAACACCCTCCGGAATGACTCTTTTTGTCGGTAAAAATAACGTTCAGAACGATCACCTTTCTCATAAAATGGCTGATAAAGAGGATATTTGGTTCCACACCAAGGATATCCCCGGCTCTCACGTTATACTTGTTACGGACGGAAAGGAGCCGGAAGACGAGGATTATACCTTTGCGGCGAGGATTGCCGCAAGATATTCCAAGGCAAAGGGCAATAATATTGCGGTGGATTATACACGAGTCAGAAATCTGAAAAAGCCGGGAGGATCAAAGCCGGGATTCGTTACCTATAAAACGAATTATACGGCATACGTTTCTCCTATGACCGACGAGGAGCTTGATTCTCTCTCTTGAGGACCGGGACGACGTCAAAAGAAAGGAACTTAAAATGGTTGATTTGGTAGGACTTCATAAGCATTTTATACTTGAACATCTCGGTGAAGGTGACGTTGCGGTGGATTTCACTATGGGCAACGGAAACGATACGCTCTTTCTCTCCAAAACCGTAGGTGCGTCGGGCAAAGTTTACGCCTTCGATATCCAGGAGGATGCGCTCGTGTCCACCCGCGCGCATTTGGAAGCCAATGGCGCC
>JAZRMT010000001.1:0-13946 GCA_045647805.1 Eubacteriales bacterium | reverse complement strand
ATACCGTGTATAGAGCGTAACGCGGTTGCGGCAATGAGGGCTATCAACGCAATGAGCCTTGCTAACTTCCTTTCGGGCTCAAGAAAGATATCTCTCGATCTGGTTATTAAAACTATGTATGAAACAGGCAAGGATCTTTCGCATCTTTACAGAGAAACCGCGGCGGGCGGACTTGCCAAGCACTATAAAACCTCTTGACTGGGAAACGAAAATGGAAAAAACAAAAATTGACAGAATAAACGAGCTCGGAAGAATATCGAAGCAAAGAGAGCTTACCGAGGAAGAGAAAAAGGAACAAAAGGAGCTCAGAGAGGAATACGTAGCCTTCTTTAAGGCTCAGATAAGGGGGAGCTTGAAAAAATGAGTGATAATAATGCTTATTGCAGCGTCTGCTCGAAAAAGGTGGAGGAGAATGCTCCTGTTTTGGCGTACGGTGCCTATGGAATACCCAGACTTCTTTGTGCGGATTGCGAGAGTGACTTAGATACCGTTACCACCGATTCCGATGTCGCAAAAATAAGAGAGGCTATGAGGCGTCTTGGCGAGCGTATGACAGCTAACGAGGCAGACGATCTTACCGTGGGTACGATGAACGGTATTCTTTCCGAGGCAGCTGACAGAGCAAAGAGAATAGAAAGCGGAGAGTACGATCCCGAAGAAGAGCTTGACGGAGAAGAATCCGACGATGAAAACGGTGCGTCTGACTCCTCGTCTGCCGAGGACGGTGAGCTTGACGAGATTCCCGAGGAGCTTCTTGAAACCGAGGAGGACAGAGCTCTCGACGAGGAGGAAAAGCGTAAACAGGCGAAGTTCGACAAGATATTTAACGTAGTAGCCGCACTTATATTCATAGCAGCCTTGGGCTTTGTTGCGTATAGGCTTATTTCGGGGCTTCTTTGATGAAATTTGCGGTAATAGGAACTAACTTCATCAGCGATAACTTTGCCGATGCGGTAAAAAGAATAAGTAATGCCGAAATAACCGCCGTATATTCAAGAGCTGCGGAAACGGGCAATTCCTTTGCCGAAAAACACGGAATACCTAAGGTATACAACGATTATTCGCTTATGCTTTCTTCGGGGGATTTTGATGCGGTATACGTTGCTTCTCCCACGCTTCTGCATCCCGAGCATTCGGTAAAAGCGATGAAATCGGGCTACCACGTTTTGTGTGAAAAGATGATGGCACCCGCCCTTTGCGACTTTTACGAGATGAAGTCGGCTTCTGAAAAATACGGAAAGGTGCTTCTCGAGGCAATGCGTCCGACCTTTGATCCGTCCTATCGTCTGCTCAGAGAGGCAATGGGCAGAATAGGCAGAGTTCGCAGAGCAACCCTCGAATTCTGTCAGTATTCTTCAAGGTACGACCGCTTCAAAGAGGGGATTCTTACAAATGCCTTCGATCCGAAAATGAAGAACTCGGCACTCTCGGATATCGGCATATATCCCTTGAATATAGCCGTTGATCTCTTCGGTACGCCAAGCGATATTGCATCAGCCTCGCTTTTCCTTCATAACGGGTTCGAGGGAGAGGGAAGTGCAATTCTTTCCTACGGCGATAAGCTCGTCACGGTAATTTATTCTAAAATCGCAAACAGCACAAATCCGTCGGTCATCGAGGGCGAGGACGGTTCGATTCTTATTGATAAGCTCACTCAACCGACTAAAATGACTGTTGTATTGCGAAGCGGTGAAAGAACAGAGCTTAGTCTTGAAAAAAATGACAACAATATGGTCTACGAAATAGAGGCGTTTATTAAAATGGTCAAGGGCGAAGAATCCCACGTCCCTTACCTTGAGCTGACAGAAAAGGTTCAGCTGTCTGTGGATAAAATTTACAAATCGACAGGCATTGAAGCTCGCTTCTAAACTTAAAAACCTCCGCATAGGATAGAGCGGAGGTTCTTTTTTTATGAATATTTCCGTGATTTTGCCCATTCTCGTCAGCTTTGCAGGTGTTTATTTACTGATAAAGCTGAGATTTTTCTTTCTGCTTCACCCGATGAAAACTGCAAAACGTTTCTTTAAATCATTAAAAATAGCCGAAAACAGAAAAAGCCTGTATCTCGCCCTTGCAGGAACCCTCGGAGTAGGAAATATATTCGGAGTCGCCGCAGGAATAATAATAGGTGGGGCAGGCAGTGTATTCTGGCTTCTTGTTTCCGGACTGTTTTCTATGATAATAAAATATGCCGAGGCTCTGCTTGCTCAAAATACCCTGACCGAAACCGACGGAGGAATGCACCTTGTGATCAGATCCTCCTTTAACGGCTCAATCGGACGGGTACTGTCATACGTATATACAGGTCTCTGCCTTTTTCTCGCCCTCTTTATGGGGGCTGCGGTTCAGAGTAAGGCGGCGTATGGCGTATGCAACGATCTCTTTGGTACAAGTGGACTGGTGTTTTCTCTTCTTTTCTCAGCGTTGATTGCATTTTCTGTCATGGGAGGAGCAAACAAAATAGAAAAAGCGACCTCGCTTGTCATTCCTTTGACAACAATTATTTACATATTGCTTGCAATTGCAGTGATTTTTAAGAATTGTTCGTATATTGACGATGCTGCCTTGGCGGTAATCTCCGAAGCCTTTTCTCCTCTTTCGGGAGTGGGTGGAATAAGCTCTTTTTTGATTTCAAAGGGCATAAAAGAGGGGTTCGCAAGAGGAATACTCTCAAATGAAGCAGGTGTAGGCACCTCTGCAATGGCACATTCAAGATCCAAGGAGCGTCATCCTCGGGATGCAGGACTTTACGGAATGTGCGAGGTGTTCTTTGATACAATTGTTTTGTGTCCTTTGACAGCCTTTATGATACTCACCTCCGTAAGGGATACCGGCTCCTTCATATCGCCTATGTCGCTTATTTCCGAGGCTGTTTTCGGTACGCTTGGTGTCGTTGGTATGCTCCTTCTCGTTCTTTGTATACTGTCATTTGCTTATGCTACGGTTACCTGCTGGTTTTATTACGGTGAAAAATGCACGAGCTATCTGTTTTCGGGGCGTTTTTCTTCTCTTTTCAAAATTTCCTTTTTCATATTTATTGCTTTGGGAACGGTTTTTGCGGATGGTATGCTCCTGGCTCTCACCGATATTATAATTCTGTTTATGTCGGTTTTAACCTTGTCGCTTATAATGAAAGAAAGCTCGTCTGTCAAAAGGCTTACATTAAATATTTAATTAATGAAAAAAGAGGGAAAAGAACTTCCCTCTTTTTCGTTTGCCCCTGCACAAAAGCCGGGGCTATATTAGTTTTATTAGCTCGTTTTTAATCAAGATCGGCAAGCTCGTGTATAATGGGCCATGCCGCATCTGCGTAGAATCTGTGTCCCTCGGGACCGGTAACCAAACGGCACATATTCGGTGCACCCGACGCAAAGTAAAGCTTCTTGGTAGTCTCATATGCCGCCTTTACGCCATGCTCGGGGAAGATGTCGTCCTTGGCTCCGTTGACAACTATCAGCTTTCTCGGAGCGATAAGTCCGGAGATATCCTCCATTTCAAAGTAATCGAGAATTCCGGGAATAAAGTTACAGCTGCAATGAGGCATTGCCGCAATGGAATCCTTGTATGTGCAGTAAGCACAGGAGGGAATAGCCATTTTTATTCTCTCGTCAATTGCCGCCGCATAGAAGGTAGCCGTACCTCCGCCCGAATTACCCATAACGTTGATTCTAGACGAATCAACAAAGTCGAACTTCTCGGTAACGGCATCTATAACCGTTGAAATGTCAACAACTCTCTCTCCGATCGTGGTTCTGCCGAGCATGAAGGCAACCATAGTGGAATATAAGCAGTAGGGGCCGTCAGCACCCTTGCCGCCGCATTCTCCGAAGTTTCTCTGCTCAACTGCGATGGCAACGTAGCCCTCCTTGACAGCTCTGACACAGAAATCTCTGTCTCCGCCGGAAATAGACTTAATATCTCTTTCGTATTTCGGAGTACCGAGAGAAATGTGCATACCCGTGGAATGTCCTTGCAGACAGATCATTACGGGAAGCTTTCCGCAAATTCCTTTGGGAACACGCATGACAGAGGGGAAGGTGTATCCTACCTCGGGCTCAAGAGTGAAGCGGTACTCGGTGTACTCCTCCTCTTCCTTAACGTATTCAATGTTGAATTTTGTGTCTGTTGCTCTTTTTATTCTGTCAATGCCGAGAAGCTGAATAAGCTTAGCCCTCGCCTTTACCTGCCAATCGTGAAAGGGCTCGTCTCCCTTATACTTCAAAGAAGGTGTAGCCGCTTTAGCAAGCTCGCTGTTATGATCAAATGGCTGCATATTCATATGTTCTTCCTCCGTATTAAAGAAGTCTGATTCTGGATTTGAACTGGATTCCCTTGTCGGTAAGCTTGGAAATAGCGGCGAGCGTGTCCTTTTCGCTCATCTCTTCTGTAATAAAGGCAATCTCGCCGTCTGCGTCGATGAAGCTTACCTCACCGAAAGCATCCTTAACGCAGTTCTGGCAACCGCCCTTGACTGCAATGTAAGAACGGCAGACAAAGCTTTCGAAGTCGAGTGCTCCGTCGGCATCCTTTTTCATGATCGGTGCCGCACAGTTAACACCCGATTGCATTATCTGCATTAGATCTCCGACAACTGCCGATGCGGTAGGTCCCGCACCTGCACCCGGGCCATAGAACATAGCACTCTTGATAGGCTCGCCAATGACCTCAACAGCGTTATATACGCCCGAGACAGTGGAAAGAGGAGAACTCTCGTCCATCATGAAGGGGGCAACCATAATGTGAATTCCCTCGTCACCTATTATGCATCTTCCGAGAAGCTTGATCTTAAGACCTACCTTCTCCGAAGCAACAACGTCCTCTGCACGAATTGCGGTGATTCCCTCGGTGTGTATTTTTTCGGTAGGAATAAGCTTGCCCGATACGAGAGCGCCGAGAATAGCTATCTTACGGCAGGCATCCGTTCCGAGGATGTCAGCATCGGGATTCCTCTCGGCATAGCCTCTTTCCTGAGCATCCTTGAGCGATGCCTCAAAGCTGTCACCGAAGGAGAACATCTTTGTAAGAATATAGTTGGTGGTTCCGTTGAGAATTCCGCGTATTTCGGTTATCTTATTCTGTCCGACACAGCTGATAATGGGAGACAGCACGGGAATACCGCCGCCAACCGATGCCTCGAAGCGATAGGAAACTCCATTTTCTTTAGCAAGTCTGAGGAACTCGTCGCCGAAGTTGGCAACCACCACTTTGTTGGAGGTGATAACGTTCTTCTTTGCCTTGAGTGCCTTTACGGTAAATTCATATGCGGGATGTGAACCGCCCATAACCTCAATTACCGTATCAACCTCGGGATCCGAAGCAATGATATCGTAATCGTGTACTATTCTGTCAGCAAAGGGCGAATCGGGGAAATCTCTGAGATCAAGAATATACTTGATGTTGATATCGTCGCCGCCCAGTGCTTTGCATTCCTTTTCGTTTTTTGTAAGTAGGTCGGCAACGCCGCCACCGACGACGCCGAAGCCGAGTATCGCAATGTTTTTCATCTGAAAATCCTTTTTAAAAAAACGAAGGCTCCACATTCTGCGAAGCCTCCGCTGAATTTGCCTAAATTATATCACAATATTTTGTCGATGTCAATAATTTCAGGCAATAATTTGTTTTACGCACCCGTAATACCGAGAGAAGCCTGCTTTGACTCCTCGGAGATATAATCGAGAGGATTTACGCTGACTCCGTTAACCTTCATTTCAAAGTGGAGATGAGGCTCGTCGGCAAGCTCGGTAAGCGAGGTGTCGCCAACAAGTCCGATCTTATCTCCCGATGCCACCGTGTCACCCACGTTTACAGAAAGACCGTCGGCCGAAAGATTGGAATAAACGCTCACGATCCCTGCGGAATGTGTGACCTCCACGGTTCTGCCGTGTAAGGGATGTGCATACACCGCACTTACAGTACCGTCGCAGACCGCAAACACCTCGCTGCCAACCTCGGCGCTGATATCAATTCCCGTGTGGATTCGCCACTCGTTAAGAGTGTTGGAAAATACAGGGATTTCCGTGCTGTGAGACTTGGCAATGCTTCCGACGAGAGGGGAAACATAGCTGACCTTGGCGGGAGGCTGCTGTGTGCCACCGTTGTTTTCTCCGCTATTGCCCTGATTTTCATCTTTGCCGGGAAGAAGGCTCTCACCGTTATTCTCCCCCTCGTTTACAGGGGGAGTTGTGTTGGGTACATCGTTACTCTTTCTCGATGCAACGCCCACGATGCCTACGACAATTGCCGTAATGCATAAAACCGCAACCACAACTCCGTAAATGATCTTGACTCTTGTAGGTTGCTCGCTGAATTTGATTTTTTTGTCCATTTTTTAATTCCTTTCCTAATGAATTCTGAGGCTATTTTTGCCTCTTCTACCGCCTTTTATTCGTCGGAAAATGAAAAAAACGGAAAAACTGTCAGCAAATTTAAAACCTCCGGAAAATCTACCGTTTAACGCTTGTGCAACCTCATTTATTTAGTAAATATTATTAACAAAATGTAAATTGTAATTTTTTGGAGGAAATTTGTCACCCAAGCGGAAAGAAATATTGTATAATAAATGTAGAGAGAATGAAAAAAGGGGGGGATTATGATGGTTTAATATAGGCTATATTGATTGTTTTTGCGTTAATTTGAAAAATCGACAAATCGACAAAGAAAAAGGAGGAATAAAATGAAAGCAAAATTCGGATTCGGCTACAAAACAAAAATATTTTCTTTAATTCTTGCGTTACTTATCATTTTTTACATCCTGCCCTTGCCGATTCTTGCCGAAACTGACTTCACAGACGGCGAAAACGCGATCAATGAGCAGACAAGTGCGGAAATACCATCCGCTGACACAGATGTTGAGGTCATCGAGCTTCAGGAGCTAAGAACGGAGAGCGTGAAGCACTTTAAGCTCGGGGACGGTTCATATATAGCCGCGTCATACAACATCCCGGTTCATTACATGGATGATGACGGAAAATGGCAGGACATAAATAATAGGCTTGCCGAAGCGTCGGGGGAGTATTCAACCTCGGACGCAAGAATTAAATTTGTGAAGAAAATAAGCGGTAACGACGAGCTATTTACCCTTCACGACGGAAATAAAAAAATAACGATGGGTCTTGTCGGAGCGAAAAAAATGACCCTTGGAGAGCTGACGGGCGACCATTCGAGCGACGAGCTTGAAAGCACTCAGCTTGGCAAGCTCACAAATCTTGAAAACCTTAAATCTTCAATTACTTATAAGAACATCCTTGACGGAGTTGACCTTGAGTACGTTGTTCATTCATTGAATGTAAAGGAAAATATTATCGTTAAGGAAAAAAAGGATAGCTACGCCTATACGTTTTCAATAAAACTGAACAATCTCACAGCATCTCTTAATTCCGAGGATGAGATTCTGATAAGCGATGCCGACGGCAATACCGCATATCATATTCCGGCACCTCTTGTATACGACGCGGCAAATACGCTGGCCCCGGAGGATGCATCCTTCTATACTCTTACCGATTCCGGAGGCGGAAAATATACGCTTAACGTTACCGTTTCCGCCGAGTGGATGAATTCCGAGGAAAGAGTGTTCCCTGTAACCGTGGACCCGACTATAGGCTCGGGAGCGGATAACATCAGCGATCTTTATGTTGCGTACGACGGACCAATGATGGGAATACCCGACGCGCCGTTAGTATACGCCTCAAGCACCACCAAAACCTACATCAAGCTTAATTCGCTTCCCACCCTCCCGTTCGGAGCGTATATATCAAGCTCAACCCTGAGCTTGAAGCATTATATGGGGACATCTGCTGTTATAAGCGCGTATAAAGTAACCTCAAGCTGGGATGAAACCCTATGTTGGAACGACACGATATCGGATACTCCCGAGGGAACTATCGCTACCTCGATGTTGGATTACGCGGAGGTGAATACAGCCGGGGCAACCTACTCTTGGGATATAACCTCAGCTATGCGTGAATGGTACTCCGGTACGGCAAATTACGGTATTTGCTTGACCTCTTCCAACAGTACCCACACAATGTTTTACAGTGTTGAAAATGGTACCGGATATCAGCCCGCCTTTACGATTGGATACCGTATTATAACGGGAATAGAAGACTATCTAACCGGTTCGTCGCAAAGCGCGGGGCTTGCGGGCTCGGGAACTGTGACACACGCAAACGGTAATCTGGTATTCGCCGTTGAAACGCTTACTACTACCGACTATCTGATGCCCGTCACGCTTTCCTTGGTTTACAATTCGCTGTTCGCTGGATATTCCTTCGCTTATCCAAACGCCCAAACCGCCACCGCCTCATCGGCGCTTGGAAAGGGCCTTAAGCTGAATATTCAAGAGAGCGTAATAAAGAAATACTATACCGCCTCCGACGGCAGTACCGACCATTACTACGTATACACGGACGGAGACGGTACACAGCACTATTTCCACTACGATTCGGCGCTGGGTCTGTATACCGATGAGGACGGGCTTCTTTTGGAAATGACCGCAAGCTCGACAGCCTTGACTATAACCGACAGAAGTAAGATATCCAAATCATTCCTAAAGCTGTCTACCCGTCCCTCAAGCGACGTCAGCGAGGCCTGGCAGCTTGAAAAAATAACCGACAGGTACGGTAATTCGGCTATAATCACCTACGACAGCTCAAACCGACCCACTGGCATAAGCCTTAAGCCACTGGGACAGACAACCCCCATCAGTATGCTTAAGCTTGCGTATTCAAGCGCGGGCGCTCTGTACGCTATTTATAACGAAACGAGTAAGGAAGCTGTAATACTGAAATATTCCGATACCTATAACGGCACCATCTCTTCTACGGCAAAGACCTATCTCAGAACCGTTATAAGGGCCCACGGAACGGGCAGCTCCTCTCCTAATTGGAGCGCCTATTATACAAGCGGGACAACCACGGACATATCCGTTGACGCGACAGCGAACTATTCCTATAACTCAATCGGCTGTCTTACGCTGGCAAAGGATGCGCTTTCCGGCGGTTACCTTAACTATAATTATTCCGGTCGCAAGGTAACCTCGGTGGTCGAATACGGCAGAGGAGGCGTCAAGGGACAGCAGCTTAGCTTTACTTACGGCAAAGGCTATACGGACGTAAGAAGCAGCGGCGCCGACGACGTGATATCGAACGATGACGATCTCATAACCCGCTACGTCCTAGATGACGAGGGAAGAACGGTCTCAACCTATTCGGGTAATGCCGAGATGACCGAAGTATACTCCTCCGTAACCGCCGAGTACGAGGATCAGGAGAACATAAAAAATAATATTAAGCGCGCAACCGCGGTAGGCGGAAGCGGAACGAACTTCTTAATAAACGGTGATTTCGAGGATAGCTACCCTCATTGGCAAACCGTAGGCGCGTCCAGGTCGTCAAATTATGGAAATCTGGGTACCGGAAGCTACCTTATGATGTTCTATCCGTCGGCAGGAGAGACGGAAAGCGCTTACCAGTACGTCCGTCTTGATAAAGGAATCTATACTCTCTCCTTCATGTACACGGGGTACGGCACCGCGGACGTCACTCTGACCGCCGGCGCGGATTTACTTGACGGTACCTCCGTAACCTCGAAGGAATTTGCCCTTGACGGTGTGAATGTAACCGAACAGCTTCGCGGCTCAATGCAAATAGAGCTGAGCGAGGAAACCGAACTTAAGATATTCCTGAGCGTCACCGCGGGCTCATCCGTCACCGACGCTACGATAACGGTAGACGAGGTAATGCTGGAGGAAGGCATAAGCTACAGCGCCTTTAACCTCGTTGAGATGGGACACATGGAGCCGTCTTATATAAATTCCTCGGGTACAGCGATAAGCAGTGCCGAAAGCAAATGGACGACGGCTGCGGGCAACTACGCGACGCTCATGGCTGACAGCACTCTGTTCGGCAACGTGATGTATATCAGCTCTCCCGGAAATACCGAGAAATACTTTAAGCAGAGGATATTTACAGCCCCCTCTTCTGATATCAGCTCATTCGGCTCAAGCGCGGTATTTACCAACGCTAACGTAACCTATATGGTTTCCGCCTTCGGAAAGCAGCTCGGCACTCTTTGCTCCAAGGCGTTCTTCGGTATAAAGGTAAACGTCTATTACTATCAAGGAGAAGGACTTAACGACGTAGTAGTTACCCACGAATTCCCCTTCGTTGATAATCCGAGCAGCTGGCAATTCGTTTCCGGCTCCTTTAGCGGTGTGTATAACCCGACAACCGAAGAAGAATATAATAATTCCTATCGCTGTATAAGATATATCGACGTTTTATGCGAGTTTTCCTACGACTACAACGGTAGGGCATCCTTCGACAGAATCTGTGTGACCAACGCGACGGAAGACAGCATCGTTGAATATGAAAATTATGAAAACGGCAACCTGAAGTCTGTCACCGATCTGTATCTCTCTACCTATTACTATTACGATGAGTATAACAACCTGACTAAGGTGGCAAACGACTTCGGCAAGATTACCGAATATGCCTACGACGAGGATGGTATAAAGCTTCTTACCGAGACCGAGTACGACTTTACTAACACCGCAACCGGGCTGCCCTACTATCCCGCTGCGGCAGAGGACCCCGACTCCCTGATAACGAAAAAGGTCAACAGTACCACCGCCTATACCTACAACGCCTACGGTCAGATACAATCGGTAAGCATCGTGGGCTCCTCGGGTACTAACTCCGTATATAGATATTATACCTACGAGATCTCCGGAGCCTCTAAGATATTCGGCGCTCTCCTCTCCGAGGGAGACGGAGGCGTAACCGCCACTCGTCTGTATTATTACGACACCTCTAGCGGCAGATTGCTTGCCGAGGTAGGTCAGTCGGGCGGCGCGGGTACCTTCTATACCTACGATGGGCTTGGAAGACTGACCGGCGCAAAACCCGCGTCCTATTCAACAAGCGGATATACGGCAGAGACCGGTACCGAGAACGTAAGCTATATCTATGATTCCTACGGAAATCTGAGCAGTATCGTTACCGATTCCACAACCTATACTCTCACCTATGACGTATACGGAAATAGCGACGTCATCAAGGCGGGAGATAAGACCTTAGCCGACTACGAGTATAACCCAAATAACGGAAAACTTATCAAAGTGATCTACGGCAACGGCTTCGCCGAGGAATATGTATATAATTCTCTTGAAATTCTTGAGGAAATATGGTATACTTATTCTGACGGAACGAGAAAGCAAGCGGCAGAGTACAGATACACCTCGGATGGGCTTCTGCATAGCATAGACGATCTTCTAAGCGGCAGAACCACCGTATATAGCTATGACGCCGACGACAGATTGATCGGCTCCTCCGAGTACGACACCGAGGATATGAAGAATGATATCGGAATCTTTATATTCTATAATGACAAGAATCTTGTAAGCTCGTTAAATCACAGATTCGAGTATTCAACCGCTTCCTCTATGGCGCAGCTGAATACAAGTCACTCCTTCTCCTACAATAACGACGGCACTCTTAAGAGCAGCGTCATAAGTGACGGTAATACCGATCTCATTATCGAGAATTATACATACGACGCCTTTGATAGGCTGAGTACTGTCACCCATACATATTCCGGCTTCACCGGCAGACGTAGCTATTCCTACAAGGTCGTTGACGGAAAGACCTCCGGCTTAGTATCCGCTTATCAAAGCGTCATTAAAGGAACCTCCACCTCCTACAGCTACACCTACGACGCGAACGGCAATATTACTAAGATAGTGTCCGGCAGTACCCAGATACGCTACGTCTACGATAACCTCGGTCAGCTCGTAAGAGAGGATAATGGACTGCTTAACCAAACCTACCTATACACATATGACAAAGCAGGGAACATAACGTCCAAGAAGACCTACGCCCTTACCGCGGCGGGAACCACTCCCACAAATCCCACCGCAACCGTGACCTATGGTTACTCTGCCGGTACTTGGGGAGATATGCTTACCTCTTACAACGGTAACGGCATAAGCTACGATGCTATTGGCAATCCCGGGACCTACAACAATGGCACAATCTACTACTTCGCGTGGGATGGCAGAAGTCTGAAAAACGCCGCGAAAGGTACGCAAAACTTTGCATTTACCTATAACAGCGACGGAATTCGCAACTCCAAGACAACGAACGGAATAAAGCATACCTATTATCTCAACGGCTCGCAGATAGTGGCTGAAAAGTGGGGGGACAATCTTTTAGTATTCATCTACGATTCCACGGGCTCACCCATTGGAATGAGGCACAGGACGACCTCATATGCGGAAGGGACATGGACCTATTATTGGTACGAAAAGAATCTGCAAGGAGATATCGTCGCGGTATACAACAACTCCGGAATCAAGCTCGTAACCTACAAGTACGACGCGTGGGGCAACCACACCGTAACCTACTCAAACGGCGGCAACACCGCTGCGCAGTTTAACCCCTTCCGTTACAGAGGCTATTACTACGACACCGACCTTGGATTCTATTACCTGAATTCCAGATACTATGATCCTATCAATCAAAGACGGGGCTGTCTGTGTTTTTTAGCATGGACAGCTCTATGATTTTATTTAATCACTTCCTATCCGAAAAAAATGCTTCCTATCCTTCCTATCCGCAAAAAACCTTCCTTCCTATCCGCAAAAACAACCTTCCTTCCTATCCGCAAAAAAGGGAGTTGACTTTTCATTAGTTTTGTATTATAATAATTTAGTTAAATATAATCGGAGGGATTACGATGAAGGATAAAATATCACTCGCAGGTGACCTCGGCAGCGGTAAAAGCACCGTTTCCGACATACTTATCGACAAGCTTGGCGCTGAATATTATTCAACCGGTGCGATAGTACGTTCCATAGCCGAGAAGCGGGGAATGACGGTTACCGAGCTTAACGTATATATGGAGACACACCCGGAAATAGATACCGAGATCGACGACGGTCTTGTGGCTCTCTCCGACGTGGACAAGCTCCTTATAATCGACTCCAGAATGGCGTGGCACTTCACCAAGGGTACCTTTAAGATATATCTTTCCACCGACATTGAGACGAGTGCTCTCAGAATAATGAACGCAAACCGTAAGGGCGAACATGCGGCTACTCTCGAGGAAACTATTGAACAAACCCGAGCAAGAAGAGCCAGCGAAAAAAAGCGTTACCTTACACAGTATGGCGTAGACATCAAGGATCTTTCAAACTATTCTCTCATAGTTGATACCACAGTCGCAACTCCCGACGAGGTTGCCGAGTGCATAATAAGCGGCTTTGAAAAATGGAAGAACGACCGTAGCTATAAGGCGGTGTTTATTTCGCCCGAGCGTCTGAATTATCCCGACGAGACTGCTGACTCTGAGCAGATAGCGGCACTTAGCGCAAGGCTCGACTCCGGTGAGAGCATTCCCGAGGTCAAGGTCTTTGAAGAGGACGGTGAGTTCTATCTTGCCGACGGACTTGCTTCGGCACTTGCTTACTCCTTTAATATGGCAGGGTATATTCCCGCGGTGCTGGTCAACGGTGATCCCACGGGCAAGGAATACGTAAAAATGAAGAATTCCCTTTAAGGTAGGTAAAATATGTTAAAGCTTAAAAGAAAAACGGCAGAGCTTCTTAAATCTGCCGTAGACAGTAATTTTGGTGAGGGATTGCTCTCTTCCGACGATATTTTCGCAATGCTGGAGTACCCTCCGGATAAGACTATGGGAGACATAGCTCTTCCTTGCTTCCGTCTTTCCAAATCGCTCCGCCGCTCTCCCGTACAGATTGCCGACACCCTTGCCGCAGCAGTAAGCTCCGAGGAGTTTGCCTCTGTCAGTGCGGTAAACGGCTATCTTAACATAAAGGTTAGCATCGGTGCTTTTGCCTCTCGCGTGGTTTCGGACGTACTTACCGAGGGCGATCTCTACGGTTCGCCTAAAAACGGCGAGGGCAAGACCGTCGTTCTCGACTACTCCTC